>NZ_JBFAQY010000014.1:0-221158 GCF_040678965.1 Streptosporangium sp. NPDC049248
CCACCGGGATTCCCAGTGGCCACGCCAGGAATTTTGATGGCCATCAGCCAGGAGAAATCTGGCCGCTCAACTGGAGAACGGCGTGTCCGCTAGCACTGCACTCAGCCTCCTCGAAGGCCGACCAGCCCCTCAACATCCCAGGTCAACCAGTGCCGGGCTCATTGCAGTTCGCCGGGCAGAAAGCTGAACATCACCGAGTCACGGCGCCCGCCCTTGAAGCGCACATGCGAGCGCAGCACTCCCTCACGCACGAACCCGCACCGTGTGGCTACGCGTTGGGAGGCGACGTTGTCGGGCGCGCACGTCAGCTCCAGGCGGGCAAGGTGGATGTGGCCGAACGCCCAACACGCCAGCAGACGCAGTGTGCGAATGGCGACCCCTCGCCCGCGTGCGTGCGGTGCCAGCCGATCGCCGCACGCGCCTGGCCAAGGTCTATGTCATACATCGAAGCCCCGCCCAAGATCAGGCCGGAGTGTCGACCGCATCGGCTACGGCGAGGTTGAGTTCCTCCCCGCAAAGCCGTGCTTCCTCCTCCTCATCGAAGCGCCTCTGCACATGCCTTTCGGCGAAGGGCTCGACGAGCGGCCAGGAGAAACGCAGACACAGTGGATCGCAGAAGCCGGCAAACCGCTGCGGCACATCGGACCTTCGCCAAGGACGCAACGCAACGACCGCATCGGCGAGTGGAGGATCCGGAAACAACAACGCTGACACACCCCAGAAGTTACAACGAAGTCCGCTTCTCTGATCGGGGTCCCGGTAGCAATGAAGAAATTTCCAACGAAGTAGCACCTGACCTGGGGTAACGGCTGCGTTTGACGGGTTGGTGATCACTACCGCTACGTTCGTTCCGGTTTCGTCCGGTACGGCAGGTAGAGGTGGTGCGGTGTCCGAGAAGATGTTCTCCGAGGAGCAGCTGGAGCAGCTGCGTTCGTACCCGGAGATCGCCAGCGATGAGTTGATCCGGTACCACGTACGTGCCCGAAACTTCAGGTGTGGGCGGGCTTGACGACTCCGAACCACCGCTGTAAGGCTGCCCGGAGTGTTTCGATCTCCATGGGATCGGGCCGGGGTGATGCAGATGCCCAGGCCACATAGCAGTCCGGTCGAAGGAGCAGGGCGGTGGGCGCGGGGGTCTGGGAGCGCGCCGTGACGATATCGACCTGGTCGTGCCGCAGGGCAAGTGTCTCCGCCAGTGATGCTTCTTCGGTCAGGTCGAGCAGCAGAGGGCGTGCGGTTCTGGTTAGCTCGGCCAGCCGGACCGGCCCGGTCGGGGTGTGCAGGTCCATATCTGGGGCGAACCGGCCGGTCAGCGGGTGCGCCTCGCGTTCGCCCATGTCGTAGCGGACGTCGGCGCCCGCGGTGAGTTCGGCCAGGCGCTGCACGGTGCTTTGGTCGCGAAGCAGTTCGGTGAACACCTCGCGCAGTCCGGTGACATCGCTGCCGGGGGCGATCAGGGCCGCCTGTGCCTGCGCGTTCAGCACCATGCGCTGGGCAGCCGATCGCCGCTCTGTCTCGTAACTGTTCAGCAGCCCGGACGGGGCGCTTCCCCGGATCTCGGCGGCGAGTTTCCAGCCGAGATTGGCCGCATCCTGCAGGCCGAGGTTGAGCCCTGGACCGCCCCCCGTGGCGGCGTACACGTGCGCGGCGTCACCGATCAGGAACACCCGGCCGTCGGCGAACCGTTCGGCGATTCGGGTGTTACCGCCGGTCAGTCGGCGCAGCACGTGCGGCCCTGCACCGTCGGGCGGACCAAGCGGCACGTCGACGCCGAGCACGCGGCGGATACTCACCCGCAACTCCTCCAGGCTCATTGGAGCGTTGCTCTCGGGCAGGTCCCACTCTGTGGTGCTGACCAGCGGTGGGTGGCCGGGCATCGGCGCGTAGGAGAACCCGCCATGTTCGGTGCGGTGGGGCAGGAACGGCAGAACAGCGCCGTGGCCGGGCACGTTCAGCGCACCGGTCGCGGAATCGACCCAGTCCGCCGGGACCGTCGCGTGCGCTGAGCAGACGGTCATCCGGTCGTAGGTGATGCCGGGGAATTTGATGCCGGAGAGCTTGCGCGTGCTGCTGTGCGCTCCATCCGCGCCTATGAGGTACCGGGCCCGCAATTGGTAGGTCTCGCCCGGGCTCGCGACGTCGATGGTAACCGCGTCGTCGTCCTGCGACAGGCCGACGACTTCGTGTCCCCGCCGGATTTCCACGCCTAGTTCGGTGGCGCGCTCCTGCAGGACCTGCACAATGCGTCGCTGCGGCACCGGCAGGGCATAGACGGGGCTGTCCTGCAGCAGGCTCAGGTCCAGGCCCATCGCGCCGAACATGAAGTATCCGGAGTTCGGCTGCGGAGGTTGTGGGCTACCGCTGAGACGTTCATGCAGACCCCGGTGGTCAAGCATTTTCACGACCTGGCCCAGCAGTCCGTTCGCCTTGGGTTCCTGGCTCGGCTCCGGTAGCCGTTCCAGCACGATCGGCCGGACCCCTGCCAGGCTCATTTCGCAGGCCAGCATCAGCCCGTTCGGGCCACCGCCGGCGATGACGACATCTGTGATCACGTTTTTCCTTAGTTCGTACGGAAATGGGCGGGACGGATGGCGCGCTAAAGCGCAGGGTCGTGGGCGTGCCGGGGCGACTCGCTCCGGGTTACGGTCCTTGGGACGTGGTCAGCCGCGGTAGTACTCGGCGAGGGTGGTGAAGGCGGCCTTGGGATCCCAGGGCATGGCGGGGTAGGTGGCTCCGAGCCGGTCCTCGTAGACCTTGACGATGCCGTAACTGGCCAGGTCCAGGTCGTCGCGGGGATCGCCGTCGGGCCGGTGCACATGGTCGTACAGTGCGAAGGTGAACACAAACGTGCTGTCGACGCCGCCGGCTTCGAATGCCTCTAGCAGCTCACGCACGTACGCGGCCTGACCAGGCTCGTCCCGGGCATACTCACTATTCAACCGAACAGGCCCGTCCTTGTCGTACTCGACGATCTCCAAACCGAGAGCGCCTCGCTCGCCTGCACCCTGGTAGCTGGCCGCGCCGAACTCGGTGATTGCGACCGGCTTCCCCTGCGCGACCAGGCCACGGACGCCTTCGGCGAAACGGTCGGCGATCTCGGCCGACCGATAGAGATCCATGGACACGATGTCGAAGAGTGCCCAGTCGACGCGCTCAAGTGGTACGGAGGCGTAGGTCATCTTGCCGCCGAAGCGCTCGCGGACCAGTGCCACGGCCGTGCCGAGGAATTCGTTGACACGTGTGCTGACCTCGGCGATCTGCTCCCGCACGCGATCCGGCTGGCTCAGCAACGCGACCCGCTCGTCGGTGCCGTCACCGGGCAGGAACCCGGGATTCATCAGGCTCAACTCGGCACCGACGACGAACACCACCTCGGCTCCCCGTCGCCTCAGCCGCTCCGCGCGTTCGGCGCAGTCCGCGAACAGCGGCAGCATCTCCTCGGCGGTCAGTTCGAGAGGGTAGGGGGAGAACCAGACCTCCAGGCCCAAATCGGCGGCGTGTGCCGCCGCCAGCTCAATCCGCTCCGGGTCGCCACCCATGATACGGACCGCGGTGCAGTGCAGGTCATCGCGGATGATGCGCAGCTCGCGCTCGACCACGTCCGGGTCGAAGCGTTTGCGGGAGGTCGCTCCATTCTTGACGAAGCCGGTGTCGTAGCTAATGCCTTTGGCCCTCATCGTTCTGGTCCTTCCTGGCGGGTGAGGATGCCAGATTAGGCATAAAAATGCGTACACGCAAATTTTCGTGCACGCATCTAAGCTATGCTGAGATCGTGACGACGAGACGGACGGGGCTGCGCGAGCAAAAGAAGCGGGCCACCCGAGATGCCTTGCGCGCGGCGGCCCTGCGGCTGGCCCTGGAGCGTGGACCAGACAACGTACGCGTCGATGACATCGCCGAGGCCGCCGGCGTCTCACCGAGGACGTACAACAACTACTTCTCCAGCCGTGAACAGGCGATCGTCGCCGCCGTCTCCGGCGAACGGGAAGCGCGGGTCGCGGCGGCGGTGGCCGACCGGCCCGCCGGCGTCGGCCTTGCCGATGCCGTCATCGAGGCGATCGTGGATCAGTACACCGCCCCGGATGAATCCGGGCGGGACGCGCTGCTGCTGATCACCACCCGTCCCGCGCTACGGGACGCATTCATCGAAACCGTCACCGCGATCGAACATCCTCTCACCGACGCGATTGCCGAACGTCTCGGCGACGGCGACCCGCACACCGCACGGGTGCTCGCGGCGAGCGTGGCTGCCGCAGTTCGCGTGGCGCTCGAGCAGTGGTTGCAGACGACTGCCTCGTCCGCCACAACCAGCGGGCTCGTCGTGCCGTCCGGCTCGCTTCCGGACCTCCTTCGCACCACGCTCGCACCTCTCATACCCGCACTCGACGCCGCCGAGCAACGAGCACTCCGCCACCGGTATCAGTGAACTCCCGCCTCAAGAAACGGCGCCCCGGCATCTGCCGCTGAATCGTCGCTGGCGCGTAGGAATCCGCCGAACACCACCAATCAGACCGCGCCATCCCGGCCACCCGGCTGGACAAGCTGTTCACCGATCCCACGCGCGCCCTGCGCGAACGGGTGCTGTGGCGGCTCCTGTACGACACGGCCGCCCGCGCCGAGGAAATCCTCAGCCTCAACGTCGAGGACCTCGACCTGGAGTTCCGCCGCGCCCGGGTCGTCTCCAAGGGCGGCGCCATCGAATACGTGCACTGGGCCACCGCCACCGCCCGGCTGCTGCCCCGCCTGCTGGCCGGCCGGACTGCCGGGCCGGTGTTCCTGGCCGACCGGCGCGCCCCCGCTTCCGAGCCTCGCGCACCCGCGCGCGGTGACATCTGCCCGATCACCGGGCGGGGGCGGCTGTCCTATCCGCGCGCCGAGTACCTGTTCAAGACCGCCTCCGTCAAGCTGGATCCGCACCGCCAGGGATGGACGTTGCACCAGCTCCGGCACAGCGCGTTGCAGCATCTCGCGCAGGCTGGACGGACCGCCCCGGAGTTGCGGGCCAAGAGCCGCCACCAGCACCTGTCCAGCCTCGGCCGGTACGTTCGCCTGGGCGAGGAGACTTCCGCGCGCATCACCGCCGAAGCCGACCCCGCCCAGCGCCGCCGTTCCCGCTGAGCTCCACCCCCGCGCGCTGGAACGAACCGCGATCAGGAGGACTCACCAGCAGCACCTGATCATCGCCAGCGTCAGGCTCGACGCGGTACCCGGCCGTGCGCAGGTCGTCGGAGTACCGGGCGAGCTCCAGCGCGGACGTCTCGGCGTCGTCGGCACATGCGACCTGGAACGACCTTCCGCCGCTGCCGCCCTCCACGACGAACCCGCCGTGGCGCTCACTGAATTCCCGATGCCCCGCCTTGCGCAGCACCGCCCGGATGATCTCAGCGTCCCGGTCCCGCGCCGTCCACAACGGGCGACCGCCCGCGCCATACCCGAACTCCGGCTTGTCGTCGCTCATGGTCAACACCGTAAGCGAATCGAGACCTCAGCCATAGGGGCCCGTATCAACCCAGGTCAGGTGCTACTTCGTTGGAAATTTCTTCATTGCTACCGGGACCCCTGATCAGGCGGTCTCGGGGCTTGAGCAGCAACCGAACGGCCAGTCACGTTAAGGAGCCCGGCGGGCATCTCTTATCGTGACTGGCCGTTCTGATGCGGGTGGTCGCGAGATGGCTGGTAGAACCCCCTGGTCAGTCGATGAGGTTCACGGTGCGGCGGAAGGTGGTGGCGGCGGCTTCCAGGTCCGCGAGGATGGATGGTTACTGGTCGGGGTGCGGGTGAGGAGTTTGGGTCGGTGCGGCTCGGCCCGGGGGCGGCCGTAGTGCGGCCATAGGTCCGAAGAGGTGATCGAGGTGGTAGTTGATGATCGCGGTGGCGGCTTCGTGGCTGCGTTGTCGGCCCAGGACGCTTGCGGTCAGGCCGTTGGCGAGGGCCAGAAGTGTGGCGACCTCGGTGCGCGGGTCGCGATCGGAGGCGAGGTTCCCGGCCTGCTGCGCGGTGGTGAGCCGGGTGGTGAGGAAGTCCTCCAGCGCGTCGGGGCGGGTAAGCGCGGCCGCGGCGAGGGCCGGGTCGGTGAGAGCGGCGGTGTAGTAGGCGGTCCAGGCGAGTGAGTCCAGTCGGCTCTGCTCGTCGGAGGGCAGGATCGCGCCGAGGACGGCTTCGAAGACACTTCGCGTGGACAGCCCGCCCGTGGCGGCGGCGGCCCGCTGCTTGACCCGGTGGTCCAGACGGACGGTCAGCTCGGCGAGGCCGGAGTCGAGCAGGGCTTGCTTGTCGGTGAAGTAGTACTGGACGACGCGCAGCGAGACTCCGGCCTCGGCGGCGATCTCACGCATCGACACCGCCTGCAGGCCGCGGGTGCCGGCGATGCGTAACAACGCCTCGGTCAACTGGCGTCGCCGCTCGTCATGGTCCACCTGTTTGGGCATGGCTGGTTTCCTAGCCGCGGTCCGTGCTGTGCTCCGGCGTTGCGATCTCGGCCTGGGCTTGGCCGAGGAAGGTGAGGATCCGCTCGGTGACCAGGTCTGGAGCTTCGACGGGCAGCGCGTGTCCGGTGTCGGGCACGATCTCCACCCGCCACGACGGGGCGACCTCGGCCAGCCGCGCGGCCACCGCCTGCGCGGCGTGCAGCGCGCTGTGGGCGCCCAGCAGTACCTGTACGGGTACCGACAGCTCGCGCACCTGTTCGTCGGTGTAGGCGGGTGGGATGGGCAGACGTCGTCCAGAAGTCAGCTCTGGTAACGGGAACCCGGCTCCGCGGTGAGCTGCAGGAAGCCCTTCCAGGCCGCCAAGAGCAGCGGTTGGGGCGAACCGAACGTGATGCCGATCGGGAGCCACAAAAGACCGGTGGGTTCCCTCCCGAAGACCTTCATTGGTGCTGAACTCACCGGCTTTCTCGGAGCAAGGTAGGTGAATGAGGCTTCTCGGTAATTGCGGAGAAATTCTCTGCGTGTTACAGCCTTGAACTTCAGTCTTCCCGGAATAACGTGCATATCGTTATTGTGTGGCGGTCGGTCTGATAGTGGGGCGAGAGGGGCTTAATGGCTGATGCGCTCGTGGTTCCGATGCGTCTGGCGGCGCTCTATCTGAAGGACGAGGTCGGAGTCGTCGAGCCGGTGGACTTCACCCGACTGCCGTACGTCGATCCCATTACGAAACGGGACGTCCGGCCAGGCGCCCCGTACATCAGTGAGGAGATTCTCCCCGACCCCTTCGAGGACCAGGACTTCCTGCTCGGGCCGGGAGTGCACCTGCACTGGTCGCTTCCGGACGCGCTGACCCGGCTCGTCCAGGAGGACGGGAGGACGCGGGTGCCCGCCGTGCCGAACCGGTGGCTGGTGACGCGTCGCCGGGAAGGGGCTTTGGAACGTTCCTGGGTGGTCGAGAGCGACTACCTGGCCGCCCCGGACGACGCGAACGCGGCCGGGATCGCGTTCCCTGCGACCGACGGTGGCGTCCCGTTTCGCAGGCTCGGCCGGGCCGTGCCCCTTGAGACGTGGCGGCCTGGCCTGCCGGGAGACAGGCTGCCGCAGGTGACGGCGATCGGGCACGGCGATCCCGCCTTCGCGGCCTTCTACCCGGGCTGCCACAGCGTGTTCGGCTTCCACGACACCGACTTCACCGGCTCCCGCCCGCCGAGCGGCACCCAGTACGAGGTCGCGGGCTGGTTTTCGGCCGCCGCGCAGGACACCCTCGCCGGCCTGACCACCGGCTCCGGATGGCGGGCCGCGCTGGCGGACGGGTTCGGCTGGGGCGTCCCGGACGGCAGCGCCCGCCCGGCGTCCACGGTGTGCTACGCGTCGCTGATCTTCAGACCGGACGGCCGGGCCGTCAGCCCGCTGCTGTACGACCAGGACGGCGGCGTGTTCGTCGGCACGAGCGCGACCGAGGCGCTGGCCGCCCACCTCGGGACGGTGCTCGACGGGGTCGCCCCCGACGAGGCCGAGAACCTGCTCGAAGCCCTGGCCTACGCCGACGAGCTGGAGGCCAAGCCGCTCGACGTCGGCGCCAAGCTGGCCGAGGAGCGGCACGCCGACGGCTTCCGGCCGCTGCCCCCGAGACGGCTGTGGACGATCCGCAGGGAGGACACCCCGAACGTGGACGCCGCCACCCGCCAGCGGCGCGAGGCACTGGCGCTGCCACGCGAGGCCGGCGACCTGCTCAACGGGCTCAACATCGCGCAGGAGGATCTCGACCGTGCCGAGGAGGCGCTGGTCGGCCTGCGAGAGCAGCTGTTCGCCGACTGGTACAGATACATGATCTGCGCCTACCCGAACGCGGGCCTGCGCGAGAGCTACCCCGACCCCGATGAGGTGCGCTCCTACCTCGAACGGCACATCGACCACCTGGACGAGCTGACCAACCTCCTGAGCCGCCCGAAGGACGCCGTCACCGCGGCCCGTACCGCCCTCGAAGCCGCCCTGGCGACGTACAACACCCGGACGGCGGGGCCGTCCGGCGCGACGTTCGTCCTCGACACCGTCCCGGCGCCGCAGTTCTACCTGCCCGCCGAGCCGGTCGTGCTGCTGACCGGCCAGGTGGCCACGCCCTCCGACCGGCACGGCCAGGACGGCGAGGGCAGCCCAGACGGCCTGCTGCCCTGCCGGGTGCTCGCGGTCGCCGACCCGCGCGACCCCGTGTCGCTGCGGCGGGAGCTGCCCGCGCTCGGCCTGAAGCCGGACGTCTGGGCGCACAACCCGTGGCACCCGGTGCTCCTGCACTGGGAGGCGGAGTTCCTCGCCACCGGCGGCGGTGACAATCTCGACCCGGACGACCCCGTCTACGCGCCGACGTTCGTCACCGACGCCTACGAGCTGGCTCCCGGCGAGGCGGACCTGCGGACCAGGCCAGGCTACGAGGCCCCGACCCGGGTCGCGAGCGTCTACTCGGGCACCACGGTCCTGTCGCGGAGCACCGGACCGGTGATGTCGGCACGCATCCTGCGGTACCTGGCGGGCAGCGTCATCGCCGCCTACAACGCGGCGAACGGGACGACGGTCGAACCCTCCGCCTTCCAGGAGGACCCGGACACGGTCATCACCTGGTACGCCGAGAACGGTGAGGACGCCCGTGTCAAGACGATCATCTCGATGTACCGGCACCTGGCCGAGAACGAGGGCGGCAACCTCGCCCAGGTGCTCGGCGGCTTCAACGACGCGCTGCTCATGCGGCGGCTCACCCGCCAGCTCCCGATCGCCGACCCGCTCGGCTTCCCCGACTACCAGAGGTTCGCGGCCAAGGTCGCGCGGGCCGTTGGCGAGAACACCCGGCACGCGCCGGAGCCGCTGTCGGGCTTCAACCCGATCCGCGCCGGGGTGATGCGCCTGAACCGGCTGCGGATCGTCGACAACTTCGGGCTGGCCTGCGACGTCGACACCGACACCGCGGTCACCACGACGCGGATGCGCGTTCCCGACCGTCCAGGCTGGGCCGCGATGCCGCCGCGGCTGGCCCAGCCGTCCCGGCTGTCGTTCCGCTGGCTGGACTCCGACCACGAACTGCGCGAGATGAACGACGTG
This sequence comes from Streptosporangium sp. NPDC049248, assembly GCF_040678965.1. Classification (NCBI taxonomy): domain Bacteria; kingdom Bacillati; phylum Actinomycetota; class Actinomycetes; order Streptosporangiales; family Streptosporangiaceae; genus Streptosporangium; species Streptosporangium sp. NPDC049248. The sequence goes on from NZ_JBFAQY010000014.1 coordinate 9,519, forward strand.
CCGGTGACCTCCCCGGTGTGCGGGTGGCTGGTCCCCGACGACCTGGACGACGGCCTCGCCTTCTACGACGGCGACGGCGTCCAGCTCGGCCTGATCACCGCGAGCCCGGAGCCGTCCAACGCGAAACTGGCCCGCTGGCTGCCCTCCCCGGGCAGCACGGTCACCGGCATCGCGGGGATCGGCAACGCGCACCTGCGGGCGGTGGCCACCCGGATCCAGGCGCTCGGCCCGGACGCGTTCGCGGAGTTCCTGTCGAGCCTGGACACGCTGACGGCGGGCGTCGAACCCGAGGACCACAGCCTGGACGTGCTGACCGCCCGGCCGCTGGCCGTCCTGCGCGCCGAGCTCGACCTTCAGGTCATGGGGCCGCTCGCCGTCCACCAGGACTGGAACGTCTTCCGGCAGGACATGCGGCGCAGCACCCGCGACTCCAACGGCTATCAAAACGTCGCGCTGCCCGTGCGGGTCGGCGCGGCCGACCGGCTGAACGACGGGCTCATCGGGTACTGGATCGAGGGAGCGGATCCGGCCTCCGGTCTCGGCGGGTTCCTGCCCGTCACGACGGCGCCGCCGCTGACCGTCGGGATCGACCTGCCGCCGTACACGCTCACTCTGCTGGCCGACCCCCGGGCCCCGATCCACGTCACGTCCGGCTTCCTGCCGGGCAAGGCGGCCACCCTGCCCGCCGAGCAGTACCGCGCCGCGATGGACGCGCTGCGCGTCCCGGAGTTCACCGCGCCCGTGCTCGTGGACGGCGACAGCCTGGCGCTGCCCGTGCCGGACGTCCCAGGGCACCGGTGGAGCTGGCGCGAGCGCACCCCGTCGGCCTGGACCGACAGGCCGCTCGACCCCGTCCACGACGACGCGGGCGCCCCCGCCCTGCCGACGGCCCGAGAGGGCTGGCTCACGCTCGTCCCGGACACCGAGTAGTTCATCCCCGGGCCCGGAATCCCTGCCCCCGAATCCCGGCCCGGAATCCCAGTCCCGAATCCCGCGACATCGGCTCCGGTACGCGATGTCGCGGACAGCGCGTACCGGACCCCGAGCAGAGGAACCCCTCATGCAGAAGATCAACCTGACGCTGACGCTCCCCGAGGTCAACCAGATCCTCGACGCGCTCGGCGCGCTCCCCTACGCCCAGGTCTTCGAACTGGTCGCCACCGTGCAGCAGCAGGCCCAGGGCCAGCTCGGTCTCGCCTCGGTCCCCGAGGAGAGGCACGGATGAGCGACTCCCTGGTCCTGCACTGGCCGCTGGACGCCCTCGCCCCGCAGAAAACCGTCCTCGACAGCGGTCCCAACCAGCTGACGGGCACCTTCGTCGAGGCGCCGACGGTCGTCACCGACCCGAAGTTCGCCTGCCTGCGCCTGGGCGGCGGCAACCAGTACGCGGTCGTGCCCGCGGGCCGGCCGCTCCTCGCCCTCACGACCTACACCCTCTCGGCGTGGATCAACTGGTCCGGGGGCGGCACCACGGCGGTGTTCGGCAAGCAGTCGCCCAACATCCGGCTGCGCCTGGAGAGTAACGGGTGCCTTGAGCACATGTTCAACACGACCCGCGGCCTGGACAGCCACTCGACCGACGCCGGGGTGATCCCGCCGAACACGTGGAAGCACGTCGCCGTCACCCACGACAACACCAGCGCGCGGATCTTCGTGGACGGCAGGCTCGTCGCGGAGCAGGTCAGGCAGGGCGTCTCGCGCGTGGCCGACCAGGAGGACTTCTGCCTGGGATGGGGTAACGCCACGGCGGCCTACACCGGGCTACTCGCGCAGTTCCGGGTGTACGACAGGGCGCTGACCGCCGCGGAGATCCTGCGGGACATGGCCGACGACGAGCCGCCCCTGGAGATGTTCGTCCGCTCGCACCCGCTGGACTTCGCCTTCGTCAACGACGACGACCAGCCGGTGCTCTACATCGACGACGTCAAGCTCCAGACGATGACGTTGCGGCTCACCAACAGCTCGCGCGGCACGGTGGAGGCGATGCCGCTCACCGGCGTGTCCTCCAGCACCTACCACTTCGCGCTGCGCCTGCGGAAGGGGACGCTCGCCGCCGGGCTCACCCCCACCCTGAACTCCACCGACTGGGCGATGGTGCCCGAGGCGGACGGCACGGCCCTGTACTTCCAGTGGAAGAACGCCAGGCCGATCCCGCCGGACGGCACCGTCTCGGTCGAGGTGGCGGGCCTCAACGCCGACGGCACGGACGGCACCCACGGCACCCAGCTGGAACTGGACTACAAGAACATCAGATACTCCGGCCAGACCATGCCGCTGGTCGGCACCCGGGTGCAGTACCTGGACGTGATCAACCATCGGGGCCTGCACAACATCCCGCTGGACATCCGCCTCGTCGGCGGCGACCGGGTGCTCAGCGACGGCACGACGCCCAACAAACTGAAGCTCCACATCGCCAATACGATGCGCGCCGGCAAGGGCATCCCGCTGCTGAAGGGCCTGCCGACCTCGACCTTCCAGATCTCGTTCGACGCCGAGGCCGACAGCGGCGCGGACGCCGACAAGACGCCCTGGGCGCTCACCAAGGTGGGCGCGGCCGGGGGCGTCGGGCTCTCGGTCACCGGCACCCGGTGGAGCGCGAGGAAACGCCCGGACAAGGTCAGGACGTGGGAGATCACTCCCGCCGCCGACACCGTGCTCGCCCCCGGCGAGTACATCGAGATCGACCTCACCAACATCCTCGCCCTGCCCAAACCGGGACACGCCCCGATCCTCGTCGAGTACGAGAACATCCCCGGCTACGCCGACGGCTCGGCGACCGTGATGGTGGACCGCACCCCGCTGCTGTTCACGCGGTCCTCCGCCGGAGTCAACGTCGCCGCGGACAGGATCGAAGCGCGGTTCCAGATCGTCCACACCCCGCAGGACGCCAACGGCGACGCGCTGGTGATCGGCCGCAAGTCCGAGCAGAACCTGCGCCTGGGCTACGACCGCACCTACACCTGGATCCAGTCGCACGTCGGGCTGCCACTCGCGATCAACCCGCTGGGCAACACCGTCGGGATCGGCACCGGCGCCCCCGAGGCCCGCCTGCACATCGTCCACACCAACCAGGACGCCGGGGGCAACGCACTGATCCTTGGGCCGACCAACCAGGCGGCGCACCTGCGCCTGGGTTACCACCAGGACTACTCCTGGATCCAGTCCGGCGGCTCCAAGCCTCTGCTGATCAACCCCAGGGGCGACGCCGTGGGTATCGGCCCGGTGGGCTCCCCGCAGGGCAAGCTGCACGTCGTCCACGTCAACCAGGACTCGCTGGGCGGTGCGGTGATCGTCGGCCCGACCGACCAGGCGCACCTGCGCATCGGCCACCACCAGACCTACTCCTGGATCCAGTCAGGCGGTGCCCGGCCCCTGCTGATCAACCCGCTCGGCCCCGACCAGATCGGTTTCGGCACGCCCGGTCCGCTGGGCGGCAAGGTGACGATCAGGAACGACAGCGGTCACCTGCAGCTGCGCAGGGACACCTCACAGGGCGCGAGCGGGCAGACGCTGTATCTGGAGCTGTTCCAGGAGAACACGCCGGGCACGGCCGTCACGTACCCGACGATCCGCTTCCACCACGCCAACAAGTTCTGGCACCGGATCGAGGGCCGCCCCGAGGGCATCGCTTTCAAGGACGGCAACATCCCCGTCGACCAGCTCATCGACGTCATCGCCAGGACCTTCGTCGGCCAGAACCTGCGGATCGGCGGCGTCACCATCGGCGAGAACGAGCTGCGCATCCTGCAGCGCCTCGCCGCGGGACAGCTGGAGTTCGACCTCTACAACACCAAGCAGGGCGAGTACGCCTACGCGGCCGACTACGAGCCGCGCGACAACGACCGGCGCTACGTCTACACCTGGCGGCAGAAGAACCGCATCAACCAGGGCCGCTGGCGCATCGACTTCCCCTCCTGAGACCTCTCCTCCCGAGCAGGTGTGACATGCCGCAGAACTCCCGCGACCGTACGGACATCAAGACCGCGAGCAAGGGCTACGGAAGCGTCTCGACGCGCAGCAAGACCAAGCCCGAACGTGACAAGAAGAAGAAGGACGAGGAGGACAGGGCCAGAGAGCGGGCCAAGGCCGTGGCGGCGGCGCGCGCCAGGGAGATAGCGAGCCGGCCCGCGGCCAAGGCGGGGACCCGCGACGACGAGAACTTCCACGCCGCCTTCATCCAGATGGGCCAGGGCGACTGCACGATCATGTGCACCCCGGAGGGCCGGGTCGTGATGATCGACTGCGGCTCCGACTCCTACCGTGAGGTGATCGGAGCCGATGAGGATCTGCCGGAAGCCGGGGAGGAAGAGGACGAGGAGAAGGAGACGAAGAAAGACCTGGAGACCCTGCGGCGGATCATCGGCGGCACCCTGAAGCACGAGAAGTTTCTCAAGGGCAGCAACACCGTGGACCTGCTGATCCTCACCCATCCCGACGCCGACCACTACAACAAGCTCTCGGCCGTGATGGACGACAGCGTCGAGTTCCAGAAGGTCTACCACAGCAAGTCGCGAGCTCACTACTCCAAGGGGGGCACCAGCGCCTGGATCCTGGCCCACGCCGCCGACGAGAACCTCATCTTCGAGGTGGATCACCACAGGAACGGTGCCGACCAGGTGATCGCGCTCAACGGCGTGCCCGTCCTCGCCCCGCCCGAGGACGAGGACCCGCCCGAGGGCGGCGTGCTCGACGGCAAAGGCGGCATCCTCGTCCTCGACGAGCCGAACTGCAAGATCTCACTGCTGTCGGGCAACGTGAACACGACCGCCCACAAGGACCACAGCACGCCCGCGAACCGGGGCAGCCTGGTGGTCCTCATCGAGGTGTTCAAGAAGAAGAGGCTGCTGCTGTCCGGAGACGCCACCCTCAACACCGAACAGTACGTGGTGGACCACCACTCGGCCCGGATCGGGAGCGTCGACCTGGCGACCGCGAGCCACCACGGCAGCGACAACACCTCCGCCCTGGCCGCGTACGTGACAGCGGTCAAGCCCAAGCAGCTCCTGGTGAGCGCGGGCAAGCAGATCAAGATGCACCACCTGCCCTCCGCGGCCGTCCTGAACCGGTACATGGCCGTGATGGCGACGGCGCAGAAGATCCCCGAGCACACCCTGTACTACTGGGCTCCGGGCGGGCTCAACAGCTACAACGCCGAGTCGATGAAGACCGAGCTGCCCGTCTACATCACCGGCTCCTACGGAACCTGGCCGTACTCGATCCTCGCCAAGGACAACAAGTGATGACGCCCGAACAGCTCAAAGCGGCTCTGCATGCGGGGGGCACGGCCCTGGACCTGGACGTCGCGGCGCTCGGCTCGGCCCTGCTCTCGGCCCACCTCGGGGAACGATTCACCCTCGGCGCCGTCACCGGGCGCACCGAGCTCGCGAACGGCGTGACCGTGACGGGTACCGGCACGAGCGGCCCGTTCACCGGCCTCGCGGTGACCGCCACCTTCACGAGTGACGGCTCGGCGGTCACCGCCGACGTCACCGGGGCCGGTGACGAGAGCTGGACGTTCGTCACGGCCTACCCCGTGCTCAAGGCCACCGTCTTCGAGACGCTCCGCTTCCGGCACCCGGAGCTCCATCTGACCCCGGCCGGGCTCGCCTTCACCGGCACGCTGATCATCACCACCCCGATGGCGCCGCTGGACCTGATGATGCCCGGCGCGGTCCACGCGGTGACCGGCGAGATCGAGATGGTCACCGAGATCGAGGGGCTGGGCCTGGACATCACCCCCGTCCCGGACATCGTGCTCTACGGCCCCGAGAACCACACCCTCGACCTCGGGCTGATCACCCTGACCGACCTGCGGTACGAGATCTTCGCCGACCCGTGGCTGAACTACGCGACCGGCGACATGGACCCGCGGGGCCGGATCGCGCTGACCGGCGCGATCCCGTTCACCGCGTCGGGCACGACGCACCAGGTGCTCATCGGTGCCGACATCTTCGGCTGGGGCGAGAGCCTCGTGTTCAAGGCCGATCTCGGAGAGCTGGGCGAGGCCGCCTTCGAGGAGATCGCCGCCTTCCTCGGGCAGGGCTCGCTGGACATCCCGTTCGACGTCGAGGTCACCGCCCCGGTGGTGCCCCGTGACCTCACCGTCCGCCTCACGCCGAAGGCCACCCGGATGATCTCCCACGTCTCGCTCACCCTGCAGACGTCGCACGAGTGGGATCTCGGCCTTTTCGTCGTGCAGGCCCTGGACCTCACCTTCCGGGTGGACGACCCGCTCGGCGAGGCCCGCGTCACCGTCGGGCTGGCGGGCCTGTTCGGGATCGGTGAGCACGGCACCCTGGAGATCAGCGCGGGGCTCGGCGACTCCCTCGCGCTCGGCGGCGCCCTGCGCGAGGGCGACCCGCCGCTGAGCATCCGCGAAGTCTGGCGGGAGTTCACGAACGAGACCGACGCGACCCACCTGCCCGACCTCAAGGTCGAGCACTTCGACCTGTCGGCGGTGCTCCCCTCGGGGACGAACCCGCTGACCGTCTCGGCGGTGCTCGAGGTGGACGGGCAGTGGAGGATCGCCGAAGGCGTGATGCTGGAGGACCTGAGGTTCGCCTTCGACATCGACGACGACGTCACGTTCGCCTCCTCGGCGGCGCTGCTGGTCTCCACCGTCGGGGTGTACGTCTCGGCGACCTACGACGCCGCCGAGGGCTGGAGGTTCGAGGGCGGCAGCAGGCCGGGGCGGCGACTGCCGATCGGTGAGATGATCGGCTCGCTGTCGGCGCGGTTCGGCGCGCCGCCGCTGCCCGCACCGCTGGCCGGGCTCACCGTGCACGACCTGGCGGCCTCCTTCGCGACGAAGACCGCGCGGTTCCTCTTCACCGCCGGCATGCGCTTCCCGATCGACACGACCGAGGTGGACCTGACCGTCGCGATCGACACGTCGGCGGGCACGTACGACGGGATGATCGCGGTCCTGGTGAGGCCCGGCCTGGCGTTGGACTTCGGGGTGCACTTCGCGCGGCAGGCAGGCGCGAACCGGTTCGCGGCCACCTACCGGCGGGGCGGCGCCGCGCCCACGGTCAGGGAACTCGTCGCGGCGCTGGCGCCCTCGGCGGCGGTGGACATCCCGGAGGACATCGTGGTGGGCGTCGACGACGCGCTGCTCGCCGTCGAGGGCGACACCCACGTCTTCGAGGTCGACCTCACGGCCAAGGTGGATCTGTCCAAGCTGCCCGTCGTCGGGCCGCGCCTGACCGGGGACCAGGTCGTCGGGTTCGATCCGCTGCGCATCGTGGCCACCACCGGGACGCTCACCTCCGAGCAGGTCACCGCGCTGAACGCGATCCTGCCGCCGGACGTGGCGCGGCTGGAGGCCGAGGAGTATCCGAAGGGGTTCGCCTTCAGCGGACACCTGCGGCTCGGTCCGCTGGAGCGGGCCGTCACGCTGCCCGTCGGCACGCCCGCCCAGGTGACGCCCACGCAGGCCAAGACCGCCGACGACGTGCTGTGGTACAGGGCGCAGGCCGACTTCGGGCCGGTCCACGTCGAACGGGTGGGGCTGGCCTACGAGCACGTGCCGGACCGGCCAGCGCGGCTGGCCGTGCTGGTGGACGCGTCGATCTCGGCGGGTGGGCTCACACTGGCCTGCGACGGGCTGTCGGCGGTGGTGTCGCTGGCCGACCCGACCGCCCCGCCGGTGTTCGACCTGGCCGGGCTCGGCGTCTCCTACACCGGCGGGCCGGTCACGGTGAGCGGGGCGTTCCTGGCGAACACCGTGACGTACGAGGGCAGGAACCTGCCCGCCTACAGCGGCAAGGCCGTCATCGGCACCGAGACGTTCACCGTCGGCGCGCTCGGCTCCTACATGCAACTGCCCGAGGGGCCGTCACTGTTCGTGTACGCCTTCCTGGACTACCCGGTCGGAGGACCCGCGTTCTTCTTCGTCGAGGGGATCGCGGCCGGGTTCGGCTACAACCGGAGGATCGTCGCACCGCCCGTCGAGAGGATCGCCGACTTCCCGCTGGTGGCCGAGGCCGTCGGCGCGGTCGTACCGGGCACCCTGGCGACCGAGCTGGCCCGTCTGGAGGACGACCTGCCGCCCTCGCCCGGCGACCTCTTCCTCGCGGCGGGCGTCCACTTCACCTCGTTCAAGATGATCGACTCGTTCCTGCTGGTGACGGCCCAGTTCGGGCACCGCTTCGAGATGAACGTGCTCGGCCTGTCCACCCTGGTCCTGCCGGTGGCGGACGCGGCGCAGGCGGGGGTCACGCCCGTCGCCGAGATCCAGCTCGCGCTGAGGGCGAGGTTCGCGCCGGACGACGGGTACTTCTCGCTGCAGGCGCAGCTCACGTCCAACTCCTACCTGCTGTCGCGAGCGTGCCGCCTGACGGGCGGGTTCGCGTTCGTCACCTGGTTCGGCGACGAGCACCGGGGCGACTTCGTGCTCAGCGTCGGCGGTTACCATCCGCACTTCGGTGTGCCCGACCACTACCCGGCCGTCCCGCGGCTGGGATTCTCCTGGCAGGTCACGCCGCAGCTCAGCATGAAGGGCTCGGCCTACTACGCCCTCACCCCCGGCGCGCTGATGGCGGGGGCCGCGCTCAGCGCCGTCTACGAGGACGGGTCGCTGCGGGCCTGGTTCGACGCGGCGATGGACTTCCTCATCGCCTGGCAGCCCTACCACTACGAGGCCGGGCTGCGCATCGGCGTCGGGGCCTCCTACACGTTCGAATTCCTGGGCACCCACACGATCACCGCGCACGTCGGTACCGACGTGCGGTTCTGGGGGCCGGAGTTCGGCGGCACGGCCACGATCGACCTGGACGTCATCTCGTTCACCATCTCGTTCGGGTCCTCGTCCGGCGCGTCGGCGCGGCCCGTTCCGTGGGGCCGGTTCAGGACGGCGCAGCTGCCGGCGGACGCCGACGTCGTCACGGTCGTGTTGCGCGGCGGCTCGCCGAAGGACTCCTCGGGTACCTACCTGGGCGCGGTCGACCCGGCCGGCCTGGAACTGCTCGTCGACTCGGCCGTGCCCGCCACCTCGGCCATGTCCGCGGGGACCGCGCTGGAGGGCACCGGGGCCGAGCCGTTCGGGATCGCGCCGGTGGGGGCCGCCCCCGGCACGTTCACCTCGGTCCAGACGATCAAGATCACCCGTGGCGGGGACACGGTGAACTCCGCCTTCCGGTTCGAGCCGGTCGGCAAGAGCCTGCCCGCCGCGCTGTGGGGCGACCGGCTCACCCCGTCGCTGGGCAGGCCGGCGCTGCGCGACGACCTGCTCGCCGGGTACGTGATCCGGCCGAACCCTCCGCGGGAACCGGCGACGACCCAGATCCTTCCGTTGTCGAGGCTGAGGGCGGCCACGTCCCTGTCCAGCGACCCGGCCTTCTCCTGGACGGAGCTGCCGGCGTTCACCCGGGCCTCCGACCAGAGGCTGGACCTGGCGGCCGGGGCGCGGGCCCGATCGGCCATCGCGGGCAAGCTGCTGCCGGGCCTGCGGATCGACCTGAACGGGCTGACCGCGACCGATTTCCTCCAGGCCCCGGAGGTGGGCTCGCATGGCTGACGACCTGACCTTCCTGGCGTACCGGCGGCCGTCCCTGCCGCTGGGCGACTACACGATCAGGGCCACGCAGGACCTGAGGAGCGTCGCTCCGGCGGCCGGGGTGGATCCCACCACCTTCGAGACGACCCGGACGTTCAGCGTGTCCGGGGACCGGTTCACGCTGACGCCCGGGACGGTGCGGTCGGTGTTCCCGCCGAACGGGAGCCTCGGCGAGCACTCCACCGTGCTGCCCCACGTGGTGCTCGACCGGGCGACGCTGCCGTGGGAACGGAGCGCGACGGCGCAGACCGGGGTGTCGGCGACGGCGCCGCCCTGGCTCGCCCTGCTGGTGTTCAGCGGGGACGAGGAACCGATACAGAAGACCGTCACGCTTGGGATGCTCGCCTCGGGAGGGGCCTACATTCCGGCACCGACCCTGGAGCGGGGACAGAACGGGGCCGACCCGGTGAACGTGATCGACGTGCCGCGCTCCCTGCTGGTCTCGATCATGCCGAGCCTGAACGACCTGGAACGGCTCGCGCACGTCCGCCGGGCCGATGAGGAGACCGCGGTCGTCATCGCCAACCGGCTTCCCGCACCGGGGGTCTCCTCCACCGTCCACCTGGTCTCGATCGAGGGACGCTACGGCGCCTCGGGGTTCGGCGCGGGGCCCGACGCGCCCGGCGCGCTGGTGCGCCTGGTGACGCTGGCCGGCTGGCGGTTCTCCTGCGTGGCGAAGGAGTTCACCTTCCCCTACCTGGTCCGGGCGCTGGCCCATGGGGGACGGCCCTTCCGGCTGCCCGACAGCGGGGAGCCGGCGGCCGAGCCGTTCCTGCGCCAGGGGTACGTGCCCGTCGCGCACACGCTGCGGCAGGGCGGGCGGACGGCGTCGTGGTACCGGGGGCCGTTCGTCACCGGCGACTCCTCCGCCGACACGCGCTTCGGCGTCCGCACACCGGACGAGCTGTTGCGCTACCACCCGTCGACCGGGATGCTCGACATCGGCTACGCCGCGGCGTGGCAGCTCGGACGGCTGCTCACGCTCCAGCACGCAGCGGTGGCGAGAAGCGTCTACACCTGGAAGCGGCGCCGCGCCATGGCGGAAGGGCGCGACGAGCCGTCCGGCCACCCGCTGGAGATCACCGGCATCGACGACACGATGCCGGACGACGTGAAGGTCTTCCTCGACGACCTCGCGCGGTTGCGCGGGGTGCCCTACCGCTACCTCGTGCCGGACGAGCGACTGCTGCCCGTCGAGACGATCCGCTTCCTCCAGCTCGACCCGCGCTGGATCGCCCATCTGCTGGACGGGGCGACGAGCGTCGGCCGGGTCACCAGGGCCGACGCCGACCGGGACCGGCTGAGGCCACCACCGGTGGACACCTCGAAGATCACCGGGGCGCTGATCCGTTCCGACCTCGTGTCGGGCTATCCGGGGTTGCTCATCGACGGGTACGCCTCGGCCGACGAGAGCGAGCCGCTGCCGTTGCTGCGGCTCGAACGGCTGTCGCCGACGGTCCTGCTCTGCCTGTTCAAAGGTGTACTGGGCCGTTTCGACCTGCGCCGGCCTCCCGAGGAGCAGCACTTCGGCGTGGAGCCGCCGGCCGAAGGCCCGGCCGCGGGCCGGTTCGGTAAGACCCTGCGCGCCGCCGACGGCTCACCGGGCCCGTCGATCCCGCCGCAGACGCTCGGCGCGTCCAGAACGGTGCCCGTTACGGCCCTGACGAACGCGATGGCGGAGACCCTGAGGGGGTCTCCCTCCGTCTTCGACTCGGCCGCCTTCGCCCGCCAGATGATCGAAACCGCCGAACGCGTCACGTTCCTCCGCATCCCCTGAGGCCGTTCACGGCGCGGCAGCCGACATCCGGCACGCGCCCCACCCGTGGTGTCGTGAAGCCCTCGGCACGAAAACCTGTGGCCAGGTGTCGTGCCGAGGCGGTTTACTGTCACGGCATGACGATCTTCGGTCCCGTGATCGACACCCGGCCCCTGTTCCCACGCGAACGTCGCGCGCTGCTCGACCTGCTCGGATCACTGGATCCGCAGGACTGGGAGCGGCCGACGGTCTGCCCGGGGTGGAATGTTCATGACATCGTCGGACACGTCCTCAACGACTACCTGCGTCGGCTCTCGGGCGGTCGGGACGGGTACCGCGGCGCCGTTTTCGCCGACGATGAGACGTTGCCCGCCTACCTGGCACGTGTCAACGAGGAGTTCGTCCGGGCGTTTCGTCAATGCAGCCCACAGGTGATGATCGAGCTGCTGGCCCATCTGGGCCCCGAGCTCGACGCCCTGTGGTCGGTCCGCGACCTGGACGCCCCCGCCGATCTGGACGTGTCCTGGGCCGCCACCGATCTGACCAGTCCCGCCTGGCTCGACATCGCCCGCGAATACACGGAGTTCTGGGTCCACCAGCAGCAGATACGCGATGCCGTCTCCCGTCCGGGCGCCGGTGACCCGGATCTGCTGGGTCCCGTCATCGACACGTTCCTGCGCGCGCTGCCCCACACCCTGCGGGCCGAGACCCGCCCCGAGGGCACGGTCATGCGATTCGACGTCACCGGCTCGGCAGGCGGTGTCTGGTTTGTCGCACGACAGGCCGGTCGATGGCACATGGCTCCTGGCGACACGGTGGACGAACCCGTCGCGCATGTCACGATGGATCAGGATGTGCTCTGGCGTCTCGCCAGTCGGGGAATCACCGTCGAGGAGGCGCGACGACGCTCGGGCACGCACGGCGACCTCGGCCTGACCTCGGCCGCGACCACTCTCCTCGCGGTCGTCCGGTAACCCGCACGGCGGGTCCTTCGTCACCGAGACACCGGAACGGGGTGGCACCCGGCCGGGGTGGAGCGTCCCGCGCGACCGGAGTGGTGGCGATCCGCCCGATGCCGGTGGGACTTCGGTCGCGCTGACAGGGCCGCCGCCTGGGTGCGGCGCTCCATGCTGAGCTTGGACAGCATGTTGGAGACGTGGTTCTTGACGGTCTTCTCGGCCAGGTGCATCCGCTCGCCGATCTGCCGGTCGGTCAGACCCTCGCCGATGAGTTCCAGGATGTGCCGCTCCTGGTCCGTCAGCGCCTCCAGTCGTCGCCGTACGACCTCGCGGGTCACGGGCCGAGCCCCCGGGGCCAGATCTTCCCCTCGCCACCTGGGTTAGGTTAGGCTAACTTTAATCGCGTGCCTCCTCCCGTAAAGAGCGCGTACCTTGCCAAACGGCTGGCCGGTCTGTGCCTGCTGGGCGGCCTGCTGCTGCTCGCCGTGCTGGCCGGCATCGTGATCGGTGCCAAGCAGATCCCGCCCGACCAGGCCCTGGCCGGGGTGTTCTCCCCGGACGGCTCGGAGAATGCACTGATCATCCAGGAGTTGCGGCTGCCGCGCACGCTGCTGGGGGTCGCCGTCGGGGCGGCGCTGGGACTGGCGGGCGCGCTCATGCAGGCGCTGACCCGCAACCCCCTGGCCGAACCCGGCCTGCTCGGTGTCAACGGCGGCGCCGCGGTGGCGGTGGTGGCGGTGATCGGCCTGTTCCGGGTGGACGATGTCCTCGTCTACGTGTGGGCGGCGTTCCTCGGGGCGGCCGGAGCCGCGCTGCTGGTCTACCTGATCGGGTCGCGTGGCCGTTCAGGCGCCACACCCGCGCGGCTGGTCCTGGCGGGCGCCGGGATCAACGCGGTGTTCAGCTCCCTGTCGGCGGGGATGATGCTGCTCAGCCCGCGCAGTTTCAACGGCTTCCGTTTCTGGCAGGTGGGTTCGCTGTCCGGGCGTGACCTCGCCGTCTTCATGCGGATCGGCCCGTTCCTGCTGGCGGGAACGGTGCTGGCGCTCTGCCTGGCGCGACCGCTCAATGCCCTGGCCCTGGGGGAGGACACGGGGCGGGCGCTGGGCGCCCGGCCCGGCCTGACCCGTGCGCTGGGGGCGCTGGCGGTCGTGGTGCTGTGCGGTGCCGCCACGGCGGCGGTGGGGCCGATCGCGTTCATCGGGCTGGCGGTGCCCTTCGTGGTCCGGGCGCTGGTCGGTCCCGACCAGCGCTGGGTGCTGTCGTACTCGCTGCTGCTGGCGCCGGTGCTGCTGCTCGCCGCCGACGTCGCCGGGCGCGTGGTCGCGGCGCCCGGCGAGCTGGAGACGGGCATCGTCACCGCGTTCCTGGGCGCCCCCCTCCTGGCGCTGATGGTCCGTCGCGGAAGGGTTCCCCAACTGTGAGCACGAGTCGTGTCCTGCGCGTCGGGACGATGTCCCTGCGGTGGGAGCCGCGCGTCGTCGTGGTGTGCGTCGCACTGGTGGCCGTCACGCTGGGGGCGGCCGTGTCGGTGGTCGGCAGCGGTGACTTCCCCATCTCCGCCGCCGAGGTGGTGGGAGCGCTGACCGGGCAGGGGGACCGGGCCACGGAGTTCATCGTGCTCACGTTGCGCCTGCCCAGGGTGTTCACCGGCCTGCTCGCCGGCGCGGCACTCGGCTTGAGCGGGGCCGTCTTCCAGAGCGTCACGCGCAACCCGCTGGGCAGCCCCGACATCATCGGGTTCACCACGGGGTCGGCCACCGGCGCGCTGTTGCAGATCCTGGTCATCGGCGGTGGCGCCGTCGCCATCGCGGCCAGTTCCGTCCTCGGCGCGGTGCTGACCGCGCTCGCCGTCTATCTGGTCGCCTACCGGGGCGGGGTGCACGGCTACCGGCTGGTCCTGGTCGGGGTCGCCGCGGCCGCGATGCTTGAGGCGTTCAACGCCTACCTCGTCACCCGCGCGGAGTTGCGCGAGGCGTACGAGGCGGCATTCTGGCTCACCGGCAGCCTGAACGGCAGGGGCTGGCAGCACGCCTGGCCACTCGCCCTGGCCATGGCGGTGCTCGTACCGGTCGCGCTGGCCTTCGGGGGCCGGCTGCGCATGGGCGAGCTCGGAGACGACGCGGCCCGGGCGCTCGGCGTGCCGGTCCAGCGGACGCGGGCCGCGCTCGTGGTGATCGGGGTGGGACTGGTGGCGGTGGCGACCGCGGCGGTGGGGCCGGTCCCGTTCGTCGCGCTGGCCGCGCCGCAGCTGGCGCGCGGGCTCACCCGCAGGCCAGGTACGCAGCTCGTGCCGGCCGCGCTGATGGGCGCGGCGCTGCTCGTCTTCAGTGACCTGGTGACACTGCACCTGCCGGTCGCGGTGCCGGTCGGTGTGGTCACCGGCGTGCTGGGCGGCGTCTACCTGATCTGGCTGCTGTCGACGCGATGAGCCACCGCACGCGCGCCCGGGCACGGGCGGCGCGGCTAGGCGTCCTGAGATTCGGTCTCCAGGGTCGCGCCGCGCAGGCCGGTGAGCGTGAGGGCCAGGGCCAGCGCCAGCGCGGCGCTGGCCGTTCCGTACACGACGATCGCGGCACCGGGGGCCAGGTAACGGCCGAGCGCGCCCGCGCCGAGCGCGCCGACGGCCTCGCCGCCGGTCTCCTGGGCGGCCCACAGGGCGTTCACCCGGCCGAGGTAACCGTCGGGGGTGTGCGCCTGGATGAGGCCGTAGCGGATGATCTCCTCGATGGACGCGACGAAGCCGTACCCGAAGAGGATCGCGACGGCGAGCGCGGGATGCCGGGCCAGCCCGAGGCAGGCGAGGAGCACGAAGCCGCAGACCGACGCGACGAGCAGCGCCCTGCCAGGTGCGCGCGAGTGCACGACCCACCCGCTGGTGATCGAGCCGAGCACCGCGCCGCAGGCCGGCGCGGTGTAGAGCAGGCCGATCGTGGCGGGACCACCGCCCAGCTGCAGGGTCGCGAACGCGGGCATGAGCACCGGAATGCCGCCCGCCACCATGAACAGCAGGCCGAGCAGCATGAGCGAGCCGACGACGCGGTGGGTGGCCACGAACCGCAGTCCGGAGCCGATCGCCCTCAACGGGTTCTCGGTGACCACGACGGCCGGTCTCAGGGCGGGGAGCCTCGTCAGCAGGCCGAGGGTGACCAGGGTGCCGAAGGCCGCGGCCGCGTAGTTCCAGCCGACGCCGAACGCCGAGATGGTCAGGCCGCCGAGCGCGGGAGAGATCATCGAGCCGAGTCGTACGGTCAGCGCGTTGAGCGCGCCCGCCGCGACGAGCTTGTCCGGGGGGACCAGGGCGGGGGTCGCGGCCAGCAGCGCGGTGACGCTGACGCCGGTCGCCAGCCCGTCCCAGGCCGCGAGCACGTAGATCGCGGCCAGTGAGGGGGAGGGCAGGAAGGCGTTCAACGCCAGCAGCGCGAAGCCCAGCCCGGCCGTGCCGCGCGCCAGGAGCATCAACCGGCGCCGGTCCTGCCGGTCGGCCAGCACCCCGCCCCACAGGAACCCGGCGAGCAGGGCGAACCCCTCGGCGGAGGAGACGGCGCCGACATGTACCGTCGATCCGGTCATCGCGTAGACCTGTACGGGCACCGCGACCAGGAGCATGCCGATGCCGAAGACCGACACGGTGCGTGCGACGAACACGTCGCGAAAGGCCCTGCTGGTTCTCAGCGGGCTGACGTCCATGGCCAGACGGCGCAGCATCTTCGGGCTTCTCCTTGGCGGGCGAAATCAGTAAGGTGAGCCTAACCTTAGTTGACCTTCGGGAAAGAGGACAGAGCAGTGCAGCGGGTCCTTATGAATGGAAAGATCCACCGTGCCACCGTGACCCAGGCGGACCTGCACTACGTGGGTTCCCTGACGATCGACGCCGAGCTGATGGCCGCCGCCGACATCGTCGAGGGTGAGCAGGTCCACGTCGTCGACATCGACAACGGCGCCCGTCTCGTCACCTACGCGATCACCGGTGAGGCCGGCAGCGGGGTCATCGGTGTCAACGGCGCGGCCGCCCACCTGGTTCATCCGGGGCACCTGGTCATCATCATCTCGTACGGGACGTTCGACGCCGCGGAGGTGGAGGCGCACCGGCCCAAGGTCGTCCACGTGGACGGCGCCAACCGCGTCGTCGCGCTCGGCTCCGATCCGGCCGAGCCGGTCGCCGGTGCGGCGGCCCAGATCGCGGGGCGGTGACCGATGGAGGGGTTCACTCCGTGGCCCGAGGAGTTCGCGGTGCGCTACCAGGCCGAGGGATACTGGAGCGACCGGCTGCTCGGCGACGTGCTGAGCGGGGGCGACCCCGAGCGGACCGCGCTCGTGGCCGGGGAGGAGCGGCTGACCTACGCCGAGCTGGACCGCCGGGCCGGCCGCACCGCCGCAGGCTTCGCGCGGCTGGGCATCCGGCGGGGTGACCGCGTCGTGGTGCAGCTGCCCAACACCGCCTCCTTCGTCGTCGTCTTCCTCGCTCTGGTGAGGATCGGCGCCGCCCCGGTGCTGGCCCTGCCCGCGCACCGGGGGAGCGAGATCGGCTACCTGTGCGAGCTGAGCGAGGCCAGGGCGTACGTCATCCCCGACGCTCACGGCGGGTTCGACTACCGAGACCTGGCCCGTTCGCTGGCGGTGGAGCATGTCGTGGTGGACGGGGACGCCCAGGAGTTCCGCGCGCTGGCCGACCTCGACACCGGCGCGGAGACGGACATGTCCGACGAGCGCCCCGACCCCGCCGACGTGGGGGTGTTCCTGCTCTCCGGCGGCACCACCGGGCTTCCGAAGCTCATCCCGCGCACCCACCGCGACTACGTCTACAACCTGGAGGCCAGCGCCGAGGTCTGCGGCTTCACCTCCGAGACCGTCTACCTCGTGGTGCTCCCGGTCGCGCACAACTTCGCGCTCGCCTGCCCGGGCGTCCTCGGGGTGTTCGCCAAGGGCGGCACGGTCGTGCTGGCCCCCTCCGGGGCGCCCGACGAGGCGTTCCCGCTCATCGAACGGGAGAGGGCGACCGTGTGCGCGGTGGTGCCGCCCATCGCGCTGCTCTGGCTGGAGGCGGCGTCCTGGTCGCGGGAGGACCTGTCGTCGCTGGAGCTGCTGCAGGTCGGCGGTGCCAAGTTCGCGGCCGAGCGGGCCGCGCAGGTCCCCGGCGTGCTGGGCTGTGCGGTGCAGCAGGTGCTGGGGATGGCCGAGGGACTGCTCAACTTCACCCGCCTGGACGATCCCCGGGAGCTGGTCGACACCACGCAGGGCAGGCCGCTGTCGCCGGCCGACGAGATCCTGGTGGTCGACTCCGGCGACGTGGAGGTCGCCCCCGGCGAGGTCGGCGAGTTGCTCACCCGCGGTCCCTACACCCTGCGCGGCTACTACCGCGCGCCCGAGCACAACGCGCGCTCCTTCACCCCCGACGGTTTCTACCGGAGCGGAGATCTGGTGCGGGTGCTCCCCTCAGGCCATCTCGTCGTGGAGGGCAGGGTCAAGGACCAGATCAACCGGGGCGGTGACAAGATCTCGGCCGAGGAACTGGAGAACCACCTGCTGGCCCATCCCGCGGTGCACGACGCCGCCGTGGTCGGTATGCCGGACCCGGTGATGGGGGAGCGCACCTGTGCCTTCCTGATCGTGCGGGACCAGGCGCCGACGCTGCGGGAGGTCAAGCAGTTCCTGAAGGAACGCGGCGTGGCGGGATACAAGTGGCCCGACCGTGTCGAGCTGGTCGACGCCTTCCCCCGCACCCCGGTCGGCAAGGTCAGCAAGAAGGAACTCGCCGCGGGTCTGCGCTGAGCGCCGCACGCACGAGACGCCGGGGAAGCGGGCGTCTCGTGCGTGTGGCGCCCCTGCCCTCGCGACCTGGGGAAAGCGCCCTCGCGCGCACGGCAGGGGCGTCGCTCACCCGCGCGCGACCACGTACGGGGCGATGCTGGAGAGCTTCTCGCAGGTCTCCTCGTACTCGCGCTCGGGCGTCGAAGCGGACACGATGCCGGCGCCGGCCCGCAGCCATGCCCGGCCGTTCTCGGCGTAGAGGGCGCGCAGCACCAGGGCGGCGTCCATCGACCCGTCCCGCGAGACGGTCAGGACGGCCCCGGAGTAGAGCCCGCGCCGCTCCTCCAGCCGGGTGATCGCGTCGATCGCCTCCGGCTTGGGGATGCCGGAGGCGGTCACGCCGGGAAACAGCGCGTCGAGCGCGTCCCAGCAGGTGCGGCCGGGTGCCAGCTCGCCGCTGACACTGGAGCCCAGGTGCTGCACGCTGCCGCGTTCCTTCACCGCCATGAAGCCGGTGACCCGGACCGTGTCGGTCGCGCACACCCGATACAGCTCCTGCTGCGAGGTGCGTACCGAGACCGCGTGCTCGAAGATCTCCTTGGGGTCGCTCTCCAGCTCGTGGCGGGTCAGCGAGTCCGTGCTCTCCCCCCGGCCGAAGGCCCGCGTGCCGGCCAGTGGCTGGGTCGTGACCGTGCCGTGCCCGTCGACGCTCGCCAGCACCTCGGGGCTGAACCCGGTGGCCTGGAAGCCGTCCAGGTCGAGGAGGAACGAGCGGGCCGGGGTGTTGGCGACACGACCGCACACGTACGTCGCGACGACGTCGACGGGGAACGGGATCGGCAGCCGGCGGGAGACGATGACCTTCTGGTAGAGCCCGGCGGCGATCTCGGAGACCGCCTGCGCGACCCGCGACCGGTAGTGGTCGCCGCCGGAGCGCACGTCGACCGGCGACGGTGCCGCGATCCGGGACGGGCCTGGGGCGGACAGCAGCCTGGCGACCCGATCGGCCTCGCCGGCGTCGGCGCTCACCACCAGCGCGCGTCCCGCCTCGACGCGCACCTCGGTGCGCGGCACGATCAGGTGGGCGAGCCGGCCCGCCGGGACGCTCGCGGCGAACTCGAACGCGATCCAGCCGTAGGCGTTCCAGGCCGGCCAGGGGGCCGCGCCGAACACCGCCTCCAGCGCCGCGGCCGGCCGGCCCGACCACGGCTCTTCCACGGAGGGCCCGTCCGGCCAGCGGCTGCGCACGACTCCGGGGTCGAGGATCACCTCGCCCGACACCCCGCCCGCGAAGGTCCACAGGCCAGGTCTTTCGTACACGATGTAGTCGTCGAACAGCCCTGAGCCGGCCAGGCGGGTGACCAGGTGCAGTGGATCGACCGGGCTGTCGACGACCACCTCCGTGCGCACCTCATCCGTACCGATGCCAAAGGACACAAGACCCACCCCTCTGAGGGACCGGAAAATCCGATCAATTTAGGCAAGGCTAACCTTGTGCCGATTTAATAGGCAAGGCTAACCTAACCTTCAGGCGGGGTGATCGCCTGGCCCCGGACCCACAAAGAAAGAGTTGAGCGTGCGGGAACAGCAGGACGTCGCACGGCGGCGCGAACTGATGCGGCGGATGATGGCCGAGGCGGGGCTCAGCCCAGGCAGGGACAGGATCGTGCCACGCGGGTCCGGCGGCCCCGCACCGCTGTCCTACGCGCAGCAGAGCATGTGGCTGCACCACCGGACGTTTCCCGCCAGCCCGGCCTACAACGTCTGCCTGCTGGTGCACATGTCGGGTGAGCTCGACCCGGAGGCGCTGCGCGAGGCGCTGCGCGCCCTCATCCGCCGCCACGCGGTGCTGCGCACCGTCTACGACGACCGGGACGAGAACGGGCCGGTGCAGCACGTCCTGGCCGACGACTCCCTCGACCTTCCGGTGCGCGACTGCGCCGACGCCGAGGCACGCGCCGGGCGACTCGCGGCGCTCCCCTTCGACCTGCGCGCCGAGAGGCCGATCCGGCTGGAACTGCTCCGGCTCGGCGCACGGAGGTACGCCCTCGTCCTGGTCGTGCACCACATCGCCTGGGACGGCATGACCTGGGGTTCGCTCTCGCGCGACCTGTCGGCGCTGTACCGGGCCGCCGTCCTGGGGGAGCCAGACGGCCTTCCCACGCTGACCGTCCAGTATCCGGACTTCGCCGCCTGGGAGCAGGGCCGCCCGCGCTCCGCCAAGGAGATGGACTACTGGCGGCGGCGCCTCGACCCGCCGCCCGCGCCCCTCGACCTGCCCGCCGACCGCCCGCGCGGCGCGACCGCCTCCGAACGGGGCGGACGCCGGGCGCGTCGTTTCGACGACACGGTCACCGAGGGGATGCGGAGGCTCGCCGCCGCTGAGAACGTCACCCCGTACATGGTGATGCTCGCCGCCCACGCGGTGCTGCTGCACCGCTACACCGGCGCCGTCGACATCGCGATCGGCTCGGCGGTCATGAACCGCGAGCACACCGAGATCGAGCGGCTGGCCGGAAACTTCGGCAACACCCTCGTGCTCCGCACCGACCTGTCCGGCGCGCCCACCTTCCGCGAGGTCCTGCACCGGGTCCGCGACACCTGCACCGAGGGGTTCGCCCACCGGACGCTGCCGTACGACACGATCGTCCAGGAGCTGCGGCCCGCACGGCAGCGCGGCAGGTCGCCGTTCTTCGACACCATGCTGCTGTTCCTCACCCAGGAGATCGGCGAGCTGGACCTGCCGGGCGTCACCACGAGCTGGACGCACATCCACAACGGCACCACTCACTTCGACCTGTCGCTTGAGGCGTTCGTCAGGCCACAGGGCATGACCGTCGAGGCCACCTTCCGGCGCGAGCTGTTCGACGACGAGCGCGTCGACGCGCTCCTGGCCCACCTGGAGACGCTGCTTGAGAGCGCGCTGAGCCGCCCGGACCTGCGGATCGCCGACCTGGAGCTGCTCGCCGCGGACGAACTGGCCCTGCTGGCGGAGTGGAACGACACCGGGTGTCCCGTCCAGGACGCGACGGTGACCTCCCTGTTCGAGGAGCAGGTCGCGCGCACCCCGGACGCGGTCGCCGTCGCAGGCGGGGGCGACGGTGAGCCGGGCACGCTCACCTACGCGGAGCTGGACCGGCGGGCCTCGGGTCTCGCCCGGCTGCTGCGCGAGCGCGGCGCGGGACCCGACCGGGTCGTCGCGCTGGCCCTGCCCCGTACCCCGGACCTGGTGGTCGCGCTGCTGGCCGTGCTGAAGTCCGGCGCCGCCTACCTGCCGCTGGACACCGAGCACCCGGCCGACCGGCTGGCCTACATGATCCAGGACGCGGACCCGCTCTGCGTGATCGCGACTCCGGAGACCGCCGCCCTCCTCCCGGAGGGAACCGCCGTGCTGACACCGTCCGGACCCCTGCCCGAGCCCGAGCCGTCACATCCGGCCCGAGGCGGCGACCTGGCGTACGTCATCTACACCTCGGGCTCGACCGGCCGCCCCAAGGGTGTGGCGATCCCGCACTCCGCGCTCACCGCGTTCCTGCTCACGATGCGGGAGCGCCTGGCCCTGGGCGCGGCGGACCGGCTCGTCGCGGTGACCACGATCGCCTTCGACATCGCGGCGCTGGAGCTGTACGTACCGCTGATCAGCGGCGCGACCGTCGTGCTGGCCGGACGTGAGACCGTGCGCGACCCCGCGGCGCTGGGCGGCCTGCTCGCCGGGGCGACCATCGTCCAGGGCACCCCTTCGCTGCTGGGCTCGCTGGAGCCGGCCGCCCTGGCCGGGCTGCGGGTGCTCGTCGGCGGCGAGGCCCTGCCGGCCGCGCTCGCCGGGACCCTCCACTCGGTGGCGGCGTCGGCGGTCAACGTGTACGGGCCGACCGAGGCGACGGTCTGGGCGACCTCCGCCGACCTGCCGGCGACCGGGATCGGCCGCCCGTTCCCCAACACCCGCGCGTACGTCCTGGACCCCGCGCTGCGTCCCGCGCCGGTCGGCGTCCCCGGGGAGCTCTACCTCGCGGGCGAGCAGCTGGCCCGCGGCTACGCCGGCCGTCCGGGGCTGACCGCGGAACGCTTCGTCGCCGACCCCTTCGGCCCGCCGGGCGAGCGCATGTACCGCACCGGGGACCTGGCCCGCTGGAGCCGCGACGGGTCGCTGGAGTACCTGGGGCGCGGCGACGACCAGGTGAAGATCCGCGGATTCCGGATCGAGCCCGACGAGGTGCAGGCCGTGCTCGCCGCCCACCCCGGTGTCGCGCGGGTCGCGGTCGTGGTCCGCGAGGACAGGCCGGGCGAGCGGAGACTCGTCGCCTACGTCGTGCCGCGCCCCGGCTTCCGGGAGGCGGACCTGCGGGCCGCCGCGGCCGGAGTGCTGCCCGAATACATGCTGCCCGGTGCGGTGGTCACCCTTGAGGAACTGCCGCGGACCGTCAACGGCAAGCTCGACCGGACCGCGTTGCCCGCACCCGAGGTACAGGTGTCGAGCCGGGGGCCGCGCGACGACCGCGAGGCGGCGCTCTGCGCGGTCTTCGCCGAGACGCTCGGCCTGGACACGCTGGGAATCGACGTGGGGATCGACGACGACTTCTTCGCGCTGGGCGGCCACTCCCTGCTGGCCACCCGCCTCGCCGGCCGGGTGCGCGCCACGCTCGACGCCGAGCTCACCATCGCCGACGTCTTCGAGGCGCCCACCGTCGCCACGCTGGCGCCCAGGCTGGTGCGGGGCACCCGGCCGAGGGTGCGCGACGTGACCAGACCCGAGGTCGTCCCCGCCTCGGCGGCCCAGCGCGGCTTCTGGTTCGAGGAGCGGCTGCGCGGCCCCTCGGCCGCCGACGCGCTCCCGCTCGGCCTGCGCCTGCACGGCCCGGTCGACGTCGACGCGCTGCGTGCCGCGTTCGGCGACGTCGTGGCGCGGCACGAGGCGCTGCGCACCCTGCTGGTGGAGGGCCCCGACGGGTTGCCGGTCCAGCGTGTCGTAGAGGTCGGCGAGGCCGGCGAGGCCGGCGGGATCGTGTTCGACGTGGTGGACGCGCGCGGCTGGACCGAGGCGCGGCTGCGGGCCGCCGAGGCGCGGGCCGCCTCGCACGTCTTCGACCTCGGCGCCGACCTGCCGATCCGGGCGACCCTGCTGCGTGTCTCCGCCGAGGAGTCCGTCCTGGTCGTGCTCCAGCACCACGCCGCCGCCGACGAGTGGTCGTTCACGCCGCTGCTCGCCGACCTGTCCCGCGCCTACACCGCCCGCGGCGCGGGCACCGCGCCCGACTGGGCCCCGCTGCCCGTGCAGTACGCCGACTACGCCGTCTGGCAGAGCCGGACCGCCGGTTTCACCGACCAGCTGGCCTTCTGGGAGCGGACGCTCCGCGAACCACCCGAGGAGAGCACGCCGCCGGCCGACCGGCCCCGGCCCGCCGAGGCGAGCCACCGGGGCGGGCTGACCTCGTTCGAGCTGCCGCTGGCCGGTGCGCGCAGGCTGGCCCTGGAGACCGGAACCAGCGTGTTCATGGTCCTGCACGCCGCCGTGGCCGCGCTGCTGCACCGGGCGGGCGCGGGCGAGGACGTCGCGCTCGGCTCGCCCATCGCGGGCCGGGCGGACGCGGACCTCGCGGACCTGGTCGGGGTGTTCGTCAACCTCGTCGTGCTCCGCACCGACCTGTCGGGGGACCCGAGCTTCACCGAACTGCTCGAGCGGGTCCGGCACACCGACCTCGCCGCGTTCTCCAACTCCGACGTGCCGTTCGAGCAGGTCGTGGAACGGCTCGCGCCGGAGCGCTCGCTCGCCCGCAGCCCCTTGTTCCAGGTGATGATCGTCCACCAGCGGCTGGAGGACGTGCGGCTGCGGCTGCCCGGCGTGCGCGCCGAGCCGTTCCTGCCCGAGACCGGCGGCGTCAAGTTCGACCTGGACATCTACTTCGCCGAGGGCGAGGAGCGGATCGAGGGGTTCGTCGCCTACGCCGCCGACCTCTTCGACGCGGGGACCGTCACCGGCCTGCTCGCCGACCTCGGCGAACTGCTCGATCGGGTCACCGAGGACCCGGCGCGGCGCCTGTCGTCGCTCGGCGCCCCGGTCATCAGGCCCGACACCGTCCGGGAGTTCCCCCCGCTCACCGTCGCCGAGCGGATCGAGGCACAGGTGGCGCGCACCCCGCACGCCACGGCCGTCGTCTGCGGCGGCACCGTGCTCGACTACGCCGAACTGGACGAGCGGGCCGATGCCCTCGCCGACCGGCTCGCCGCGGCGGGAGCGGGTCCCGAGAAGATCGTCGCGATCGCGCTGCCCCGCTCGGCCGAGTTCGTCGTGGCGCTGCTCGCCGTGCTCAAGACCGGTGCGGCCTACCTGCCCATCGACACGACCTATCCCCGCTCCCGGATCGAGATGATGCTCGGAGTCGCCCGGCCCCTGCTGGTGGTCGGCGCCGACGAGCCGCCCCTGGACGCGCCGCCCCGCGCCCGGCACCGGCCCCACCCCGACCACCCCGCGTACGTGATCTTCACCTCGGGGTCCACCGGGACGCCCAAGGCCGTCGTCGGAACCCAGCGGGCGCTGGCCAACCGGCTCGCCTGGGGCGCCGATCTCGCCGCGGCCGGCGTGCGGGTGGCCAAGAGCTCCCCGGCCTTCATCGACGGCAGCACCGAACTGCTCGGCGGCCTCATCGCCGGTGACACCGTCGTCGTCGCGGACGACGAGACCGCCACCGACGCGCTCGCCCTGGCCGAACTGATCCGCGGCCACGGGGTGAACCTGGTGACCGTCGTGCCGAGTCTGCTGGCCGCGCTCCTGGAGACCGGAGAGTTCGGCTCGGTGACCACGTGGGTGAGCAGCGGCGAGGCCCTGCCCACCGCCCTGGCCGAGCGGGTCCCCTCCCGGCTGGTCAACCTGTACGGCTGCTCGGAGGCGGCCGGGGACAGCCTGATCGCCGAGGGCGGTGGCGGGCTGGTCCCGATCGCCAACACCGTCGAGTACGTGCTGGACGCCGGGCTTCGCGAGGTGCCGGTCGGTGAGCTCTATCTGGCCGGAGACGGCCTGGCGCGCGGGTATCTCGATGACCCGGCCCGTACCGCCGAGCGGTTCGTGGCCAACCCCTTCGGCCCGCCGGGCTCGCGGCTCTACCGCACCGGCGACCGGGTGCGCCGCCGCCGCGACGGCACCCTGGACTTCCTGGGCAGGGCCGACGACCAGATCAAGATCCGTGGCTTCCGGGTCGAACCCGGTGAGGTCGAGGCGGTGCTCGCCGCCCGGCCCGGCGTGCGGCAGGCGGCCGTGGTGGCCCGCACGGGCCCGCGCCTGGTCGGCTACATCGTGGGTGAGACCGGCCTCGACCTCGACGCATTGCACGCCGGGCTCGCTGAGATCCTGCCGGACCACCTGGTCCCCTCGGTGCTCGTCGGCCTCGACCGGCTGCCGCTCACCCCCAACGGCAAGCTGGATCGGCGGGCGCTGCCCGAGCCGGCGGCCCGCGAGGGCCGGGCGCCGCGGACCGACGCCGAGCGCGGCCTCGCCGGGCTCGTCGCCGAGACCCTCGGGCGGGACGGCGTCAACGCCGACGACGACTTCTTCCGCACCGGCGGCGACAGCATCAGCGCGGCCCTGCTGGTGGGACGCGCCCGCCGCGCGGGCCTCTCCTTCACGGTCCGCGACGTCTTCCGGTCGCGTACCGTCGAGGCCCTGGCCCGGATCGCGGTGGCCCTGCCCGCCGATGTGCCCGCCGATGTGCCCGCCGATGTGTTCGGTGATGTGCCCGGTGGTGTGCCCGCCGACGCCGCGCGGGTCCACCCCGAGGGCGTGACGGCACCCTCGGGCGGGTCGTCCGAGTCGCGCGCCGAACTGCCGCTCTCGCCGCTGCAGGAAGGGCTGCTGTTCCACCTGATGCTGGCCGGCGAGGACCGCGACGTCTACGTCCAGCAGGCCGTGGTGACCCTGTCGGGACCCGTCGACCCCGGCCGCCTCGCCGGGGCCGCGCGCCAGGTGCTGCTGAAGTTCCCCAACCTGCGGGCCGGGTTCCGCACCGACGGCGGCCGGGCGGTGCAGTTCGTCCCGGAGCGGTTCGAGGTCGACTGGACCTATGCCGAGACCGGCGAGGCGGAGGCGCTGGAGGCGTTCGTCGAGGCACAACGCGCCCGGCCGTTCGTCCCCGACTCCCCGCCGCTGATCCGCTTCGCACTGGCCAGGGTGGCCGAGGACGACTTCCGGCTGGTGCTCACCTCCGAGCTGATCCTGCTGGACGGCTGGTCGGGTGGCCTGCTGGTCACCTCGCTGCTGGAGTTCTACACCGACGCCGACGCCGAGCGGGACCGTCCCGTGGTCGGTTTCCACGCCTACCTCGACTGGGTGAACGGGCAGGACCGGCAGGCCGCGACCAAGTCCTGGGGCCGCGCTCTGGACGGGCTCGACGAGCCGACCCTGCTCAGGCCCGAGTCGGCCGACCGTCCCGCCGACCTCGCCGGTGCCGGGGAGATCCACCGCGCGCTGCCCGAGGACCTCACCAGTCGGCTCGGTGCCCTCGCCCGAGAGTCCGGGCTCACCCTCGCCGCACTGTACGAGAGTGCCTGGGGGCTGCTGCTGGCGGGCCTCACCGGCCGTGACGACGTGGTCTTCGGCGTCTCGGTGTCCGGTCGCCACCCCGACGTGGACGGCGTCGAGTCCGTCGTCGGGCTGCTGTTCAACACGGTCCCCGTCCGGGTGCGGGCCGCCGCGGCGGACCCGCTGCGTGCCGTACTGGAACGGACGCAGACCTTCCAGTCGGAGCTGTTCGACCACTCCTACGTCGCGCTCGCCGACGTGCAGCGGGTGACGGGCCTCGGGACCCTCTTCGACACCCTCTTCGTGTTCCAGAACTTCCCCGGCATGCCCACCGACCGCGGCTTCGGCCCCGGAGGCGACGTGCGGGTGCTCGGCCGCCAGGTCCGCGACGCGACCCACTACCCGATCACCATGGTCGTCGAACCCGGTGCGGGCCTGCGCGTCATGTACCGGGGCGACGCCTTCACCGAGGCCGAGACCGAACGTCTCACCGACCGGTACGTGCGGGTCCTGGAGACGCTGGCCGCCGCGCCCGAGACCCCCTGCCACCGGCTCGACCTGCTGCTGCCCGACGAGCACGACCGGCTGCGCCGGGACTGGGCCGAGGCCGAACGGCCGGTGCCCGACCTCACCATCGCCGAGCTGCTCGCCGAGCAGGCCGAGCGCACCCCGCACGAGCTCGCCCTGGTCTCCCAGCCCGACGTGCGGCTCACCTACGCCGAGCTGGACGCCGCCGCCAACCGCCTGGCCAGGCTGCTCAGGGCGCACGGGGCGGGCCCCGAGCGGGTGGTCGCCCTGGCGCTGCCCCGGTCGGCGGAGATGGTCGTCGCGCTGTTCGCGGTGCTCAAGACGGGCGCCGCCTACCTGCCCCTGGAGCTGGACTACCCGGCCGAGCGGCTGGACTTCATGCTGGCCGACGCCGCCCCGGTCTGCCTGGTCTCGCACCGCGACATCGCCGACGGACTGACCTGCCCGGGTGCCCCGGTCCTGCTCGACGACCCGGCCGTACAGGAGCGGCTGGCCGCGCTGCCCGGCACCGGGCTGACGAGGCAGGAGCTGCCCGATTTCGGCAGGGAGGTGCCGGGCCGGCTGGACCACCCGGCGTACGTGATCTACACCTCCGGCTCCACCGGGCGCCCCAAGGGCGTGGTCACCCCCTACCGGGGTCTGACCAACATGCAGTTCAACCACCGGGCCAACATCTTCGACCCGGTGGTGGCCTCGGCCGGGCGCCGGCTGCGGATCGCGCACACCGTGTCGTTCTCCTTCGACATGTCGTGGGAGGAACTGCTCTGGCTCATCGAGGGCCACGAGGTGCACGTCTGCGACGAGGAGCTGCGGCGCGACGCCGAGGCGCTCACCGAATACCTGCGGCGTCACCGGATCGACGTGATCAACGTGACGCCGACCTACGCGCAGCAACTCCTGGAGGAGGGGCTGCTGGACGGGGAGCACCGCCCGCCGCTGGTGCTGCTGGGCGGCGAGGCCGTCCCCGCGGCGGTCTGGGACCGGCTCGCGCGGGCCGAGGGGGTGCTCGGCTACAACCTCTACGGCCCGACCGAGTACACGATCAACACGCTGGGCGGCGGCACCGAGGACAGCGCCACGCCCACGGTCGGCAGGCCGATCTGGAACACCCGCGGCTACGTGCTCGACGGCTGGCTGCGGCCGGTGCCGCCGGGCGCGCCGGGGGAGCTCTACATCGCGGGCGCGGGCCTGGCCCGCGGCTACCTCGACCGGCCCGGCCTGACCGCCGAACGGTTCGTGGCCGACCCCTTCGGCGGCGGCCGGATGTACCGGACCGGCGACCTGGTGCGGGTGCGCCAGGACGGCAACATCGACTTCCTGGGCCGCACCGACGAGCAGGTGAAGATCCGCGGCTACCGGGTCGAGCTCGAGGAGGTCGAGAGCGCGCTGGCGGCCGAGCCCGGCGTCGGGCAGGCGGCCGTCATCGCGGTCGGCACCGACGTGCCCGGTGTGAAGCGCCTCATCGGCTACGTGGTGCCCGACGGCGCCGCGCGGCCCGACGCCGAGCGCGAGCACCTGGCGGAGTGGCGGCAGATCTACGACGCCGAGTACACCGAGATCGGCACGGCGGTGCACGCCGAGGACTTCGCGGGCTGGGACAGCAGCTACGACGGGCTGCCCATCCCGCTTGCGCACATGCGCGAATGGCGCGACACCACGGTGGCCCGCGTCCAGGCCCTCACCCCCCGGCGGGTGCTGGAGATCGGCGTCGGCACCGGCCTGCTGCTGTCGCGGCTCGCCCCCGGCTGCCAGGAGTACTGGGGCACCGACTTCGCGGCCCCCGTCATCGCCAAGCTCCAGGCGGACCTCGGCCCCGGCTCGCCGGTACGCCTGAGCTGCCGGCCCGCCCACGACACCGCGGGGTTGCCCGCCGGCCACTTCGACACGGTGGTCGTCAACTCCGTGGTCCAGTACTTCCCGAGTGCCGGATACCTCGCCGACGTGATCGCCGCCGCGATGGACCTGCTCGCCCCCGGCGGTGCGCTGTTCATCGGCGACGTGCGCGACCTGCGGTCGGTGCGTTGCCTGCACGCGGCGATCCAGCTCGGCAGGGGCGGTGGCGACGGCGACGGTGGCGGCATCGGTGCGGCGGCGATCGACCGGGCGGTGCGGATGGAGAAGGAACTCCTCCTCGACCCCGCGTTCTTCGCCGCCCTCGACCTGGCCGCGCGGGTGGAGGTCCGTACCAAGCGCGGCGTCCACCACAACGAACTCAGCAGGCACCGCTACGACGTGACGCTCTGGAAGTCACCCGCCGTGCCCTCCATCGAGACCTCGGTGCTGGACTGGGCGGGCCTCGACGACCTGGCCACCCGGCTGTCCGGCGGTCTTCCCGGGCCGCTCAGGGTGCGTGCCATCCCCGATCCCAGGCTCTCCGCCGAGCTCGCCGCGCTACGTGCGATCGAGGGCGGGGCCCTCGCGGAGGAGGCGCGCGAGCTGTTGCGGGCATCCCCGCGGGGCGTCGAACCCGAACTGCTGTACGCGCTCGACCCGGGCGTGGTGACCACCCCCTCGGCCGAGGTCGGTCACTACGACGCGGTCTTCGGCGGCGGGGCAGCCTTCCTGCCGGCCGATCCGGAACGCAGGCCCACGTCGTACGCGAACAACCCGGCGGCGGCCCGCGACCACGGGGCGCTCGCCGCCCGGGTGCGCGAGGGGCTCAGGCGGCGGCTGCCCGGCTACATGGTGCCGAGCGCGGTCATGACGCTGGACGCGCTCCCGCTGACCGTCAACGGCAAGCTGGACCGGCGGGCACTGCCCGCCCCCGACCGGCAGGGGCCGCGCGGCAGGGGCCGCGCCGCCAGGACCGCGGTGGAACAGCTGCTGTGCACGCTCTTCGGCGAGGTGCTCGACGTCGCCGGCGTCGGGATCGACGACAACTTCTTCGAGCTGGGCGGGCACTCGCTGCTGGCGACCCGGCTGGTCGGCAGGGTCCGCGCGGTGCTCCGCGCCGAGCTCGCGATCCGGGACCTGTTCGAGGCGCCGAACGTCGCCGAGCTCGCCACCCGGTTGCACGAGGCGGCCGGTGTCGCGCTCAGGCCCCCGCTGACTCCCCGGCGGCGTCCCGAACGCGTCCCGCTGTCGTACGCGCAGCGCCGGCTCTGGCTGCTCGACCAGATCCTGCGTGAGGACGAGGGGCCCCGCGAGGCGTACCACCTGCCGCTGGCCGTGCGCCTGAGCGGCGAGATCGACGTGGCCGCGCTGGAGGCCGTGCTCGGCGACGTGACGGCCAGGCACGAGAGCCTGCGGACCGTCTTCGCCGAGCACGAGGGCGTGCCGTACCAGCGGGTCCTGCCGCCGGAGTCGGCACGCCCCGCCCTGGAGATCACGGCCTGCTCGCCGGAGGAGGTGATCGCGCGTCCGTTCGACCTGGCCACCCAGATCCCGCTGCGGGTCGCACTCATCCCGGAGGGGGAGAACGAGCACCTACTGCTCGCGGTCTTCCACCACATCGCGTTCGACGAGTGGTCCTTCGGGCCGTTCGCCAGGGACGTGGCACGAGCCTACGCCGCGCGGGTGGACGGAGCGGCGCCCGCGGGGGAGCCCCCCGCGGTGCAGTACGCCGACTACACGCTCTGGCAGCGTGAGCTGCTCGGCGATCCGGTCGACCCGGGCAGCCCGCACGCCCGCCAGCTCGCCTACTGGGCGAAGGCGCTGTCGGGCATGCCGGCGGAGATCCCGCTGCCGGTGGACCGGCCCAGGCCGGCCACCGTCGGCCAGCGCGGCGCGACCGTGACCAGGCGGCTGCCCCAGGCGCTGGTCGAGCGGCTCCGCGGGCTCGCGCGCGAGGCCCGGGGGAGCATGTTCATGGTCTGCCAGAGCGCGGTCGCCGCGCTGCTGCACCGCGCGGGAGCGGGGGAGGACATCCCGCTGGGCAGTCCCGTCGCGGGCCGCACCGACGAGGCGGCCGGCGACCTGGTCGGCTTCTTCGTCAACACGCTGGTGCTCCGCGCCGACGCCTCGGGCGACCCCTCCTTCACCGAGCTGCTCGCCCGCGTCCGCGACACCGACCTGGCCGGTCTGGCCAACCAGGACCTGCCGTTCGAGGCGCTCGTCGAGGCGCTGCGGCCACCCCGGGTGCCCGGCCGCAACCCGCTCTTCCAGGTGATGGTCGGCTACGAGAACCAGGCCATGGGCGAGGTGCGCTTCCCCGGGCTGCGGCAGCGGGAGGCGCTCTTCAGCCCGCCCGCGGCCAAGTTCGACCTGGACTTCATCTTCAGGGAGCGGGGCGAGGAGCTCCATCTCGTCGTCGACTACTCGGCCGACCTGTTCGACCCGGCCACGATCGACACGATGCTCCGCGCGCTCGTCGACGTGCTGGAGACCGTCGCGGACGACCCGGAGACGCGGCTGAGCGACCTGCCGGTGGCGCTCCAGGCCCGTACGGTCACCCAGGCCGGCACCGGGTACGCCGCCCGGCGCGACGACGACCGCGAGGCGCTGTTGTGCCGGGCGTTCGCCGAGGTCCTGGAGGTGGACGTGGTCGGGCCGCACGACAACTTCTTCGAGCTGGGCGGTCACTCGCTGCTCGCCATGGAGCTGGTGCGCCGGATTCGCAGGGAGCCGGGCTGTGCCGGAGTGAGGATCGCGACCCTCATGACCGCCCAGACCGTCGCCGAACTCGTGAACCGGCTGGAATAAGGCGCTTCACACGGCCTCCAAAGATTGCTAAGTTAGGTTAGCCTTACCTAATGCTGAGAGCCCTTGCCGGCTCTGGAAGGAAACCCACACCTATGCGCGACACGATGCGCCGCCTGGCCGCGACAGGAACGCTGCTGCTGGGCCTCGGCCTGGTGGGCGCGTGCGCCGGTGACGGCGGCGAACGGCCCGCCGCGGGCACCCCCGCGACCCAGGCCGCCTCCGGGTTCCCGGTCACCATCACGCACAAGCTCGGCACCACCACGATCGAATCCGCCCCCCAGCGCATCGTCGCCCTCGGCGAGGTGGACCAGGACACCCTGCTGGCCCTGGGGGTGCAGCCGATCGCCATGGCCGAACTGACCGGCGTCCAGGCCGACGGGCTCGCCCCCTGGACCGCGCCCAGGATCTCCGGAGCCAAGCCGACGCTGCTGAAGGCCGGTGAGTCGGGCTTCTCGCTGGAGCAGATCGCCGCGCTCAAGCCGGACCTGATCCTCGCGGGTGGCGACTACTACATCGACAAGGAGTACGCCAACCTCTCCCAGCTCGCGCCGACCACCGCCTACCAGACCGGCCCCGCCGAGGACTCCTGGCAGACGGTGGCCCGCCAGGTCGCCAAGGCGGTCGGCAGGACCGACGAGGGCGAGAAGCTCGTCACCGACGTCGAAGCGAAGATCGACTCTGTCAAGGCCGCCTACCCCGAGCTGTCCGGCAAGAAGTTCGCGCTGACCAGCGTCTTCCCCTCGGGGAACATCGGCGTGCTGAAGTCCGAAACCGATATCAGCGTCCAGCTCTTCGAGCAGTTCGGGCTGGTGCTGCCCGAGGAGATCAAAACGCTTCCCGGCGACGGCTTCGCGGCCGAGCTGAGCATGGAGAAGGTCAAGGTCCTCGACGTCGACCTGCTGCTCAGCCACTACAACGACGACGCCGCCACGCAGAAGAAGATCGAGGCCAACAAGCTCTTCGCCGGCCTGGACGTGGTCAGGCGGGGCTCCTACGTGCCGCTGGACCTCACCGCGTTCTGGCCGCTGCGCACGCCGACGCCGCTGGCGGTCCCCCACGTGATCGACCAGGTCGTGCCGCGGGTCGCCGAGGCGGCCAAGGCCGCCGGCGCGTCCTGACACACCCCGCCCCCCTTCCCCGCCGCCTCGGTGGCGGGGACCATCTCCTCAATATGTGAGAGGCGAACATGTCGAGCCCGGTCTATGACGTCGTGGGCATCGGTTTCGGCCCTTCCAACCTCGCGCTCGCGGTGGCCCTGGAAGAGGAGCGCGGCTCCGATGTGAACGCGGTCTTCTTCGAGAGGCAACCCAGGTTCGGCTGGCACCGCAACATGCTCATCGAGGGCGCCACGATGCAGGTGCACTTCCTCAAGGACCTGGTCACCCTGCGCAACCCGACAAGCTCCTACTCCTTTCTGTCCTACCTCCAGGACAGGGGGAGGCTGGTCGACTTCATCAACCACAAGACCATGTTTCCCACCCGGCTGGAGTTCCACGACTACCTGGAATGGGTCGCCGCCTCCTTCGCCGGTCTGGTGCGCTACGACTCCGAGGTCGTCGCGGTGCGTCCGTACGACGACGACACCCTCGAGGTCGTCGTGGAACGCGGCGACGAGCTGCACACCTGCCTGACGCGCAACCTCGTGATCGCGGCCGGACTCGAACCCGTGCTGCCCGACGGCGTGCGGCAGGGCGAGCGGATCTGGCACACCGAGGAACTGCTGGCCAGGCTCGAATCCCTCGGCGAGCGCGTCCCGGCACGGTTCGTCGTGGTCGGCGCCGGGCAGAGCGCGGCCGAGGCCGCCGAGCACCTGCACCGCACCTACCCGTCCGCGGAGGTCTGCGCCGTCTTCACCAGGTACGGCTACTCGCCGGCCGACGACAGCCCCTTCGCCAACCGCATCTTCGACCCGCAGGCCGTCGACCACTTCTTCGCCGCCCCCGAGGAGGTGAAGCGCATGCTGCTCGCCTACTCCAGGAACACCAACTACTCGGTGGTGGACCTCGACCTCATCGACGAGCTCTACCGGCGTTCCTACGCGGAGAAGGTCGCCGGTGTCGAGCGGCTGCGCATGCTGAACGCCTCCCGTCTGCTCGGCGTGGACGGCGACGGCGACGGCGCCCGCGTCAGGATGTGCTTCCTGCCCACGGGCGAGGTGAGCACGATCGAGGCCGACGCTGTCGTCTGCGCGACCGGCTACCGCGAGCGCGATCCGCGAGACCTGCTCGGCGAGGCGGGCGAGCACTGCCTCACGGGTGAGACGGGCGCGCTGCTGGTGGAGCGTGACTACCGGGTCGCCACCGTCCCAGGCCGGACCTGGGGCGTCTACCTCCAGGGGGCCACCGAGGACACCCACGGGATCGCCTCCTCGCTGCTGTCCATGACCGCCGTCCGCACCGGAGAGATCGTGCGCTCCATCGCCCGGCGCTCGGCGGGGGTCCCCCAGGGGGCCGAGTCGTAACCGGCGTTCCGGAAGGCGGCGCCGGACTCCTCGGCCCGCTCGGGCGCGGAACGTCCCGACACGGGGTGATCGGCTGCGTGACTCCATGTGTTCACTTGATTACCTTTGGTGGTGCCATGCTCCGTAGGTAACCGAGGAGGATCATGAACACCTTCACCCGCAGTGTCCGCATCGGCCTGGCAGGGGCGGTTCTGGCCGGCGCCGGCCTACTCGGCGTACTTCCCGTGACCGGTGCCCACGCCGCGTCGTCCCAGGTCGCGCCGGCGGTCGCCTGCTCGTCCACGGCTGCGGACGGCTGGATCTGCTACCTGCGGTACTGCGACGCCTACTACTGCTACTACGACTGCTATCCGACCCTGGCCGCGCGCAACAAGGGGGAGAAGCCCTCCGACACCATCCGTGTTCCCAAGCCCGAGGGGACACCGCCCGCCCAGATCACCAAGCCCTGACCGGCGGAGCCGGGACACCGTGGACCAGGTACGTGCGATCGTGCCGTCCACGCTGTGGAGGGCTCACCGCGAGGGTTTCCGCGGCGCACCGGACGGCCGTCCGGGCATCTGCCCGGACGGCCGTCCTGTGCGGCCGGCCGGGCGGCTCCGGCCGGGCTGAGACCTTCTCGTCCCGGAGCCCGCCCCGGGACAAGCCAGACGCAAGGGGCTTCCAAGTCGACGGGGATATCCCTTTAGCCATGCGTAAGGGATTGATCGGTGTGATGTTGACGGCGCTGCTCGCCGGAGGCCCGGCCGTCGCGGCGGAGGCCACGACGGAGAAGGCCACCGCGGGAGCGGTGAGCGGGGACCTGCTCCACTGGGGGCCGGTCCGGTCGGCGGGCGGGCACGGCGGGTATGCCAGGGCCAACGTGTGGATCACGGACTTCGGCGCCGAGACGTTCACCGTGTCCGGAACGCTCCACGACCGCGACGGACACCCCGGCCACTGCGCCTACATCCGCGCCAGGTTCCACTACACCGGAGGCGGTACGGGCTGGGCCCGGCCACGCTCGACCTGCCGCGCGAACGACCTGTTCAGGCTGTCCTCGGACGGGGAGATCACCCGGGTGGACGTCAGGGTCTGCGTGCTGGACAGCAGGAAGCGCAGAACCTCGCACTGCCATGTCGACGTCATCCGCGCCGAGACCGTCGCCAACTGGCCGCGCTAGCCGTACTCACCCCGCGGTGCGGCAACGGTGACCGGGTGTCCCGCCGGACCCCGTCCGCTCGTACAGCCCGGACGGCCGGGATGTCGTCGCGCCCCACCCGGGGACACCCGCGGTCGGCTCCGTGCGCGCCGGCCCGGTCGGCCGGTGCGGCGGGCACATGGCGGGCCATGCCCCTCCTCCGGTCGCGATGCCGCCGCGCCGTCGAGCGACTCCGCCCGGTTCAGGGGTGGAGGGCGAGCCCCTTGAGCACCTTGTCGACCCCGTTGCGCGGGCCGTACACCGCGAGCCCGACCAGGCGGAGTTCCTCGGCGGGCACGGCGCGCACCGCGGCCCGGTTGTCCTCGTCGTTGTCGGTCTTGAACAGTTCCTCCGTGTACAGGGCCGTCTCCAGCCCGCGTGCCAGCGCGCGGGCGTGTGCCGCGGCGAGGCCGGGGCCGTCCGCGGCGTAGACCAGGACGGGCTGGCGGAACATCGCCAGGTAGTGGTTGCCGGACCCGTCGGCGTACGGCTCGCCCATCGCCTCGGGTCCGCCCCCCGCCACTCCGCTCGCCAGGAACGCGGTGACGTTGAGCTTCTGCCAGAGGGCGAGGTCCGCGCGCACCACAATGCCGATCTTCGTGTCGAAACGCATGTCCCGCAGCATCTCCGGCCGCGCCCCGCCGGGTAT
This sequence comes from Streptosporangium sp. NPDC049248, assembly GCF_040678965.1. NCBI lineage: Bacteria > Bacillati > Actinomycetota > Actinomycetes > Streptosporangiales > Streptosporangiaceae > Streptosporangium > Streptosporangium sp. NPDC049248. Next base: position 45,506 of record NZ_JBFAQY010000014.1, read on the forward strand.
TGAACGCTCGTGCGGCACGAGAGTGAGCTGCTTCTCGTCTCCGGTCGAGGTGGGCGACGGCCAAGCCCTGACCGTTCCGAACACCGGAACCGTGACCGGGAAGCGATTCAATGGCCCCATGTCAGGTGACTGGTCGCGCTACTGGTGCTCGCCCCGGCCGGGGCTGGAGGCGATGCACGCCCACTTCGAGCGGCACACCTACCACCGGCACAGCCACGAGACCTACTCCTTCGGGATCACCGACGACGGCCGGCAGGCGTTCACCTGCCGGGGTGCGGGCCACACGAGCACGGCGGGGATGGTGCTGGCGTTCAACCCGGACGACCCGCACGACGGCCGGGCGGCCGACGAGCTCGGTTTCACCTACCGGATCGTGCACATCGGCCCCGAGCTCGTCTCCGGTGCGCTGGCCGGGTTCGCGGGCCGCGCGGCCGGGCTGCCGCTGTTCGCCGAGCCGGTCGTCCACGACCCGGTGCTCGCCGGAGGGCTGGGCCGCCTGCACGCCGCGCTTCTCGGCGGAGCCCCCGCCCTGGTCGCCGACGAGCTGCTGGACGCGGTCATTCCCGACCTGGTCCGCCGCGCGGCCCTCAGCGGTCCCGCCGCGAGGGGCCCGCGGTTCCGGGCGGGGAGCCGGGGCGCGGCGGACGTCGCCGGGCAAGTGGCGGAACTGCTCGAGGACGACTACCGGACCGACCACACCGCCGACTCCCTGGCCGCCGTGTCCGGATCCAGCAGGTTCACCGTCTACCGGGCCTTCCGGGCGGCGTACGGGATGGCGCCGAGCGATTACCAGCGGCAGGTTCGCCTGCGGGTGGCTCGTGGGCTGCTGTCGCGGGGCACGCCGATCGCGGACGCCGCGGCGGAGACCGGTTTCGCCGACCAAAGTCATCTGAACCGCTGGTTCGTCCGCTGGTACGGCATCACCCCGGGTGTCTATCGCCGTGCCGCCCGCTGAACCGAGAGGCATCCTCATGATCGGTCCGTCACGGCAGGGCGACGGTGCCGGAGGTGGACAGGGTTCCCGCGTCGCCGGCCTGCGCGTGTTCGGCGGCGCGGGGCGGGTCAGCTCTTCCGGTGGGCGGCGACGACCTCGCCGATCGCGTCGAGGACGAGGTCGGGCTGGGCGTTCTGAACATAGTGCTCGGTCGTGTCCGCGACGACCAGGCGGCCCCGGGCCGACAGCGCGGCCAGGCTCCGGGCGTGCGCGACGGCCTCGGCCGGCTGGCCTCCCGCGGAGATGACCACTACCGGCAGGTCACCCCAGGCCTTCGGACGGACCGTCGCGCGGACCTGGGCGGCGCTGTCCACCGAGGCCCAGGCCTCGGCGCGGCCGGCTGCCATGCTGCTGGAACCGTAGACGACGGTGGCGTGGGCGCGGGCCGTCGCGGTGGCGTCGGCCGGTACGAAGACGTCGTCCAGCAGCCGCAGCAGGCCGAGCCGGGCGATCAGCTGGTTGACGGTGAACTGGGCCGAGATCAGCGGCCGGGAGATCAGCAGCGCGGTACCGGCCGTCTCATCGGTGACGTCGATCAGCACCAGCCCGGCGGTCAGGTCTCGCCACCGGTCGGCGAAGACACGAACGGTGTTGCCGCCGTAGGAGTGCCCGACCAGGACGTAAGGTCCTGCCTCCCCGGCGACGGCCAGTAACGTGCGCAACTCTTCGGCGAGGTGCTCCGCCGTACGCGGCAGAGGGCTGTCCTCGCTCCAGGCGTATCCGGCCCGGTCGTAGGAGCACACCCGGCTGCCGGTGGCGAGCCCGCGCTGGATCGTCTCCCAGCTCGCGCTCGACTCCGCCAGTCCCGCCTCGAGCACGACGGTGGGCGCGCCCCTCCCGGTGCAGTGCAGGTGGAGGCGGTGGCCACCCACGTCGACCAGCCGCCCCGGTGGCCGGTGTCGTCCGGCGTCGTCCTGCCGGGCGGCCGTCTCGTAGAGGAACCCGGCCCCCGCCGTCAGCACGAACAGTCCCGCGCCCCAGGCGGTGATCCGCAGCAGCAGCCTTCGTGGTCGCCACCTGCCGGGTCGTACCCGGGTGTTCGGGGGCTCTTCGTCCTTCATGTTTCCGAATCTAGGGAAACGGCTCGCCCGTTCCCTCCTCCACGGAGAGGAACCCGCGGTGCTACCCGTGTTTCACCTCTGCCCGGTCCCTCCTCCTCCGGGAGGAACCGGATCGGGTACGAGCCGGGCACGGTGAGATGGACGACATGAGGGCGGCCCGCGTCTCTCCGGCGACGGCCACCGGCTCTTCCCGCGAGGCCCCGCCGCTCACCTTTCGAGATGCCGTCCGGCGGCCTCCCGATTCTAGAGAGTCTCTCTAGAATCGGCTACGATTTAGCCATGGGACCTACTGTCGTCATCACCGGTGGCAACCGCGGGATCGGCCTGGCCACGGCCGAGGAGTTCGCCCGCCGCGATCACCGGGTGGTGGTCGTGGCCAGGAACCCCGCCGCGGCGGGCGAGGCCGCCCGGCTCGGCGCCGATCTGGTCGCCGGAGACCTCTCGACGTTGAAAGGGGTCCGGGCCGTCGCCGAGGCACTGGCCGGAACCTGCCCGCGGCTCGACGTGCTGGTGCACAACGCCGGGATCTGGCCATCGGCGCGGCGGCTCACCGAGGACGGGTTCGAGGAGTCCTTCGCCGTCAACCACCTGGCGCCCTTCCTGCTCAACCACCTGCTGGAGGATCGCCTGAGCAGGGTCGTCCAGGTCACCGCGGGCCTGTACGGCACGGGCCAGGTCGACCTCGCGCGCACCCCGGCCGGAGCGGACTTCTCTCCGCTGCGCACCTATGCCAACACCAAGCTCTGCAACCTGGCGCTGATGCCGCTGTGGGCCGAGCGCTGGAGGTCACGGGGCATCACGATCGACGCCGTCCACCCCGGAGTGATCAGGACCGGGCTCGGTGACCGGAGCGGCCTCGCGGGGGTGCTGCTGAGGGCCGCGAAGCGGCTGTGGAAGGCGCCGGCCGACGGCGCGGCGCCGGTCGTACGGCTGGCGCTCGACCGGGCCGGCACCGGACGGTACTTCGACGTCGACCGCGAACTGCCCCTCGCCTCCGTGGCCGCCGACCCCGCGCGGGCGGGGGAACTGTGGGCGCAGGCCGCGGAGCTGACCGGTGTCGCCTAGGCAGCGGCGCGGCGAGCAGACCCGGGAGCGGCTGCTGGCGGCGGCACTGGACCTCTACGCGGAGAAGGGCGCCGACGGCTTCACCATGACGGCGGTGACCGCTACCAGCGGCGTCAGCGTCGGAAGCCTCTACCACCACTTCGGCAGCTTCGACGGGCTGGCGGCCGCCCTCTACGCGCGCTGCCTGTCCGACCTGCTCGACGCCGTCATCGCCGCACTCGACGCGGTGCCGCAGGGGCGGGAGGGAGGCCCCCGCGACGGTACCGAGGCGCGGGCCGCCGCCGGCGTCCGGGCCGTGGTCACCGGATATCTCGGTTTCACCCGCGAGCACACGGCCGCCGCGCGCTTCGTCCACGCCTCCGCCTACGCCGACTTCCTGGCCGCGCACGAGGATCTGATCGCGGAGGAGAAGGAGCCCAGGCTGGCCGGGATCCTGGGCTGGCTGCGACCGTACATCAGGGCGGGGCTGGTCGTGGGGCTGCCCGACGAGCTGATCGAGATGCTGGTCGTCGGCCCGGTCGCGGAGACGGCCCGCCGCTGGCTGGCCGGGGCCCCCGGTATCGACCTGGACGAGGCGTCCCGACTGCTTCCCGAGCGGATCTGGCGATCCCTGCGGGCCGCCGAGGCTCCGATGGCGAGGTAGGAGAGGGTACGAGGTGCCAAGCGTGGAACGCCCAAAGACGGGGTGAACCGCTTGATCATACGCATACGGCATTATCACCGCACTGTTCATGTCTTTCGTACCCCGGTGGGAATTATCTCCTTGTGAAGAGTAAGGTTGCCCTGCCCTAATTTAGGCAAGCCTTTCCATCTCATGGAGTGACGGTGTTCGCCAGCTATCTCATCGGATTACGCGAAGGTCTGGAGGCCGCGCTCGTCGTCTCCGTGCTCGTCGCTCTCCTCGTCAAAAGTGATCGACGTGACCGGCTTCCCCTCGTCTGGGCCGGGGTCGGCGCCGCTCTCGTGCTGTCGATCGCGTTCGGCGCGCTGCTCACCTTCACCGTCGCCCATCTGGAATACCGGCAGCAGGAGTTGTTCGAGGCGGTCACCTCGCTGCTGGCCACCGTGTTCGTCACCTGGATGATCTTCTGGATGCGGGGTGCCGCCCGTACGATCTCCGGTGACCTGCGCGCCAAGCTGAGCGAGGCCCTGGAGGTCGGCGCGATCGCGGTGGTCGTGATGGCCTTCCTCGCCGTGGCGCGCGAGGGCCTGGAGACCGCGTTGCTGTTCTTCGCCTCGGTGCAGGGCGCCACCACCACCGCGGTCCCGCTGATCGGGATCAGCCTGGGGCTGATCACCGCGGTCCTGCTGGGCTGGGCCATCTACCGCAGCGCGATGCGGATCAACCTGACCAAGTTCTTCACCTGGACCGGCCTGCTGCTGATCCTGGTCGCCGCCGGAATCTTCAAGTACGGCGTGCACGACCTGCAGGAGGCGGCCGTCCTGCCGGGCCTGTCCAGCTACGCCTTCGACATCAGCGGCGTGTTGCCCGCCGACTCCTGGTACGGTGCCCTGCTGGCCGGGATGTTCAACATCACCCCGCAGCCGAGCGTGCTGGAGACGGTGGCCTGGGCCGCCTACGCGGTGCCCACGCTCATCCTCTTCCTGCGGCCGTGGCGCAGCCGCCCGACCCCCTCACCCGCCACCCCCTCGACCGACCCGCAGCCCGCGGGCTGAAACCGCCTGAACAGGACGATCATGCGTACTTCCCTTGCCATCGCCGCGGGCGCACTCGCCCTCACCGGCCTCGCGGCCTGCTCCTCCGAGCCCACCCCGGCCACGGACGCGGGTGCCTCCGCGGCTCCGGCCAAGGGCGGTCCCGTCGCGGTGGCCGCCACCGACACCGAGTGCAAGGTCGCCGTCACCGAGGTGGCCGCGGGCACCTCGACATTCGCGATCACCAACGGTGGCACCAAGGTGACCGAGTTCTACGTCTACGCTCCCGGCGACCGGGTCATGGGAGAGGTGGAGAACATCGTGCCGGGCCTGACCCGCGAGGTGATCGTCGAGTTGCCGGCCGGCAGCTACGAGACCGCCTGCAAGCCCGGCATGGTCGGCAAGGGCGTCCGCGGCCCGCTCAAGGTCACCGGCGAGCACAAGCCGCTCAGCGACGACGCCCAGCTCGCTGAGGCGACCGCCAGCTACAAGCGCTACATCAAGTCGCAGAGCGACACGCTGCTGGTCAAGGCGCAGGAGTTCGTCGACGCGGTCAAGGCCGAGGACATCGACAAGGCCAAGGCGCTCTTCCCGGTCTCCCGCACCTACTGGGAGCGGATCGAGCCGGTCGCGGAGATCTTCGGCGACCTCGACCCGGCCATCGACGCCCGGGAGAACGACGTGGCCGAGGGGGAGGAGTGGACCGGCTTCCACCGGATCGAGAAGGACCTCTGGGTCAAGAAGGATGTCAGCAAGGACGGCCCGATCGCCGACAAGCTGATGGCCGACATCAAGACCATCGTGGAGCAGTCCAACTCCGCCGAGCTGTCGCCGGTGCTGCTGGCCAACGGCGCCAAGGGCCTGCTCGACGAGGTGGCCTCCGGGAAGATCACCGGTGAGGAGGACCGCTACTCGCACACCGACCTGTGGGACTTCGACGCCAACCTGCAGGGTTCCAAGGCCGCGGTGCAGGCGCTCCGTCCCGTTCTGGAGGAACGCGCCCCGGAGCTGGTGAAGACGCTGGACGAGAAGTTCGCCGGGGCCGAGGCCGCGCTCGGCGCGCACCAGAAGGGCGACGGCTGGAAGCTGCACACCGAGCTGTCCAAGGACGACCTCAAGAAGTTGTCGGACGCGATCAACGCGCTCGCCGAGCCGATCAGTAAGATCGCCGCGGTGGTGGCGAAGTAACGAGCGACCTGTCGTAGAGAGGGTTCGATGAGCGAGCGGATCAGTCGCAGGAAGCTGTTCGGCATGGGCGCGGCCGGCGTGGCGGTCGCCGGCGCGGGTGTGATCGCGGTGCGCGGGATCGGTGACGAGCCCGCGCCCACCACGGTCGCCTCCGTCTCCGACGCGGTCCCCTTCTACGGCGAGCACCAGGCGGGCATCGTCACCCCGGCACAGGACCGGCTGCACTTCGTCTCCTTTGACGTCATCACCGAAAAGAAGGCGGAGCTGGCCGAACTGCTCCAGGAGTGGACCGCCGCCGCGGCCCGGATGACTCAGGGCCAGGAGGCGGGCGCGTTCGGCGCGGTCGGCGGCGAGCCGGAGGCGCCGCCGGACGACACCGGCGAGGCCCTCGGCCTGCCCGCCTCCGGGCTGACGCTGACCGTCGGCTTCGGCGGATCGCTCTTCGACGACCGGTTCGGGCTGGCCTCGCGCAGGCCGGCCGCGCTGGCCGACCTGCCGCACCTGCCCGGCGACGCGCTGCTGCCGGAGATCTCCGGCGGTGACCTGTGCGTGCAGGCGTGCGCGCACGACCCGCAGGTGGCGGTGCACGCCATCCGTAACCTGGCGCGCATCGGCTTCGGCCGGGTCTCGGTGCGCTGGTCCCAGCTCGGCTTCGGACGCACCTCGTCGACCTCGCGCGCGCAGGCGACGCCGCGCAACCTGATGGGGTTCAAGGACGGCACGGCCAACCTCAAGCTGGAGGACGTGGCGCTGCTGAAGGAGCAGCTCTGGGTGGGTTCCGGCGACGGCCCCGACTGGATGACCGGCGGCAGCTACCTGGTCACCCGCAAGATCCGGATGCTGGTCGAGACCTGGGACCGGGCGCCGCTGGTCGAGCAGGAGCAGATCTTCGGCCGGGACAAGGGGGAGGGGGCACCGCTGGGCAAGAAGAACGAGTTCGACCCGATCGACTTCGAGGCCAAGGGGCCCGACGGGAAGCCCCTGATCTTCGACGACGCGCACGTACGGCTCGCCCACCCGTCCCACAACGGCGGTGCGCACCTGCTGCGCCGCGGCTACAACTACGTGGACGGCTCCGACGGCCTGGGCAGGCTGGACGCCGGCCTGTTCTTCATGGCCTACCAGCGCGACCCCCACCGCCAGTTCGTCACCGTGCAACGCTCCCTGGCGGGCAAGGACTCCCTCAACGAGTACATCAAGCACGTCTCCAGCGCCCTGTTCGCCTGCCCGCCCGGCGTGCGCGACGCGGGCGACTACTGGGGCCGCGCTCTGTTCTCCTGACCATCGAGGCCGGTGCGGGACGCCCTCGAAAAGCGCTGTTCCGCGCGGCGACGGGCCTGGTGGCCACAGCCGGTGAAGGGCCGCGCGCCGCCGCGTCGCCATGGCGGTGTTCCCAGTCGCCGGAGTTCCCGTCTCACCGGTGCCTTCCCGGCTCGTACCGCTCCTCCCCGGATATTCCGACCGGCGTCAGGTCAGCGCAGAGTCCGGCAGAACATGTCGAGGGTGATCTCGATGATCTCGGACGTGTCCTCCGCGCCGAGGCCGCCGGAGGACTCCGACGCGAGGCGCCGGGTGCCCGCGCGGAGCACGCCCCAGGCGAGCTCGGCCCGCAGGGCGGGATGGTCGTATCCCGCCTCGCGGAGCACGTCGCCGAGCGGCTCGATGAGCGACCCGTGCAACTCCTCCAGCCGTGCCAGGCACTCGGCCGGCAGTCCGAGCGTCTGCGCCGCCGGGACCAGCGCGTAGTCGGCACTGCCGACGAACTCGAGCGCGACCCTGCCGTACGCCCGGAGCCGCCCGTCGAGTGAGCCGGTCGGCCCGTCGGGCGGGGCTTCCGCCATGGTGGCGCGCAGGCGGCCGGCCCAGCGGGGGAAGCCCTCCTCGGTGAGCTGGGCGAGGATGTCGGCGGTGGAGGAGAAGTAGCGGTAGACGCTCGATCGGGCCAGGCCGATCCGGGCGCCCACCGCCGCCGGGGTGAGCGCGTGCACACCTTGCGCGGCCAGGATCTCGCGCGCCGCCTCCAGCAGGGCGGCGTGCTGGTTGGCCCGGTGGTCGGCGACGGTCGCCGCGCTGATCCTCGGCATCTACACCTCCTGGTGGCGTCCTCCGCTGTCCGGCCCGGGTGTCCCCGCTCCGTCACTGTCATTCTCCCCGCCTTCGTCCCCGTCCGCGTCCTCGCCGGCCCGGGTGGGAGCGGCGGTACGCGGGAGCAGGAACGTGAAGCCGAGCCCGGCCAGCAGGACCAGCCCGGTGATGACCGGCACCCTGCGGGTCGCCTCCGTGGCGCCCGCGACCGCCGCCGCGTGGACGGCCGGATCGCTCAGCCCCGGGATGGCCGCACCACCGCTCTCCTGCACGGCGTTCGCCACGCTCGTGCGGACCTGCTCCGGATAGGAGGACATGTTCTTCTCGACCGACGAGCCGAGTCCGGTGACCAGCACCCCGCCCAGGACGGCGACCCCCAGCCCCGCACCGACCTGGCGGATCGCGCTCTGCAACCCGGAGGCCTGACCCGCCTGCCGGGCGGGCACGTCGGCCATCAGCACGCTGGTGAGCTGGGCCGTGGCGAAGCCGATGCCGAAGCCGTAGACGAGCATCCAGGGCACGATCCGCCACACGCTCATGCCGGCCTCCAGGGAGAGACCGATGCCGACGGCGCCCACGACCTCCAGGGCGAGGCCGATCTGCACGACCGTCCGTGAGTTCACCTTCCTGGTCAGGACGGGGACCACGCCGCCGGCCAGGAAGGTGCCCACGGCGAGGGTGGCGATGATGAGGCCGGCCGTGAACGCGCTGTGGCCGAGCGCGGACTGCAGGAACAGCGGCAGCACCAGGATCACACCGAACTCGCCCAGCGCCACGATCATCGCGGCTATCGCGCCGTAGCGGAAGCCGGGCAGTGTGAACAGTGTCAGGTCGATCAGCACGGGGCGCCCGGCCCGCTCGCGTCGCCGCTCCAGCAGGATGAAGGCGGCCACGGCCAGGATGCCGATGCCGAACGCGAAGGGCACCGGGGAGACCTCCTCGAACCGCAGTCCGAAGAGTTCGGCGGGCCGCAGGGGAGTGAGCCAGCCGTACTTCTGACCCTCGATGAGGCCGAAGACGACGGAGAACATGCCCAGCACGATCAGCGCGATGCCCAGCGGGTCGTGACCGGTGGCCCGATCCTCACGGGAGGCGGGGATGCGCAGCGCGCCGAGCAGGACCAGCGCGCCGATGGGCAGGTTGATCCAGAACGCCGCACGCCAGCCGTGGTCGGTGACCAGCCAGCCGCCGACCAGCGGCCCGATGGCGGCCATACCGCCGACGATCGAGCCCCAGATCGCGAATCCGATCACCCGCTGCCTGCCGAAGTAGGTGGAGTTGATGATCGCGAGCGTCATGGGCATGGCCATCGCGGCGCCCACTCCCTGGATTGCCCTGGCTCCGATCAGCATCGCGCCGCTCCCCGCGACCGCCGCCAGCAGGCTCGCCACCAGGAAGACCACGATGCCCGTGGCGAACAGTTGCGGCCTGCCGCGCTGGTCACCGATACGGCCCAGCGGGATGAGCAGGGACGCGAACACCAGCAGGTAGAGGGAGTTGACCCACTCCACATCGGTGACCGTGAGCCCCAGATCGTCGATCATCGCCGGAACGGCGACGTTCACGATCGTCGCGTCGATGACGACCATCGACACACCGACCGCGAGCACGAAGAGAGGCAGCCAGCTTTGACGAGAACTTGGCGACGACATGTCGCGAACTATAGCAACATCATGTCGCTATCTATCCAGGCGCACCTCGACCTTGGCCGCTTCGGTCTCGTCTTCGAGCGGGTCTACGAGGTCGGGCCGGTCTTCTGGCCGAGCCCGACATCGCACCGGCGCACGAGCGTTGGATCGGCGAAGTTCGGCGGACCCGTGTTCGCTCGCGTCGGCGAGCGGCCCGGAGGCGCCGACGGGCCCGCGGAGACGGCTACGGAGTTTCTTCTTTCTCTGGTGAAAGGTCGTCTCGGCGACGCCCGCGCACCTGCGCGACCAGTCCTGCGGAGGCTACGAACGACGGCGGCAGCCGTTCGAGGGCACGTCGCGCCGCCGAGCGCCCCTCTGGAGTACGGCCGCGACCTCAGCGTGATCGGCCCGATGGCGCCCGGCGCAAGGGACCTCGCCGTGCTGTCAGGCGTCCTGTCCGAGGCCGACGAGGGGGGACCGGCATCGCACACCGGTACGCCATGCGGCCGAGCCGGCCGGGAGGCTCCGGGCCGACGGGTCAGGTTGGAAAAGGCTTGAACAGGCTGGGCCAGGCGTCGGCGGGAACGCGGTAGAGGACGCGCGACGCCGCGAACCAGTCCCGGTCGAGGAACCTGCCCGTGACCCGACCCGCCAGGATGAGGTAACCCTCCACCTCCTCTTCGAACCCGCCTTCGTGGCTTGTCTCCAGATCACCCGCGTAGTCCTGGAACGCTTCCACTCCCAGCCTGCCGATGAGCTCGCCATCCTGGTAATAGACCATTCCCTCGTCACCGGTTTCACCCAGGTCACCCAGGTGCCAATGACTGATGATGCGCCTTCTTCCCGCGCTCGCCTCTTCCCTGAGCGTGAAACTTCCGCTCATGGTGATCGCGACCGACCAGCCCGGAGAATGCCCCCCGATCCAGACCAGAGTGTCCTGTTCGTTGTCGTCGGCCAGGGTGAACGCCGTCTCGAGGTCACAGAGAATCCCAGAGCCCGGATCCACCCGGAACCGCTCCGCGATCTCTTCGATATTCTCTGTGTCGATCCAGGCCGCATCGAAGCGGGCGTTCAAGGCGTACTCGTCCAGGAGTTGCCACTGGCTCTCCCCGGGCACCGCTCGCGACAGGTCCACCGGCTCGCTCCTTCGAATTCCGCTGGTTCATGGGGTGGAGGCGATCTTACAATCGCCTCCACCCACAGGCGGCCCGGCCCGGTCGTCGATCGCCGGGCCGGGCTCCTGGTCAATTCACGACCTTGACCCAGAACTGGTTCCCGGGCACGACACGGTAATCGGCATAGAACTTATCGAGAGCCGCCCCGTGAATGATGTTGTCATCTCTGGGAACCGCTTGGACGGAGAAGTTTCCGTCCTTCGCCCCGGCCCCCTCCTTGGACGACGCGAACGGATACTCGTCACAGTTGATCCAGGGCGCCTGCGCGATTCCGTGGATGAACCGGGTCGCTACCGCGTAGTCATCCGAGAAGTAGTACTTGCAATAGTTGACTCCCTTGAGCAGTTGTGTCGGCCTGCCGGGGCTCGGGCCGGGCGAACAAGGGGCCGGCGATCCGCGTGACCAGCGCTATCAGTTCTGTATCCCAGGACACGACCTGATCGTAGGAAAGGAAGGAAGTCACGCACCGGCCATCGGCCCACAACCATCCGTCAGGGACGGAGATTACCCAAGATCTACACGTTCAAGATCTACGAATGTAGTACTGGGCCCTGATAGTACGTCTAATCTTGCCGCTCAAAAAGGAACGCAGCACTAGGCCTTTCGAGGGTGAGGGCGTGGTTCCAGTCGCGCACCCACTTCGGCCCGAAGCCCTCCGTGGTGTTCAGCGAAGTGGTGCGGGCGTCGAACGATCTCAGGCGAACCGAACCGGCCGCCCGGCGCCATCACCCTTTCCATTCCACCGGACGAGAGGCTCTCTGCCCTGGAAGTGATTCGAGTTGCTGAGCCACACAGGCTCAATCGACCGCCGTCTCACTTGAAGCATCGTTTCGGTCGCCGCCTGTGGCGGGGGCTGCTTCCGGGGCGAGGCGATGTCGGAAATATGAACTCGTGCATTTGAGCACGGCAGGGTCACCTGGAGGCTCCGGCCAAATTTGCAGACAGTGGTCGACTGCTACATCTGGATGGCCATCCCCGTCCATGCCCGTCACGTGATAGCGCAACCGGTATGTCCCGGGACCGGCCGGCAGCATGGGGAGAGCATGCAGTTCCTCTTCGTCCCAGGACCAGCCTCCCAGGGAAAGTCTACCTGTCGGTGTTCCGAAACTGATCTCTACAATGTCTTCGTAGCCTTCGAGGTCTGGATCGAGCGCCTGGTTTCCGATGTCCACTCTGAGATCGACGGTTCCCCATTCCGCGCCGGCGATGAATCTGACGACGCCGCTTGCGGTCTGAATGATGACAAGCGGATCTGCCGCATCGTCGATTTCACCGGGTGCCTCGTCCAGGAGATAGATCTGGCCGTATCTCACCTCCACTGCCAATACTTCGGTGTGGGCGACAGGAGGCTTATGTCCGCTCATGGCAGAGAGTGTAGCCGCATCGACGGGTGCGACCACGGAGTCTGTTCGGGCAAGCGTGGAAGCTTGAACCGCAAAGAAGTGACTCCTGCAAGACATCATGGGAGGGCCTGCGGTGGCAGGCCCTCCTGGTTGCGTGCAGCAGCTACTTATCTAGGGAACCACTTGCACCCAGAAGCGATTATCGGGTCCAACGCGATAATCCGCGTAGAAATTTCGTACGGCATCGCCGTGGAGCCTGTTGGGTACCGTGGCGACTGCCCTCAGAGAGAAATGCCCCTTAGCGTTGCGGGCGCCTTCCTTGGTTGAAGCGAAAGGATACTCGTCGCACTGTACATCGCGGGTGAAGGGCGGCAGATTTTCGGCCGGCGGCTTCGGATAGTCGTCGGGGAAGTAGTATTTGCACCAATTTGTCCCTCGCGATTGGTTCCAGGTCTTCGGCTCGCCGGTTTCGAGATCCATATACATCTTGATGTTGGACCAGTAATCCCGGTTGTAGGTATCTGAAACACCCTGTGACAGCTTGGTCAATGCTGGGCTTGTTGGATCGTCCCAGTTGCCGGGGATATCTTTGGCCTTCCTGGTGCCCACCGGACGCCGAGTAGGTGGATGCTCGCGGTTCTCCCAGGACCAATCGTGCCCATCTCTCAGCGGTGGGGCCGTCGTTGAGTTCGTCGCTTTGTTCAGCGCGCTCTTGATGTGTTCGATGACGGGAAGGAATTCGTCGTCCTGGCTCTCGGACATCCTGAAGACCCGGCTGGCCCGGCCGTTGACGCAGCCTCCGACTCGCTTGAAATTCGAGAAGCCCAAGCTTATCGTGTCGCACTTGAAGCGGGGCGCGTCTACCTGGGAACCCGTCTCCAGCACGTCGCCCTGCCGTAGCACATAACGATCCTGACCGTTTGTGTCTTTGACTCTCTGGCTCCATAGGGGAACGCGGACCGCTCGACCACTACCGTCCTCGTCGGCAACGGTCAGGTAAGGCATGATTGTGCAGCCCCACGTATCTTTGGGAGTGGCGGAGCTCGCTCGTATGATCATTTGCAGATCCGGCTTGGAGCGCCAGCCGGCGATGTCTCTGGTTTGACCACTCCCGCTCCGGACCCTGCAGTCCGCGCCATCCCTTTTTGCGGTGGCTGCTGCGGCCAAGCCCAAGTTCAGACCTCGCAACTGATCTGATTTCAGCTTGATCACACCTGGCCTGTCCAAGAGCTCTATCTCTTCGATGCGCATGAAGAGCTTGATGTCCTGAGCCCTCAGGTCACCGGCCGGGCCGATGATATTCTCCCCGGTAGTGTCTCCGAGGTAGCTGTGCATGACCCACGTAGCCCGCAAACGGAATACGTCATCGTCATCGAGGTTCGTGAAATATTTGAGCAGTGCTTTGAAGATCACGCTTCCCAGTGAGGCCTTTTTCATTCTGCGGGTATCTTTATCCTCTCTGTAGTTCACGAAGTTGAGATAAGCGGACCAGCAGGAGACGTAGGGTTTCTCCTGAATCCGGGCCTGCTTGTATTTATCGGCGTTGACGTCTGAGTCCTTGCACTGCTGCTCGTTGATGTGCTCGTAGTTGAATTGGTTGACGAACGCCGCCTGGGTCGCTATTGCCTTGGCCGAGCCGGAGTTCTTCGCCGCCGTCGCGGCTCGTCGGAGCGTGACCCCGACGGACTCGGTGTGAAGGGCGGCGACATCGGTGATGCTCAAGGCTCGCTGAAATACCTCGGCGTCGTCGATGGTTCCGATCAGGTTCGAGCCGAGCCTCATAGGCGTGTCAGCGTTCCAGCTCGCGGAGGTGAGCTGCGAAGTTCCGATTTGGGTGCCGTTGAGGTACAGCGAGGCGGTCTTGGCCATGGCGTCGTACACGCCGGCCAGGTGAAACCACTCGTCGGCCGGTGGTTCGACGTCGGACAGCACGCCCTCGACCGTCGCGCCGGCGGCGTCGGCGCTGGTGAAGGTGAATACCAGGCCACGATCAGGGGTGTTGCCGAGTCGGAAGGGCGCCTGGTGGGTGCCCTTCTGCTCGAGGACGGTGTAGTCGCCGTCCTTGTCGCTCCAGCGCAGCCAGGCGGCGGTGGTGAAGCTCTGGTCGGTGCGGATCACCGGTCCGGCGGTCTGGGCCAGGGGCTCCTCTCCGGGCTGGGTGACGTCGACGGTGACCTGCCGCCAGTCCGACCAGGCCGAGGCGACCTGCTCGGTGATGGCGCGCAGGCGCCAGCGCACCTTCCACCCGTCGGACAGGGTGCCCGCCGGGACGGTGATGCCCGCCTGGGTGCCGGAGGCGACGTTGTCGGCGCTGCCGGTCCAGATCTGGCCGTTGCCCTGCCCGGTCGCGGCTGGGTCGTGTTCGATCTCGGCCTCGGCCCGCAGCGCGCCGCCAGCCGGGTCGCTCACCTGGGCCAGCAACGTGGGAGTGAGGGTGGGGGTGACGGTGGTGCCGTCCACCTGCTGGGACGGGGTGACCTGCATCGCGCCCACAGCGGGTTCGGAGACCGGGTCCGGCAGGTCCACGCTCAGGGCCTGCCATGCCGACCACGGTGAACCGATCGTGGTGGCGGTGTTGATGGCGCGGGCGCGCCAGCGCACCTTCCACCCGTCGGTCAGCTTGGCTACGGGAACGGTGAGGCCGACCTGGGTGCCGGAGACGACGTTGTCGAGACTGCCGGTCCAGATCTGTCCGGCGCCCTGCCCGGTTGCGGTGGGGTCGTGTTCGAGTTCGACCTCGGCGCGCAGCGGCTGGGCGGCCGGGTCGGTGACCGTGGTGTGCAGGGTCGGGGTCAGGCTGGTGGTGACGGTGACGCCGTTCACCTGCTGTGAGGGGGTGACCTGGAAGGCGCCGACCGCTGGGTTGGGTACGTCCACGGTCGCCGTCTGCCAGGCCGACCACGCCGAGACGGTGGCGGCGATGGTGTTGGCGGCGCGGGCGCGCCAGCGCACCTTCCACCCATCGGTCAGCTTCCCGGCCGGGACAGCCGCTGTGGCCTGGTTGCCGGAGGCGACCGGGGCCGAGGATCCGGTCCAGATCTGGCCGGTGCCCTGCCCCGTGGCGGCCGGGTCGTGCTCGATCTCGAACTCGCCGGTCAGGGGGCCGCCGATGGTGTCGGAGACGGTCGCGGCCAGTTGCGGGGTGAGCGAGGTGACCGTGGTGACCCCGCCCGTGGCCTGGGCCGGGGTGATGGTCAGGTTGCTGACGGCCGGGGCCGAGGCCGGGCCGGTGGTAGTAACGGTCAGCTTCGGCGGGTTGTTGAAGTCGGTGTCCTCGGAGGAGGTGAACGCCCGGTAGTTGTTGACGTTGGTCTCGGTCGGCGACTGCAGCACCAGGCCGTGGTTGGCCGCGCCGGTGGCCCAGTCCTGGGCGATGCCGGTGACGTTCCAGTCCATAGAGCCGGGCCAGGTGGCACAGCTCTCGTTGATCGCCGCCCTGTTGATCTGGGCGTCCTCGGTGGTGGAGGTCGGCAGGTTGGCCCAGTACAGGTTGTTCTCATCCCAGGCGCCGGTCAGGCGGCGCACCTGGATGCCCGCGCCGACCGCGGCGCCGCAGCTGGGCGCGTCGATGTTGTTCAGCGACAGCTTGGCGTCGCTCACCGTGGCGCCGGTCAGGGCGGCGGTGTCGAAGCGCAGGTGCACCCGGAACTTCTGGCCATCCCGAGTGCCGGCCATCATGAACGCAGCGGTCGGGTCGGCCGGAAAGTCGGCGTCGTTGAGGGTCGAGACCTCCACGTCGTGGTTGAACGGCAGCGTGGTGGTCGGATCCACCCGCACCGGATACACGGTGGCCGGGGCAGACAGGAACGTGTGGTCGGGCTTGAGCACCAGCTCGGTGCGGCCGCCCGTGGTCACCACGTTGGTAGCGATCTTCGCGTGCCGGGCCTGGGGCAGGCGGCCTTTGGCCAGGCGAGCTCCAGCGGAGGCGTCCCACATCACCGGCTGCGGCGCCGACGCCACCAGCTTCCTACCCTTGTCCTTGTCCTTGCCAGTGCTGGTGTCGGTGAGCAGCAAGCGTCCGCCCTTGCCCTTCGACAACGTCAGGCCGCCGGTGTCCACCCCGATGCGCAACTCCAGGGGTTTGGCGGGCCGCTCGCGCAGTACCACGTCGTGCCGGAACCCGGTCGGCAGTACGGTGACCACCAGGTCGGCGCCCTTGCCGGCCGCGTCGGTGTAGGTGGCCACGTTGCCCTTGAGCGTCGGCTTCGGGAGCGTGGCCGGCCAGGTCAGCGCGTACGACTTGCCATCGGCGGACATCTCACGAACGGGTCCGTGCCACCGGCCGACAGCTCCACCAACGCGCCCTCGGCAAGGGCCTTGGGCCGCAGCTTGCCGTTCTGCTCGGCCAGGGTGGTGTCGATCGGCGCCCAGCCGCCGCCCTGCCGGGTCCGCACCGGACCGGCCGTGACCTCGGTCTGGAACGTCTTCCCGTCCGGCTGGGCATAGGTGATGCGGGTCACCGTCGTCTCGGCGGCGACCTCGACCGGCTTGCCTACGTTTGCCGCCTGCCGCGATGCCGTCAAGCGCGCCTGCGGGGACGCATTGGAGACAGCATTTCCGTTTCGGCCTGCCACCCATTTGGCCGTGTCGTTCAACGAGGCGTCATGGTCGTTGCCCGAGGAATCGATGGCGGTCTGCCCGGTGCCTTCATCGAACGTCCAATGTCCTGCGGCCTCTTCGACGGTGCGGAACGACCAAGAATAGGGATCCATCGCGTTCTCCCAACCGTCGATGGCTTCCGACACGGCTACGGTGTACGACGTGCCTGGGCTCAGCGACTGCCCAGGGGTGAACGTGAGAAGCTTCTCCGTGTCGTCATATACGAGTGAGCCCGTGACCGCGTCGCCCTGGGACGATTGAACGACGAATACGGCTTCGCCGACTGGTTCGGAGAACGTGGCACGTATCGTTGCGTCGCGAGGTACCTCTGTCGCACTATCCGCAGGCTCGTGATCCACGATTCGTGGGGCAACGCTATCTTCTTCTGGGCTTGTGTCGTTCCCGTCAGGGAGGGGCTCTCCGCCGTCGAGCATGTCAGTGCCAACGAAATATGGTTGTCCGTCACGCTGACCTTCGGCATTGGCGGCAATGTCCGGGCTGAGCCCCATCGACGTGAGTTCTTGCACACTCTCAGGTGTGTACGTCGATAGCTCGAGCGCTTCCTCGTACTCGGGATGCGTTGCAAGGGAGGCAGGGCTGGCGATGACCATCGATTCCTCATGCAGCGGGACCGGAAGTTCGAAGTCCACGGTGAGGATGGGCGGGTGGAGTTGCCCCTTGCACTCCTCCAGCGGCGTGGTCCTGCAGCCGCCGGCGTCCTCGGAGCGGTAGCGCCGCCAGTTACGCAACTCGGATTCGTTGCCTGCGGTGAGCTGGATGCCGTAGTTGGTGGCGCCGTCGACCCACTCCTGGACGATCCCGTTGAGCGTGTGGGTCAGGTCCCAGGCGTAGCTCATGGAGCCGGTGCAGTCTTCGCTGTAGGCGCCGAATTCGGTGTCCGCGCCCGTGTTGGAGACCGTCGGCTGGGTGTTCCAGGTCAGCTCCAGGTCATCCCAGAACGAGGTGATCCGCCGGGCCGTGATGCCGGAGCCGACCGAGATGCCGCACTCGTTGGACTGGTAGTTCCACAGGTGCATGTCGGCGTTCTGCACCGTGCTGCCCGCGAACTCGGCGGGGATGTTCGGGAACTGGAGATAGCCGCGCCAGCGCTTGGCGATGTTGCTGGCGTAGGACTTGCCGACCACGATCTGGTCCTGGGCGAAGGTGTCCCAGCTTTCCTGGTAGTCGACGTCGTTGATCCAGGTGTCCATGCCGCCGTTGTCCCAGTTGCCGGCATAGCCTTCCCACCAGTCGTCCGCGACGGCGGTCATCGTCACCGGGTACGTCGTCGCCGGGTCGGCCAGGAACGCGGTGTCCGGCGTGAACACCAGGGTCTGGCCGTCGTCGGCGAGCGTGACGGAGGCTTTGCCGGCCTTGCCCGCCTCGATCGGAGTACTGGAGTCGGCGGCCGTGGCGTCCTGCAGCAGAGTGGGGCGTACCTCGGTGAGCGTTTTGCCGTCCTTGCCGGCGATGATGGGCCGGCCGGCGTTTTTCTTGAACGACAGTCCCTCGGGCAGGTCCACCGGCACCCGGAAGGAGACCGGGCCGGTGGGCCGTTCGGCGATGGTGATCTGCTGCCGGAATCCGGTCGCGTTCGCGGTCACCACCAGGTCGCGGCCCTTGCCGTAGGCGCCGGGGTAGGTGGCGGTGTTGCCCTTCAGCCGGGGTTCGGGCAGCGCCGACGGCATGGTGATCTTCGCGGTGGCGTCGGCCGCCCGGCTCTTGAGCAGGGTCTTGTCCCGGCCGGCGGACAGGACCAGGTCGCCGGGGGCGGCCTTGGGCTTGATGGCGCCGTCCACCTCGACGAGGGTGGTGTCGATCGGGGTGAAGCCCTTACCGTCGGCGTTCTTGACGCGGATCGGCTGGGTATGCATTTCCATCCGGACCGTCTTGCCGTCCGGGTTGGCGTAGAAGGTGGCGCGTTCCGAGCGCATCGACTCGATCTCGACGCGCCGGTTGTCCTTCTTGGCCTGCGCCAGCGCTTTGCCGGTGGGTGCGGCGGGGGCGGTGGGCGGCGACGTCGTGGGAGTGGGAGTGGGAGTGGGAGTGGGAGTGGTGGGGGGTGGCGTGGGCCCTTGGGCGATCGCGGGCACGCTCATCAGCGAGATCGGCAACGTCAGAGCCGCGAGCAGGGCAGCGCGACGGCGCGTCCGGGTGGATAAGCCGGACGCCGTTCGTGATGTGTTCACTCCAGCCTTTCGAACATATGTGGCAAAACGAAGTGATCATCACATGCGTCACGATCTAAGTAAAGATTCTTTTCGGTAACGCGAAAGGCGGTTTCCGTGAGCGCCGGGTGCATGGAGCGAGTAAGGGCGACCTGACGGAATTTTAGAAAGGCTTTAAGTCAATTGCTTGACTTAAGTTAACAGCCCAAGTTGACTGATCGTGACTCGAAGGCCGGTTCGGAGGAGGCATGGTGGGTCAGGATGACGGTGGGCCGATGCTGAGTTATCCGATTCCCAGCGAGGCGGCATTGGAGCCGCCGGCCGAATGGGGGCGGCTGCGGGAGCGATGCCCGGTCGCGCGGGTGACGCTGCCCAGCGGGGACGAGGCATCGCTGGTCACGCGCTATGAGGACGTCAAACTGGTGTTGTCCGACCCGCGGTTCACCCGGCCGACGCACGCGGACGGCGCGGCCCGGATCTCGGCCACCGAGTCGGGCGGGCTGTTCGACAACGAGATGTCGATGTCGATACCGCAGACCGGCGGGGAGCACCGGCGATGGCGGCGGATGCTCGGCAAATGGTTCACCGCCAAGCGCATGGCCGCGCTGCGGCCGGGGATGGAGGCGATGGCCGAGCGGCTCATCGACGACATGCTGGAGCGGGGACATCCGGCGGACCTCAAGGCGGGCCTGGGCTTCCCGTTGCCGGTCTGGGTGATCTGCGACCTGCTCGGAGTCCCGGATTCGGACCGGGACAGGTTCGCGTACTGGTCCGACACGTTGCTCAACCTGACCAGGTACACGCAGGAGGAGATCGACGAGGCACAGGCCGACTTCCTCAAGTACATGACCGCCCATGTCATCGCCAAGCGCGCTGAGCCGGGCGAGGACCTGCTCAGTGAGCTCATCACCGGCACCGACGCAGACGGCGGGCGGCTGTCCGAGGCGACACTGGTGGCCACCGGCCAGGGTCTGCTGGTCGCCGGGCACGAGACCACCGCGAACATGATCGGCAAGATGGTGGCGATGCTGCTGGCCGACCGGCGGCGCTGGGACCGGCTCCTGGCGGATCGCTCGCTGGTGCGCTCCGCGGTGGAGGAGGCGCTGCGGTTCGACGCCAACCCGGGATTCGGCATGCCGCGCTACCTCGGCGAGGAGATCGAGGTAGCCGGGACCCTGCTGCCGCGCGGGACGACCGTGGTGTGCAACATGGCCGCCGCCAACCGCGACGAGAGCGCCTTCGACGGTGCCGACGAGATGGACCTCGGCCGCACCCCGAACCCCCATCTGGCCTTCGGCGCCGGGGTGCACTCCTGCCTGGGACAGGCGCTGGCCCGCACCGAGCTGCAGGTCGTGCTCGAGGTGCTGCTGCGCCGCCTTCCCTCCCTGGAACTCGCCGTCCCGGTGGAGGACCTGCGCAAGGTCGAGGGGCTCGTGGTCGGCGGGTTGCGCGAGGTTCCGGTGCGATGGTGACCATGGCAGGCAGGATCGCCAGGGCCGAGCGGGCCGGTACCACGCGGGAGTCGATCCTGGCGGCGGCGGAGCGGCTGTTCGCCGAGCACGGGGTGTTCGCCGTGTCCAACCGCCAGGTCAGCGAGGCCGCGGGGCAGGGGAACAACGCCGCGGTCGGCTATCACTTCGGCACCAAGGCCGATCTGGTGCGCGCCATCGTGCGCAGACACACCGAGCGGACCGAGCGGCTGCGCCTGCGGATGCTGGCCGAGATCGGCGACAGCTCGGACGTGCGGGACTGGCTGGCCTGCCTGGTGCGCCCGAGTGCCGAGCACCTGGCCGCCCTGGGCGACCTCACCTGGTACGGCCGGTTCGGTGCCCAGGTGATGACCGACCCTGTGCTTCGCGAGATCATGGTCGAGGAGTCCCTCACCTCGCCGGCGCTGCACCGGGTCCTCGACGGGCTGAACCGATGCCTTCCGGACCTGCCCGCCGAGGTGCGTGCCGAGCGCGGTGACATGGCCCGCCAGCTGATGGTGCACATGTACGCCGAGCGTGAGCGCGCTCTCGCCGAGGGCACCCCCACACCCCGATCCAACTGGCACGACGCCGCGACCGGATTGATCGACGCGCTCGTCGGGCTGTGGCTGGCACCGGTCACGCCCTGCCCATGACGGGAGCCGTCGCGCCTCGGCGGATCGCAGGCAGAGGAGGAGGCAACGATTCGTATCGGAGGTCGCCGACGCACTTTCCGGTCTCGCATCAGCCCTGCGACGACAGCCGGGAGAAGCCGGTCCGGCACCGCTCTCGGCGACGACCACCGCCCCTTCACGAGGATCGATGCCTGCCGCGAACACGTCGCGGTACAGGCCCCATTGGAGGAATCGATGACCAGTACGTTGAATCCGGCGAGTGGGCACCCCGCGGAGATTCCGGAGTACCCGATGGCCAGGGCGGCGGGCTGCCCGTTCGATCCGCCCCCGACCCTGCGGGCCAAGCAGCAGGAGGGGCCGCTCACCAAGGTTCGCCTGTGGGACGGCAGCACCCCGTGGCTGGTCACCCGTTACGCCGAGCAACGGGCGCTGCTGGCCGACCCGAGGGTCAGTTCCGACGTCACCCGGCCCGGCTACCCGAGCCCGGCCCCCGTCACCGGCTCGTCGAAGGTCAGCTTCATCCTGATGGACGATCCCGAGCACGCCCGGCTGCGGCGGATGGTGACGGCGCCGTTCGCCGTCAGGCGGGTGGCGGCGATGCGGCCGGCCATCCAGAAGATCGTCGACGAGCTGATCGACGACATGCTCGCCGGCCCGAAGCCGGTCGACCTGGTCGAGGCGTTCGCCCTGCCGGTGCCCTCGCTGGTGATCTGCGAGCTGCTCGGTGTGCCGTACGCCGACCATGACTTCTTCCAGGACAACAGCAAGACCGTCATCAAGCGGGACGCGACACCCGAGCAGCGGTCGGCCGCCCTCGGCCGGCTGGCCGGCTACCTGGACGACCTGCTGGGAGAGAAGCTCGCCGACCCCGGCGACGACATGCTGTCCCAGCTGACCGAGCGGATCAAGAGCGGGGAGCTGTCCCGGCAGGACGCGGCCCGGATGGGGGTGCTGCTGCTGATCGCCGGGCACGAGACCACCGCGAACATGATCGCGCTCGGTACGCTCGCCCTGCTGGAACACCCCGACCAGTTGGCCCTCCTCCGCGACATCGACGATGACACCGACGGTGAGAGGCTGGTCGCCTCGGCGGTGGAGGAACTGCTGCGCTACCTGCACATCACGCACAACGGGCGGCGCCGGGCGGTACTGGAGGACATCGAGATCGCCGGGCAGCTCATCCGCGCCGGCGACGGGCTGATCATGGCCAACGACATCGGCAACCGCGACCCCGAGGTGTTCCCCGACCCCGACCGGCTGGACCTCCGGCGTGACGCCCGCCGCCACGTGGCCTTCGGCTTCGGGGTGCACCAGTGCCTGGGCCAGTCGCTGGCCCGGCTGGAACTGCAGATCGTCTACAGCACCCTCTACCGGCGCATCCCCACCCTGCGGCCGGCCGCGGATCTGGAACAGATCCCGTTCAAGCACGACGGGTCCGTCTACGGAGTCTACGAACTCCCCGTGACCTGGTGACTCTCCCCGGTACGGCAATCAGGAGGTTCTCATGAAGGTGACCGTCGACCAGGACAGGTGTGTCGCTTCCGGGCAGTGCGTGGTCGCCGCCGCGGAGGTGTTCGACCAGCGCGACGAGGACGGTGTCGTCGTGCTGCTCGACCCCGACCCGCCGGCGGAACAGGCCGCCGACGTTCGGCACGCCGCGACGGTCTGCCCGGCGCTGGCCATCCAGATCGAGGATTGACGTCCCGGTCAGTACGTTCGCGCCGTGCTCAGCCGCTTCCCTGACCGAGGCCGGCCAGGTGCACGGCCGATCGTACGATCTCCTCCAGGTGTTCGCTGTGCGCGCCGCGCCAGTAGATCTGGCCGCATTTCGAGCATCGGCCGTAGACGTCGTAGGAACGCCTGGTCCCGGCCTCCAGCAGGCGGTCGATCTCGTGCTTTTCGACGGGTATCAACTCTCCGTTGCAGGCCGTGCAGCGGGTCCACGGCCGTAGCGGCGGTGCGAACCGCTCCAGCAGGTCGTGAAGTTGGTCATGCGCCTTGTTGCCTCGCACGTAGGCGCCGAGCCAGAGCGCCCGGCGGCACAGCAGACCGTGGTCCTGGGTCAGCAGCACGCGGCGTTCCCTGTTCGCCTCGACGACCAGTGCGGGATCGTCCATGTCGTTGTAGTAGGTCGCGTCCACGCCCAGCAGCCGGAGCCTTCGCGCGAGGGTGCCCAGATGGACGTCGAGCAGGAACCTGGGCGCGTGCTGTCCCGGTTCGAGCGGCACTCGCTGGGGGCGGGGTACGGCGTGAACGTGGATCACATCACCGGCGGCGGGCTGGTAGGACGGGCCGACCTCCACGCCTTCGACGACCAAGGGCCCCACCTCCGGCAACGGAACACCGAGCGACTCCACGACATGTCCCAGCGTCGATGTCCCATCGGGCGCCACCCGCTGCCACTCGCTTCGCCGGCGCGCGGGCAGGAACAGCAGCAGCTCGGGGGCGACATGCAGGTGGACATCAGATTCGCTCACCCTGCCAGCATGCCATCCGCCACAGGCTCCGAGATGAATCAAACGGCCTCGAATGCGGGTTGACACGGTGCGGAGCACCCGGCCGCGCCACCGGGGCGCGGCACCTCCCGACTCGACATCGTTCATCCCCACCACAGGGGCGGGCCGGGCCCGCCAAAGGCGACCGGACCGGCTGCCGGCCACCTACCGGCGCACTCATGGAGTCACCTACTTCCACGGCCGCTACCGCGCCGGGCGACGACCGCCCAGGACCGCGGCTATTACGGCCACGCAGTAAGGTGAAGTCATGACGAGTGTAAATCACCGACATTGCTTTACGTATGAATGACAATCTCTTCCTCGGTGGAGTGTGCCGCGTATAGCTGTTTCCACGAGGTTTCGGCGGGACGAACCCCTGTAGGGGCGGCCAGGGCGAGTGCGTCAATAAATGCGAATAATGGTGTGACCGATTCGGTGAAGATTTTTTCGCACCGGATAAACGCCCGCTCACCTCGTAAGCAATTGAAATTCCATTCGCTGGCAACAGCTCTCTGTCAATCTCGGGTTCTGCGAGAAAGAGCCCCGACGACAGAGAGTGGGTCCACGTGAGGACGCGTCCGGGAGACCCCGCCATCCTCTGCGACATCGTGACCGCCGAGCTCGGGCGCGCGGGCGCCCGGGAGTGGTCGATCACTGATGACGGGCTCTGGTGCAAGGTCACGCCGGACACCTACGCGATCCCCGACCAGGGGTGGAAGCTGCACGTCTCCGCGACGATGCTCTCCGCCCCCGTGGTGCTCTCCCGCGTCTCGCGGGTGCTGGCCGGAGCCAGGTGCGCCTTCAAGTTCCCCGCCCGGCTGGACGACTACTGGAAATTCCTCGAACCGCACTGCAGCCGCGCGCAGGCCGGGAAGTTCGTCACCGTCTACCCGCGCGACGACGCGGAGTCGGTCCGCCTGGCCGCCCTGCTGGACGAGGTCACCCGGGGCCTTCCCGGACCCGTGATCCTCTCCGACCGCCCCTACCGGGCGGGCGGGATCGTGCACTACCGCTACGGCGCCTTCCGCGGGCACAGGACACTCGGCAACGACGGGTTCTACGAGATCCGGCTGCGCTCACCGGAGGGCCGCCTCGTCCTCGACGCGCGGGAGCCGCGCTTCTCCCCGCCGCCGTTCGCGGTCTGCCCGTTCGAGGCTCCGGCGGCGGGCCGGCGGCCCGGAGCGGCCGCGATCATGCTGAACGGCCGCTTCATCGTCCGCGAAGCCGTAAGGCACGCCAACCGGGGCGGGGTTTATCTCGCCGAGGACACCAGGACAGGGCGCGAGGTGGTCGTCAAGGAGGGCCGCCCGCACGCGTGCGCCGATCTGAGCGGCAGGGACGCGCGGGACCGGGTGGCGACGGAGCGCTCCCGCCTTGAGGATCTCGCGGTGACCGGGGTGGTGCCGGCCGTGGTGGACTTCTTCGAGCAGGGCGGGCACGCCTTCCTCGTCGAGGAGCGTGTGCCGGGGATCACGCTGCAACGCTGGTCGGACGGGAACGCCGGCCCGCTGGGCGAGAACGGCTTCGGCAACGGGGCGGCGGAGGTCCTGCCCCTCCTCGGCCGGCTGGTCGAGCTGCTGAAGGCGGTGCACGGCCGGGGGCACGTGTTCGGCGACCTCTCGCCGAACAACGTGATGCTGCTCC
Source organism: Streptosporangium sp. NPDC049248 (assembly GCF_040678965.1). NCBI lineage: Bacteria > Bacillati > Actinomycetota > Actinomycetes > Streptosporangiales > Streptosporangiaceae > Streptosporangium > Streptosporangium sp. NPDC049248. Next base: position 70,711 of record NZ_JBFAQY010000014.1, read on the forward strand.
CCGGCGGCGGGCTCCGGCTCATCGACCTGGAGCACGCGGCCGTGCCGGGTGCCACCGTCATGGTGGGCGGGACCCCGGGCTACCTGGCGCCGGAGCTGGTGGAGCATGTCGGGGAACCCCGGCCCGCATCGGACGGCGGCGCCGACCTCTACAGCCTCGGCGCGATGGCGTACTTCCTCGCGGTCGGCGCCCACCTGGACCCGCCGGGCGCCCACCTGGACCCGCCGGGCCCCGGCCGGGTCGCGGCGGTGGCCACCGACAACCCCACGCTGGCCCTGCTGCGGCCACTGGTAGAGGGCCTGCTGGCGGCGGAGCCGGAACGCCGCTGGCCCCTGGAGCGATGCGAACGCTTCCTCGCCGGACGACTCACCCGCCGGCCGAGCGCCGTCGGGCCCACCGCCGGGCCCACCGCCGGGCCAGGCGCCGGGCCAGGCGCCGCGGAACCCGCCCGGCCGCCCCACCGGATCGATCGGCTGATCGACGACGGGATCGCGCACCTGGTGGAGGCGGCGGATCCGGACGGCGGCAGCCTGGCGGCGTGGTCCGACGCCTCCGGCGGGCCCGAGGCGGATCCGTGCTCGGTGCACGCCGGCGCGGCGGGCGTCCTCGGGGTCCTGACGCTGGCCATGCCCGCACCGGAGGCGTCCGCCGCGGTCGCCGCGCTCTCCCGCAGGCTGCGGCTGCGGCTGGCGGAGGAGGACGTCTGGCGGCCCGGCCTCCACTTCGGCCGCTCCGGAGCGGTGTGGGCGCTGCACGACGCGGCGGCGGCCCTGGACGACGCCGGGCTGGCCCGGTACGCGGTGCGGGCGGCGAGCCTGCTGCCGACGGATCACCCCGGCCCGGACGTGACGCACGGGCTGGCCGGATGCGGCATGACGGTCCTGCGCGTCGCGCTGGGGTCAGGCGATCCGGCGCTGATGGAACGCGCGGCCACGATCTTCCAGAATCTGCACGACGCGCGGTCGTACCTGGACGGCCACCCGCAGTGGCCGACACCGCGGACCTTCGACTCCGGCCTCGCCGGAGCCAACCACTTCGGTTTCGCGCACGGCCTCGCCGGGATCGGGACCGCACTGCTCCACGCGGGCCGGGTCCTCGACCGGCCGGACTGGACGGAGACCGTGCACGAGGTCGCCCGCGCCCTATACGCGCACGCGGACGTCGACGGCGACACCGCCTGGTGGCCGACCCTCCGCGGTGACCTGGGAACGGTGCGTCCCCGCAGGCCGTACTGGTGCAGCGGATCCTCCGGAATCGGCTCCTTCCTGGTGAGGTACTGGCGCGCCACCGGCGACCCGAAGGCACTGGACCTCGCGCGCGGGGCGGCGGCGGCCGTGCACCGCACCCGGTGGCAGTCGGGGCCGGTGCCGTGCCACGGGCTCCCCGGCGACGGCGAGTTCCTGCTCGACATGGCCGATCTCACCGGTGACGACCGCTACCACCGGTGGGCCCGGGACCTGGCCGCCTGCCTGGCGAGCAGGGCGGTCGGCCGTTCCGGCCGGCTGCTCGTGCCCGACGCCCAGGCGGGCTTCTCACCCACCTTCCTCGGAGGTACGGCGGGCGTCGTCGCCTTCCTCCTCCGGCTGCGTCACGGGCATCCCCGACTGTGGATGCCCGACGACGCCCCCAGACTCGCCGTTCGCGACGGGACGGCGATGAAAGAAGAGCGGGCCGTATCAGAGGCGGCCCCGCCGACCACAGGAGGTAAAGACCATGTCCTTCGACGTTGAGGACCTGCAGGCTCTCCAGGAGCTGGAGCCGGGCACCAACGAGGCGCTCCGGCTGACCCACTGCTTCAAGCACGCCGGCTGCACCGACGGCTGACGTGACAGGCGACTGATGTGAAGGCCCCGCCCTCCCGCTCCCGGGAGGGCGGGGCTCTGCCCGATCACCTGACGTTCGATCATCAGACAAGGACTGGTACGGCCGTGCGCGATCGTCCCCCCTCCGCCCCGGAGCCCCCTCCCGCCCCAGGGACCTGGCGCAGGGTCGTGCGGCTGTTCATGCCGTACCGGGCCGCCGTCTGCGTCCTCGTCGTGCTCATCGCCGCCTACTCAGCCATGAACGCCGCCGTCCCGCTGCTGACGCGGGTGGTCTTCGACCGGGCGCTCTTCGGGCCTGGCGGCCCCGACCTGCGGCTGCTCGCCCTGATCGCCGGGCTGGCCGCGGCGATCGCCTGCGCGGTGGGCGCCGTGGACCTGGGGCAGACGTGGCTGTCGGCCCGCGTCGCGCAGCGGGTGGTGCACGGGCTACGCACCGAGATGTTCGGCCGCCTGCAGCGCATGCCGCTCGCCTTCTTCGCCGCGGAGCGGGGCGGCGAGATCCAGTCGCGGCTGGCCGGCGACACCACGCAGATCGAGTACGCGGTCAAGGACACCCTGCCCGGCGCGCTCTCCGGCCTCATCGGATTCGTGGTCGCGGCCGGCGCGATGGTGACCCTGTCACCGGTGCTCGCGGGCGTCGCCCTGATCCTCGCGCCGCTCGTCCTGCTGGTGGCCTCCCGGTCGGGGCGGGCGCTCTCGACCCTGTCGGCCGACGGCCAGCGCACCCGGGCGGAGCTCTCCTCCATCATCGCCGAACGCCTGTCGCCGGGGGGCGTCACCATGGCCAGGGTGCACGGCAGGCGTCAGCAGGAGGCCGCCGGGTTCGCCGCGGAGAGCGAACGGCTGGCACGGCTGGGGATCCGTTCCGGCCTGGTGGCCCAGCTGGTGCTGAGCGTGGGCCACGTCTTCTTCGTGCTGACCCCCTACCTGGTGTTCGTGGCGGCGGGGCTGACCGGCGGGATCACTCCGGGCACCCTGGTCGCCTTCACCGTGCTGCAGGCGAGGCTCCACCAGCCCCTGTGGCAGATCCTGCACATCTCCACCGAGTTCCGCGCCGCCCAAGGGGCGTTCGAGAGGGTCTTCGGCTACCTCGACCTCCAGCCGGAGCCGGAGACGAGACAGAGCCCCGCCCCGGGCCCCGGCGCGCTCGCCGTCCGCGAGGCCGGCTTCCGCTACCCGGGGACGGGTGAGGAGGACCGTCCGGCGCTGTACGGCGTGAGCCTCGAGATCCCGGCCGCCTCCACCACGCTGGTGGTGGGCCCGAGCGGCTCGGGCAAGACGACGCTCGGCCACCTGCTCGCCGGGCTGCACCCGCCCACCGAGGGGACGGTCGTGATCGACGGGACGGAGTTCGGGGCGCCGTTGCCCGGACGGATCTGCATCGCCACGCAGGAGCCCTTCCTCTTCCAGGGATCGGTCGCCGACAACCTCAGATACGCCGCGCCCGGCGCCACGATGGACGATCTCGTGCGGTCCTGCCGGATCACCCGGATCCACGAGCGGATCGCGGCGCTCCCGGACGGCTACGACTCGCCGGCGGGCGAGCGGGGGGCACTGTTCTCCGGCGGCGAACGGCAGCGCATCGCCCTGGCCCGCGCGCTCCTGGCCGACGCGTCCGTGCTCGTACTCGACGAGGCGACCTCCGCGCTCGACCCGCTGACCGAGCTGGAGGTCGTCGAGGCGATCCTGGCGGAACGGGCCGGGCGGACGACCGTGATGATCACTCACAGGTTCGGCGTACTCGACTCCTTCGACACCGTCGTGGCGCTGGAGGAGGGGCGGGTGGTGGAGTACGGCCCGCGCCTCGACCTGCTCGGCGACCGGCACGGGCTGTATGCCCGGATGGTCCGCGCGCAGACCGGCGCGGCGTAACCTGCTCGGGGCCGCGCTCATGGAGGCGGGGCGGGCCACCGGCAGGCTCCGTCGGGTATGACTGGGGGATGCTCATCTTCGGACTCCGCACCGTGACCCACCGGCTCGGTGTGCTGACGCTTCTCTGCCGCAACTGCGGCAACACGGCGGCGCAGGTGCTGTCCAGGAAGGTCACCAAGTTCAGCCTGTTCTTCGTCCCGCTGTTCCCGGTGCGGACGAAGTACGGAGTGCAGTGCACTTTCTGCGGGGCGTCCTATGACATCTCGAAGGACGAGGCGGACCGTCTGGCGGTCCGCTGAGCGCCGCTCATGACGGGGTGGAAAGCTCCGGCGGGGCGTTCGGCCGGCCGGGCCCGCTGGGACGGCCAGGACCTGCGCGCCTTCACCGGCACCTACGGCGAATACCTTCTTGGCAAGGTCTCCAAGGTGTTCCCGCGGCTGCGCGAGGACGTCCTGTGAGCACCGCCCGTTATCCCACGGCGGCGTCCAGGGAGCCGATCACGTCCTCGGCGACCTGTCCCAGCCGCTCGCGCTGAGGAAAGTCGCCCACCGGCACGCGGGCCACCTCGCGCGCGGTCTCGTAGTCCACGACCGAGATCGCGTTCTTCTCGCTGAGCGACACCGAACAGTGCCGGCCGCCGGCGGCCGTGGTCGTCCAGTACGGCAGGCTCCCGGTGTCGTAGTGCACGTAACCCCGTGTGGTCAGCCCGGGGCGGTCGACGATCGCCACGTAGTCGTCGATCGTGCCGGCCACGCAGAGCTCGTCGCCGTCCGCCGACATCGCCATGCCGTGGTGCGCGGAGTTCTGCGGGTAGTCGTCGGCGGCGAGCCTGCCGCCCGCCTCGCTGAAGGGCATCTCCACCTGCCGGGTGATCTTCCCGGTGGTCAGATCGACCTCGGCGAAGCCGTTGAAGTAGGAGAACTGGGCGTACATCGTCCGGTTGTCGGGAGTGAACACCGCGGGGCGGATGCCGTACTCGAAGGTGTGTTTCCTGATCACCTTCAGCGTGGCGCTGTCCACGACGGTGAGCTGCCGAGCGCCTTTGAGCGCGTTCAGCGACCGAGGCAGGGAGGTGATGCCGATGCTGGAGTTGTAGAGGAGGCTGCCGTCGGGGGAGTAGTCGTTGGCGTGTGGGTAGGTGCCGGTCGGGATGTCGGTTACGAGCCTGCCGGTGGCGGTGTCGATCACCTGCGCCACGGAGGCCGTCGTCGCCGACACGACGAAGTGCCTGCCGTCGGCGGAGAGCGCCGCGTGGTCGGCCTTGAAGCCCTTGATCTTGTAGCGCCACAGCATCCTCCGGCCGGCGATGTCGAAGGCGACCGCGTCCGACAGGTTGCCGCGGGAGACGTACAGTGTGCGCCCGTCAGGGGAGACCGCCATGTCGTCGACGAGCTTGCGGTATCCCTGGATCCGGTTGACCGCCTCGTATCCCGCGCGCTCGACCGGGTTCATCGCCCTCAGGCGCTCGTCGAGATCCGGGACCGCGTCGAACGAGCCCAGGTTGCGGTAGGTGCGGCCGTCGACGAAGCTGACCGTTCCGCCCTGAGCGTTTCCCACCAGGAGCACCTCTCGCAGGGACGCCGACCGGGCCGCGGTGGCGGGGCCGATGAGGGCCGCCAGCAGTACGGCGGCCGCGGAGAGCGGCATGACGGATTTCAGGGAAGGTGCGCGCACGGTGTCGCCGTCCTCTCGGTCGATGGGCACTTCCGTGAGCTCGCGCCGCGGGACCGGTCGCCGTGGCCGATGGCGGGAGGGCGCACCCGCCCCGACGGCCGGGATCCGTTCAGGGGAGAACGCTACAGGCGCCCGCGGGCGGGCGCTTGTGAGCGTGTCAGCAATTCACCCGGCGGGATTGTCTCCGCTCTGACAACCCGGCGGGGGAGGCGCTCCGGGCCGCTGAGCGCGGTCAGCGATGTCACCGCTTCCCGGTCGACGTCTGGTTCCTCCCCAGGTAGGTACGCAGGTGCCGGGCGGTGAGCGAGTCCCCTTCCGAGACCAGGTCCGCGGGAGTGCCGGTGAAGACCACCCGGCCGCCGTCGTGGCCGGCACCCGGGCCGAGGTCGATGATCCAGTCGGCGTGGGCCATCACCGCCTGGTGGTGCTCGATGACGATGACCGTGTTGCCGTCGTCGACCAGCCGGTCCAGCAGGGCCAGGAGCTGGTCCACGTCCGCCAGGTGCAGGCCGGTGGTCGGCTCGTCCAGCACGTACGTGGTGGCCTTCTCCGCCATCCGGATGGCCAGCTTGAGCCGCTGCCGTTCGCCGCCGGACAGGGTGGTGAGCGGCTGGCCCAGGCCGAGGTAGCCCAGGCCCACGTCGGCGAGCCGGTCCAGGACGGCGCGGGCCGGGCCGGAGGCGAAGAAGTCGCGGGCCTCGGCCACCGACATGGCCAGCACCTCGCTGATGTCCTTGCCGCGCAGCTTGTGGGTGAGCACCTCGGGGGTGAACCGTCTCCCCTCGCACTGCTCGCACACCGACGCCACCCCGGCCATCATCGCCAGGTCGGTGTAGACCAGGCCGATGCCCTTGCAGTTCGGGCAGGCCCCCTCGGAGTTCGCGCTGAACAGGGCGGCCTTGACCCCGTTGGCCTTGGCGAAGGCGGTGCGGATCGCATCGAGCAGCCCGCTGTAGGTGGCCGGGTTGCTACGGCGCGACCCCCGGATCGGGGCCTGGTCGACCACCGCGACGTCGTCCAGGCGGTGGAGCGAGCCGTGGATCAGCGAGCTCTTGCCCGAGCCGGCCACGCCGGTGACCACGGTCAGCACGCCCAGCGGAATGTCGACGCTCACGTCTTTCAGGTTGTGCAGGCGGGCGCCGGTGATGGACAGCCGCCCGCTGGGCTGCCGTACCTTCTCACGCAGGCGGGCCCGGTGGTCCAGGTGGCGGCCGGTCAGGGAGTCCGACGCGCGCAGCCCGGCCACGTCGCCGGTGAAGCAGATCCGCCCGCCGGACGAACCGGCTCCGGGGCCGAGGTCGACCACGTGGTCGGCGATCTCGATCGTCTCCGGCTTGTGCTCGACCACCAGGACCGTGTTGCCCTTGTCGCGCAGCCGGAGCAACAGGCCGTTCATCCGCTCGATGTCGTGCGGGTGCAGGCCCACCGTGGGCTCGTCGAAGACGTAGGTGACGTCGGTCAGGCTGGAGCCCAGATGCCGGACCATCTTCACCCGCTGGGCCTCGCCTCCGGACAGGGTGGCCGATTCGCGGTCCAGGCTCAGGTAGCCCAGGCCGATCTCGACGAGCGAGTCCAGGGTGTCGCGCAGGGTGGCGACCAGCGGCCGTACCGACTCGTCCTCGATGTCCCGGACGAAGTCGGCCAGGTCGCTGATCTGCATGGCGGCGCAGTCGGCGATGTTGCGTCCGTTGATCTTCGAGCCGAGCGCGGCGGGGTTGAGCCTGGTGCCGCCGCACGCCGGGCAGTCGGTGAACGTCACGGCCCGGTCCACGAACGCCCGGATGTGCGGTTGCATCGACTCGCGGTCCTTGGCGAGGTAGAGCCGCCGCACCTTGACCAGCAGCCCCTCGTAGGTGGTGTTCATGGTGCCGATCTTGATCTTGGTGGCGGGTCTGTGCAGGAAGTCCTCCCACTGGGCCGGGGTGTAGTCCTTGAGCTTGACGTCGCGGTCGAAGTACCCGGAGTGGGCGATGTTCTGCCAGTACCACGAGTCCACATTGAAGTTCGGGACGGTGATCGCCCCCTCGTTGAGCGAGAGGTCGGTGTCGACCAGCTGGGAGACGTCGACGTCCGACACCCGGCCTAGCCCCTCGCACCCCGGGCACATGCCCTCGGCGCTGTTGAAGCTGAACGCGGTCGAGGTGCCGACGTGCGGGGTGCCGATCCGGCTGAAGACGATCCGCAGCATCGTCTGCGCGTCGGTCGCCGTGCCGACCGTGGAGCGGGAGTTGGCGCCCATCCGCTCCTGGTCGACGACGATCGCCGCGCTCAGGTTGCGCAGCGCGTCGACGTCGGGCCGGCCGAGGCTGGGCATGAACGACTGGACGAAGGCCGTGTAGGTCTCGTTGATCAGCCGCTGCGACTCCGCGGCGATGGTGCCGAAGACGAGGGAGGACTTTCCGGAGCCGGACACCCCGGTGAAGACGGTGAGCCGGCGCTTGGGAATGTCCAGCGAGATGTCGGCCAGGTTGTTCTCCCTGGCCCCGCGGACCTCGATCACGTCGTGGCTGTCCGCGGCGGCGCCGTGGTCGTCGGTGGGGGTGAAGGGGGACACAGACCTTCTCCTTGATATCCTTAGGGCGTAAAGAGATAGCCCGGCAAAGTTAGTTTATGCCGTAAGGAGTGGCAAATTGGTGGTCTTCGCCGGCCAGGGCGACGCGCGCCGTTCGATGGCCCTGCTGTGGCGTGCCGACAGCCCGGCGCAGGGACGGCCTGGACCGAAGCCCGCTCTGAGCGTGGACGAGATCCTGGACGCGGCCGTCGCCATCGCCGACGGGCAGGGGATGGCGGCGCTGTCCATGCGCGCGGTGGGCGAACGGCTCGGCCGCACCGCGATGGCCCTCTACACCTACGTGCCCAGCAAGAGCGAGCTGGTCGACCTGATGTACGACCGGGTCCTCGCCGAGCTGCCCGTCTCCTACGAGCTCGGGGCGGGCTGGCGGGCGGCCGTGACCTCCTGGGCGGGGCAGATGTGGGCGTTCTACCTGCGCCACCCGTGGGTGCTGCAGGTCTCGCAGGCGCGCCCGGTGCTGGGTCCCAACGAGTACGTCATGCTGGAGACGGTGCTGCGGATCCTCCGTGAGACGGGTCTTACGGCCGGGGCGCTGCGGCGTCTCGTCGGGGTGCTGTTCCACTTCGTGCGCGCGGCGGCGCAGACGGTCGCGGAGTCGCGCCAGGCCCCGGCGGCGACCGGGATGTCCGACGAGGAGTGGTGGTACGCCCGCTCGGCCGTGCTGGAGGAGGTCGCGCCGGACTTCGCCGAGCGGTTCCCGACGCTGACCTGGCTGGACGGCGAGGGCGCCTACCAGTCCGAGGACGAGAGCGTGCCCTACCTGGAACAGGAGGCCAAGGAGACCTTCGCGGCCGGTCTCGCCGTCCTGCTGGACGGCATCGAGGCGGCGATGGGCAGAGCCGGTCTCTGACCACCTGCGCGCTCCACGCCGGTCACGGTCTCCGTGCGGCCGGGAACCCTCCGGTTCCAGCCGCGTAGGGGAAGCCGAGGTCGCCTAATCAGGCCGTCTCGGGGCAGGGACAGTCCTATGAAAAATTTTCTCAAGGCCGTGGTGGCACGCCGGCTGGTCCGTACCCCGATCGGTCTGGCGATCCTGGCGGCGGGCTGGTTCATGGGACGGCGGCGCAGGCAGCGCGCGCTGAGACGGGGGGAGGAGCCGGACGGGGTGCGACGAGATGATTCGCGCGGGCGCGCGGTTCCGGTCCGTTCCGGTCGCAGGCGCTGATGACTCACCGCGTCCGCCGTACGACAGGGTTCGCCGCGCGGCCATGTGCGGCCGTCCGGTCGGTGTCCCGAAAACAGGCGGGACGGCCCGGTCGTCGACCGGGCCGTCCCGCCCGTCCCGAAGCTCAGTTGAACATCGCCTCCATGGTCTCGTGTGACTGCTCCTTCTTCGCGTCGGACTCGCTGCCCCAGCAGGTGTTGAGGATGATCCGGGTGCGGTCCTCCGACAGCGGCACCGTGCGGTGCAGCGTCGTGTCGGAGCGCAGGAAGTAGATGTCGCCGCTCTGGTGGGCGTAGGTGCTGATCGGGTAGCGGATGAGGTGGTCGTGGACCCGGGGGTCCTCCTTCACCCAGTTGGTGTGCGGAACGCACTGGAGCATGCCGCCGTACTCGCTGCTCGGCGCCTCCAGGATCCAGATGAGGGTGAAGCTGAAGTCGCCCCAGTGCCAGCCGTGGGTGTCGCCCTGCTTCTCCTGGCGGATGATGACGTACTTCTCCTCGTCCCAGGGGCAGTTGACGACGGGCTCGTTGGCCAGCCGGCCCAGGAAGTCCTTGAGGGCGGGGGAGTCGTAGAGCTCCGGGATCAGGGAGCTGTCCTGGGCGATGGACTGCTGGCTGACCGTGCTCATCTTGCGCGGGGAGTTGCTGGTCTCCTTGAGGTTGATGTCGATCCGGCGCGCGTGCAGGTCGAGCAGGCGCTCCACCTCGTCCGAGACGAGATCCTTGACCTCCTCGGAGACCACGTTCCGCAACTTGACGTAGCCGTTCCTGCGGAAATCATGGGAGAATTTGCGGATTTCCCAGGGGTCCTGAAAGGTCTTTTCGAGATGCTCCGCGATCCGGTCGTCGAGTGAGAGCGTCCCGAGGCCGGTCTCGTAGTCGTGAGTCGGCATACGGTTTCTCCTCCGTGGTTATCGAGGTTTCCAGAACCGTAACACGCGAGTGGTGTCCGCAATTAGTGTGCGTTGTCCGTCCGGTCCCCCTGTGAAAGCATGAGCGGATTCCATCCGATCGGCTTCAGAAATTACTCGGACTACGCAGGGACGAGCGTCATGAACACCAAAGTCACATTCGTCGAGCTGTCTGCATTCGAGGCCATCCTGCCCCTTGCCTCCGGTTACATGCAGGCTTACGCGCAGCATGATCCGGAGGTGGGGCCGCGATGTGATTTCGAGATCTTCTCCGCCCCGGTGTCCGCGGACAGAAAGGAGGTGATCGCAGAACTCCTGGAAAAGCGCAGCGACGTCTACGCCATCAGTTGCTACATCTGGAACATCGGATTCGCGCGCGCGGTGCTGGCCGCGCTGCACGAGCGTCTCCCGGCGGCCCAGTTCATCCTCGGCGGCCCCCAGGTCATGCTGCACGCCGAGGAGTACGTCGCCCCCGAGCAGGAGAACGTCGTCGTCTGCAACGGCGAGGGCGAGAAGACGATGCTGCAGTACCTGCGCCAGGTGATCGGCGACGACCCCGACTTCTCGGCCGTCGACGGGATCAGCTTCTGGCGGTCGGGGGAACTCGTCACCACCGAGGCCGCCGAGCGGGTACGCGACCTGATGGAGGTGCCCTCGCCCTTCACCTCCGGCGTCTTCGAGGAGGGCAAGTACACCACCGCCATCCTGGAGACCAATCGAGGATGCCCGTTCAGCTGCGGTTTCTGTTTCTGGGGCGCGGCGACCAACGACAAGGTCCACAAGTTCGAGGACCAGCGGGTCCGCGACGACATCACCTGGATCAGCAAGCACGACTTCGTGTCGATCTTCATCGCGGACGCCAACTGGGGCATGGCCCCGCGCGACGTGGAACTGACCCGCCACCTGGTGGAGTGCAGCGAGGAGAACGGCTACCCGGTGATGGTCTCGATGGCCGCGGCCAAGAACAAACCCGACCGGATGGCCGAGATCACCGAGATCCTCGTGCGGGGAGGACTGCTGACCAGCCAGCCCATCTCCCTGCAGTCGATGAGCTCCAGGACCCTGGAGCTGGTCGACCGCTCGAACATCAAGCCCGCGACCTACACCGAGCTGCAGAGAACGCTCAGGGAGAAGCGCATCAGCTCCTACATCGAGCTGATCTGGCCGCTTCCCGGAGAGACCCTGGAGTCATACAAGGAGGGAATCGCAGAACTGTGCCGGCTCCGTGCCGACACGCTCATCGTCTATCCGCAACTCCTGCTGCACAACACCTCGATATATGCCAAACGGGAGCTTCTCGGAGTGCAGGTGGAACGCGTTCCCAGTGACGTCACGGAGGCCGACGTGGTAGTCGGCACCAACTGGGTCAGCCGCGCGGAGTGCGAGCGTGGCACATGGTTCTACTACGCCGTCCACTCGCTCTACAACCTACGCGGCCTGTATTACCTCGCCAATTATCTGGAGAGGTCCGGAACAAGGCGGCTGGAGGATTTCTTCACCGATGCCGCGACGTATTTCGAGAGCCGCACCGACACCGAGGTCGCCGGTTTCTTCCGCGATTCCGTGCAGAAACTCTGGAACTATGACTTCCATAATTTCGGGATGGTCGCGCACCTCGTCCTGCACTCGCACCGCGAGGAGTTCGACGGACTGCTCGTCGACTTCGCCCGCGGTCAGTCCTGGTGGCGGGACGCCGGTGCGCGGGCCGCGTTCGAACTCGACCTGCTGGCCAGGCCCTACATCTACCTGGCCAGGCCCAGGCCGCCGGGCTACGACTTCACCGAGCTGCGCGTCGAGCCGCACGGGAAGACGGCCTCGGTCGTCGACATGCCCGCCGACCTGGCCGCCCTCCTCATCGACCTCGACGTGACCGGCCTGGAGGTCGGCCGGGAGCCTCTCACCCGGCTGGTGCTCGATCACCCGCGCGGGCGGAAGCTGCCCTTCATGCCCGAGCGCAGCCTGGAGCACAACGCCTCCTACTGCCAGGGCATGGTGCTGCGGCTGCGGGAGTACCTGCCCACCTGGCGGCCGGAGTCCGAGGTCGCCGCGCTGCCGGGCCGCCGCTGAGCCGCCTCGGCGGGGCCGCGTAGGGTCCGCCCCCGCCGCGGGCCGTGAGAAACAACCACCCGGCCCTCGTCGTGCGCGGGCATCCCGCCCGGCGGGATGCCCGCGGGCTCAGACCCCGGCCTTCGCCTCGGCCTTGGCCGACGCACCGTCCACCGCCTCGGCGAAGTCGGCGAGCACGGGGTTCTCGAACAGCACCCTGATCGGCACGTTCACGGTGAACGTCTCCCGTACCCGGGTGATCACCTGCGCGGCCACCAGGGAGTGACCGCCGATCTCCAGGAAGTCGTCCTCCCGGGCGACTCGCCTGAGCTTCAGCACCTCGGCCCAGATCCCGGCGATCGTCTGCTCCGTCGGTGTCCGCGGCGCGTCGAAGTCGTCCTCGCCGCCCCCGTCGCCGTCCATGCCGCCCTGGCCGGGTTCCGGCAGTGCCTGGCGGTCCACCTTGCCCGAGGAGGTCAGCGGCATCGCGTCCAGCGTCAGGTAGGAGGCGGGCAGCATGTACGCGGGCAGCGAGCCCTGCAGGAACCGGTGCAGCTCGCCGGTCAGGCCGCTGCGGTCGGCGATGATCCTGGAGGCGTCGTCGAGCACGACGTAGGCGACCAGCCGGTCGTCACGCACGACGACCGCCGCCTCGCGGACGCCCGGGTAACGGGTGATCGCCGCCTCGATCTCGGCCGGTTCCACCCGGAAACCGCGGATCTTCACCTGCGCGTCGACCCGGCCCACGTACTGCAGCCGGCCGTCGGGCAGGTAGCGGGCCAGGTCACCGGTGCGGTAGAGCCGTGCCCCCGGAGGGCCGTACGGATCGGGCATGAACGACCGCGCGGTCATGCCGGGCCTGCCCCGGTAGCCGTGGGCCAGACCGGCGCCGCCGACGTACAGCTCCCCGGGCACACCGGCCGGGAGCGGGTTGAGCCAGCGGTCCATCACGTAGGTCCTGAAGTTGGCCAGTGGCCGGCCGATCGGCGGGGTGTACGCCGCGGCGGGGTCGCACGCGCCCATCGTGGCGCACACGGTCGTCTCCGTCGGCCCGTAGGCGTTGACGAACCTGCGACCCGGCCCCCAGGTCCGCACCAGCCCGGTCGGGCACTGCTCGCCCGCGACCACCATCAACCTGACCGTGCCCAGCTCGTCGCCCCTGAGCGTGCTGAGGAACGTCGGCGGGAAGGTGGCCGCGGTCACGCCCTGGTCGCTGATGACCTTCGCCGTCTCCTGCGGGGTCATGCCCGAGGGGTCCAGCACGCACAGCGCCGACCCGTTCAGCAGCGCCATCGTGATCTCCCAGATCGAGGCGTCGAAGCTGAGCGAGGCGAAGAGCGCCACCCGGTCGTCGGGCGTCAGGGAGAACTCCCGTGACAGGGCCGAGGCGAGGTTGCTCACGCCGCGGTGCGGCACCTCCACCCCCTTGGGGTGGCCGGTCGATCCCGAGGTGTAGATGAGGTAGGCGATGGCGTCGGGCGCGGGCGTCACGCCGGGGCCGGTGGCCGGCTCCTCCGCCTCGATCGCGCTCCACCCGGTGTCCAGCTCGACCGTGCGCACCCGGCCGCCGCGCACCCGGCCGGCGTGCTCGGCCACGGTCAGGACCAGCCCGGTTCCGCTGTCGTCCAGGATGTGGCCGAGCCGGTCGGGCGGCAGCGCCGGGTCCAGCGGCAGGTAGACGCCGCCGGACTTGACGGTGCCGAGGAAGGCGACGAGCGCCTCGGCCGAGCGGCCGGTCATCGAGCCGACGACCTGGCCCGGCCGTATCCCGTCGCGGATCAGCCGGTGGGCCACCCGGTTGGCGCGCTCGTCCAGCTCACGGTAGGTCAGCCGCCGCTCGCCGCAGAGCACCGCGAGCGCGTCGGGGGCGGCGGCGGCGCGCGCCTCGAACAGCGCACCGATGCTCGCCCCCTCGTCGAAGGGGGTCTCGGTACGGTTCCATTCGGCGACCACCAGCCGCAGTTGCTCGGCGTCCAGCAGGGACAGGCGCGAGATGGGCCGGGCGGGGTCGCTCACGGCGTCGGTCAGGAGCGTGACGTACTGCTCGGCCCTGGTCCTGGCGCCGGGCGCGTCGAACAGGTCGAGCGCGTAGCGCAGCTCGCCCTCCAGCGAGCCGGGTACCAGGACCAGCGCCAGATCCGAGGCCAGCGGGAAGCGGTCCGCCACCAGCTCCGAGGTTCGCACGCCGGGCAGTCGCAGCGCGCTCCAGGCCGGGGCGGCCTGGTCGAACTCCGCCTGGTAGAGCGGCCGCACGCCGCTGGAGGTGTCCAGCCGCAGTTCCTCGGCGAGCCGGTGCGCCGGGTAGGAGCCGTGCGCGGCCGCCCCGTCGAGCGCGTCACGCACCCGGGCGACGACGGTGGCGAACGACGGGTCGCCCGCGCAGCCGATCCGGATCGGGAACACCGGGGCGCGGCCGTCGCCGGGCACGGGTACGCCGACCACCACCTCGTCCTGTCCCGACCAGCGGCACAGCGCGACGGCCCAGGCGGCCAGGGTGACGGCCCGGGTGTCGGTGTCGGTGCGGGGGGTGGCCGCCTCGGCCTGCCCCGACCAGCGCGACAGCGCCATCGCCCGCGCGGCCTGGGTGACGGCCCCATTGACGGCCCCGGTGACGGCCCCGGTGACGGCTCTGTCACCGAGGCCGGCCTCGCGTGCGAGGGCCTCGGCCCGCGCGACTGTCTCCGGCGGGACGCCGAAGGTCACCCGGGCGCCCGTGAGGCCCGGCACGGCGGGCCGGCCGCGGTCGGCGGGCAGGTCGAGGGCGGGGGGCGTACCGTCGAGCCGGTCACGCCAGTAGGCGAGATCGGCGGCGTCGCCGGCCTCCGTGGAGGGCGCGGCGCGACCGTTCGAACCGGCCGCGGGGGAGGCGTCGCCGGCGGCGCGTCCGCCGGAGGACGCGCCGGGGGAGCCGTGGTCGCCTGCGGAGACGCCGCCGGACGTGTGCCCGTCGGGGGAGAGGCCGTCGCGGGCGGCGGGGGAGCCGATCGCGCTCTGGTAGGCCCGGGAGATCTCCCCGGCGAGACCGGTCAGGACGCGCTCGTCGGCCACCAGCCGGTGCGCCGTCAGGACGAGCGCGTGGTCGTCGTCGGCCAGCCGGGCCAGGGCGATCCGGAGCGGCGGCCCCGCTTCGAGGTCGAGACCGCGGTTGGCCTGCTCGGAGACCAGGCGCGCCAGCGACTCCTCGCGGCGGCCCGGTTCGTGCCTGCCCAGTTCCACCGGCCGGGGAACGGCGACGGGCACGGTCGCGGGCTCGGTTGCGGGCACGGGGCCACCCGGCGGTGCCGGCCGTAGGTCCTCGCGCGCCTCCAGCACGTCCTCCAGCGCGGCGGTCAGGGCCTTCTCGTCCAGCGGCCCGCGTAGCCGTGCGGCGAGGGTGACCTGGTCGGTGTGGTCACCGGCGGATTTCGCCCGGTAGGACCTCCACTCGCTCCGCTGGATCGGCGACATGTCCGGCATGGGGTGCTCCAATCAGTGCCCTGCGTGGTCGAGTTCGAGATGGACGGGGACGCGGTCGACGCCCCACATGAGGTTCGAGCGCAGCCGCTTGACCGGCCCGGTGAGTTCCATATGGGCCACCCGGCGGGTCAGCTCCTCCAGCAGCACGCGCAGTTCGAACCTGGCCAGCGCCGCGCCGATGCACAGGTGCCTGCCGAGGCCGAACGTGAGATGCCGGTTGGGGGTGCGGCCGACGTCGAAGCGGCGCGCGTCGGGGAAGGCGTCCTCGTCGCGGTTGACGGCCGGGTGCCACACGCTGACCCGCTCACCGGCCCGGATGATCTGTTCTCCGATCCTCGTGTCGCGCAGCGCGGTGCGCATCACGTTGAGGCTGGGGGCGGTCCAGCGCAGCACCTCCTCCACGGCGGTCGGGATGAGCGAGGGGTCCTCGCGCAGTCGCCGCCACTCGCCGGGGTTCTCCACCAGGGCGATGACGGCTCCCGCCGAGGCGTGCCTGGTCGTCTCGTTGCCTCCGGTGATGAGGCCGTTGATGTTGAGCAGGATCTCCTCGTCGGTGAGGGGCGTTCCGTCGATCCGGCCGCGGATCAGCACGCTGATCACGTCGTCGCCGAGGTCGCCGCGCCGTTCGGCCAGCAGGTCGGCGTAGTACGCGAAGATGTTGGCGTTCGCCTCGGCCTTCTCCGCGTCGGAGATGACGTCGTCGGAGGTGGCGGAGCCGAACGCGGTGCGCGTCCACTGGATCATCAGGTCCCAGTCGGCACGGGGCACGCCCAGCAGTTCGCAGATGACCGAGAGCGGTAGCCTGCCCGCCACCGTGTCGACGAAGTCGAAGGAGTCCCTGGGCGCGTTCTCCTCCAGCATCCCGCCCACCGTCTCGCGCATCGCGCCTTCGAGGCGGCGCACCACCCGGGGAGTGAGCGCGGGGTTCATCACGTCGCGCAACTGGCTGTGGCGGCCGTCGGTGACGATGAGCATCTTGCCCGCGGCGGCGCGGGCGGCGGCCTCGGTCTGCCCGACCTGCATTCCCCGCTCGGAGGTGAAATTCGTCTTGTCGAGATAGACGGCCACGCCGTCGGCGTATTTGGTGAACGCCCAGAAACTCGGCCCCGCCGGCCTGGAGTTCCAGAAAATCGGCCGATGCTCCTGCAGGTAATGCAGGACACCGAGGCCGGAGTCGGGTGCCGTGTAGATGTCCGGGTCGGCGAGATCCAGCTCGTTCAGGTCAACCGTCGTGTCCACTGTCATGTGGAATTCCTCCGTGCGTACACATCAAAGATGTCCGTGTTCCTCAGCAGGGGATCCTGGCCGATGTCGACCTGGAATCCACGGCCGGTGAGATCGTCGCGTACGGATGCCAGCCTGCCGTCGATGTCATGGACCTGCATGACGATTTGGTCGACCGCGTCCCAGTCATCGGGGGCGATTCCAGCCAGCACATCGCACTCGGCTTTCTCGACGTTGATTTTCAGCAGGCCGATACGGTGCACGCCCTCGGCGGCCATCACCTCTGAGATCGTCCGCACCCGGCACTCCTGCTCCTCGGTGACGTGCCTGCCCTCGGCCATGTCCGTCACGTCCTCGGGAGCGAACCCGCTGTTGGCCAGGAAAGTCCTGGTCACCTCCGCATCGTGGCCGACGTCCGTGTACATCCCGGACATCGCGGTGGTCTCCGGATAGACGGTGAGAGTCGCCGTTCCCGGGGTATGGGAGAGCGCGCAGTCGAACGCCTTGGCGTTCAGGCCGTGGGCGGCCAGATTCGCGCACAGCGCGTCGTAAAGCGGCCGGGCAGGCTCGAAGGCAAGAATTCGAGTGCCCGGACATTCCCAGTGAAACGCCAGCGCTGCGATTCCTATGTTAGCGCCCACGTCGAACACCGTCATTCCCGGCTCAAGGCGCACGTCGTGTCTGAAGTAACTTCTGTCGCCCACGATGCTGCGATACTGCAGGCTGGTCTCGGCGGGATTGAGCTGGAATACCACATGTCCGTCCGGCAGTGTCATCTGGCGTACCCGCTGATTGTTTTCCAGGATGCCTCTCCGCTGATTTCGCATATCATCACCCTTAACAAAAAGCTTATTCCAGTCAACCAGAGGTGAAACCCGACAGGGACGGAATGATCTTATGGACACGCAGAGAACGGAAGTCAGGGCGCCGACGGAAAAGCCGCCCTCGCTCTGGCGCAATCCCGACTTCAACCGGCTCTGGGCCGGTCAGTCGATCTCGGTCCTCGGCTCCGAGCTGACCACCCTGGCTTTGCCGCTGACCGCGATCCTCATGCTGCAGGCCAGCTCCCTCGAGGTCGGTCTGCTCAACACCATGCGCACGATCGCCGCGCTGCTGCTGACGCTGATCGCCGGTGTGCTCATCGACCGCTACCGGCGCAGACCCCTCATGGTCGGCGCCGACATCGGGCGGGCCGTGGTCGTGGCCCTGATCCCGATCACGGCCTTCGCCGGGTTCATGGACATGTGGGTGCTCTACGTGGTCGCCGTGGTGGTCGGTGGCCTCTCGGTGGTCTTCGAGATCGCCTACGCCGCCTACATGCCGACGCTGCTGAGCGAGGAGCAGCTGGTGGCCGGCAACAGCCGGATGGCGGCGACCGAGTCGGTGGGCGCCATCGCGGGCTCCAGCGCCGGAGGCGTGCTCATCGACCTGTTCCGGCCGGCGTACGTGATGCTGGGAGACGCGATCTCCTTCCTGGTCTCCGCCTTCGCCCTGTCGCGCATCCGTCACGTCGAGCCGCCCGTCGAGCGCCAGGACAGCGGCGGGCGCGGCGCCGTCGCGGCGATGCTCCACGACATCAAGCACGGCCTGAGGGTCACCTACCGCAACGCCTACGCCCGCCCGCTGATCCTCAACTCCGCCGGGGCGAACTTCGGGTCGATGATGATCCTGACCCTGTTCATCCTCTACGCGGCCAGGGAGCTCCAGCTGTCGGGCACCTGGATCGGCTTCATCTACGCGGTGGGCAGCATCGGCGGCGTCATCGGCGCCGTCTTCGCGGGCAAGCTGTTCGAGAAGCTCGGCTACGGGCGCGGCATCATGACCGCCCTGATCGCGTTCCGGGTGCTGTGCTTCACGCCGTTCGTGGCCGGTCCGCAGTGGCTGCAGATCACCCTGTTCTCGGTGATCTGGTTCGTCACGGTGTTCGGCGTGGTGGCCGGGAACATCGGCCAGCTCACGCTCTTCCAGTACGTGATCCCCAACCACCTGCGCGGCCGGGTCATCGGCGCGAGCCGCGCGGTCTACCTCGGCATCCTGCCGCTGGCCGCGATGCTGGCCGGGGTGCTGGGCGAGCTGATCGGGGTCAAGCCCGCCATCTACGCCGGTGCCGCGTTCCTGCTGCCCTGGATCATCCTGCTCTTCCTGTCGCCGGTGCCGAACCTGCGCAGGCTGGAGGACGCCGAGATCCTGCAGGACATCGAGGAGCCGGCAGCGGAGCCCGCGGGAGAGCCCGCCGGGAGGCCCGGCGGGCGCGAGGACACCTGAGGTCAACCCGGGACGCGCGCGGACATGCTCCGCGCGATCTCGTCGAGCAGGGCGGCGGGCGCCTGGAGGTAGCTCCAGTGCCCGCCGTCCAGCACGGTGTGGCGGGTCCGGCCGTAGAACTCCCAGCCGCCCATCTGCTCAGGGGGGATCTGCGTGTCCCCCGACCAGCCGATCGCGGTGATCGGGCACGGCAGCTCCACCGGGTCGGTCCGCTCGAAGCGGCCGTAGGCGGCCACGTCGGCGCGCATGACGCTCGCGGCCATCTCCACCAGTTCGGGCAGCGGCTCCGCGCCGCGGGCCCGCATGAGATCCGACACCAGCGCGCCCACCTGCTCCTCGTCGAGCCGCAGGATGCTCGGCCACGACGCCCGGTGCGGAGGGACCATCGAGGAGGCGAACAGGTGGCTGGGCAGCGGGCCGCCGCGTTCCATGAGCAGCAGTGTCGCCTCGTAGCCGATGAAGACGGTGCCGCAGTGGCTGATGAAGCCGAACGGCCGGTCCAGGTAGGGCTCCAGGCCCTTCAGCATCTCGGCGGCGACCTCCGCGTAGCTCTCGAACGACGGCTCGCGCAGCCGGTTCTCCCTGCCGGGCAACTGCACCGGGCACAGCTCGATCCCGTCCACCTCGGCCGGCCACCCGTGGTACATCGACGCCCCGGCACCCGGGTAGGGCAGGCACCACAGCCGCGCCCTCGCCTCGGGGTCGGGGGCGCGCAGCAGCCACGTGGGGCGGCTCCTTCTCCGCCTTCTCTCGGTCATCGTGTGCTTCCTTCCGCCCTGATGGTCTGGATGAGGGTCTCGGGCGTCGGTGCCCTGAGGAACTCGCGCAGCCGGATCCGCACGCCGTAGCGGTTCCCGACCGCCTCGACGAGACGGGTGGCCGACAGGGAGTCGCCGCCGGAGCGGATGAAGTGGTCGCCCAGCGCGCCGCGTGCGCCGAGCGCCCGCTCCCACAGCTCCAGCACTCCCGCCGTCACCGGGTCCGCGCTCCTCTCACGTCCGCGTGTGGCCTCCCCCCACGAGGGCGCGGGCAGGGCACGGCGGTCCACCTTGCCGGCCGCGTTCAGCGGCAGCCGCTCCAGTGCCGTCCAGGCGGTCGGAACCATCGGCTCGGGCAGCCGGGCCGAGGCGAAGGCGCGCAGTTCCCCGATCTCGAACCGGGCACCGTCCGCGGTACGGCTCGGAGCGCCGGCCTCCGGAGTGACGGGATGAACGACGTAGGCGCACAGCCGCAGGTCGCCGTCGGGGCCCGGCACGCCCGTGACCACGCACTCGCGCACTCCGGGGTGCCGGAGCAGCACGGCCTCCACCTCCGCGGGTTCCACCCGGTGGCCGCGGATCTTGACCTGCGCGTCGACGCGGCCGTGATGCTCCAGCCGCCCGTCAGGCCGTTCCCTGACCAGGTCACCGGTCCGGTAGACGCGGCCTCCCCCACCGGCGGGGTCGGGCAGGAAGCGCTCGGCGGTGTGGGCCGCCTCGCCCAGGTAGCCGCGGGCCAGCTCTGGGCCCGACACGAACAGCTCGCCGATCTCGCCCGCCGCGACCGGCCGCAGGTCCGAGGTCAGCACGCCTGCGCCGACCTCGGGCCAGGCGCGTCCGATGGGGGGACGGGCCCGCCTGGCGGCCTCGTCGGCGGTGGCCGAGGTGCAGCGGTCCTCCAGCGGTACCAGGCAGCTGGTCACGCCGTTGGCCTCGGCGGAGCCGTACTCCACCGCGACCTCGAAGGGCAGGTCGGGGGCGGGCCACACGCGCACCGCGTCGCTGCCGACCGTCATGAGCCGCAGCGACGTCTCCGCCGGCCACGGCAGGCCGTACAGCGGCTCGGCGAGCGGCATGTTCACGTACGCGCGGGTGATTCCCGAGGCGACCATCCAGTCACGCAGCTCGGAGGGTGAGCCCGAGGTCGCCGGGTCGGCGACGTGCACGCTCGCACCCGAGCAGAGATAGGGCCACAGTTCCACCACCGAGACCGACGAGGCCGGGGGAGCCAGCCAGCTGGAGCGGTCGGCGGGGGTGATGCGGTAGGCCTCGGTGTGGGTGGCGACCCGGTGGGCGATCGCCCGGTGGGTCACCCCGACGAGCTTGGGCCGCCCGGTCGACCCGGAGGTGTGCACCGCGTACGCGAGCTGGTCGGGGTGCGCGGGGATGCCTGGCCCTTCATTGGAGGGGGCGGCGCCCAGGGGGCCGTCGATCACCACGGGACAGTCGTCGAGCACCGGGGCGAGGCGGTCCTCGGGCCAGCCGGGGTCGAGCAGCACCGCCGTGCCGCCCGCCTTGCAGACGGCCAGCAGCGCGACGAGCAGCTCGGGGGAGCGGTCCAGCCGTAGCGGGACCGGCGTCTCGGGGCCGACGCCGCCGCGCAGGAGCGACCGGGCCAGGCCGTTGGCGCGGGCGTCGAGTTCCCGGTAGGTAAGCAGCACGGCCCCGGAGACCAGGGCCGTGCTGTCCGGCGCCTCGAGCGCCCGCCTCTCGAACAGGGTGTGGACGACGTCCACCTGTCCCTCCGTTCACCCGGCCTTGGCGTCGTGGACGCCGCGGACGGGGATCTCGCCGGTGGCGACCTGGTTGAGGATGAGCCTGGCCCACTCCTCCACGCTGCGGTTCATCCGGCGGGCCGCGTCACGCCACGACTGCTCCTGGTCGGCGGGCACGTCTATCTGGATCACGGCCTTCTGCCTGGCGGTCTCCGCGGTCCGGCCGGAGAGTGCGGCGGCACGGTGCGCCTTGATCTGGCTGCGAAGACGGTTGCGGGACCAGTTGAAGCGTTCCGCACGGTCCAACCAGAGCGTCTGCTCGTGCTCGGGGAGCGCGGCCACCTCCGCGTGGTGCTGGAGGCTGAGCCTGTCTCGCCGGCGGGATACCGGGAAACGCCGGGCGACCCAGGCGTAGTTGCGCAGGGTCTGGATGTCGAGGGAGCTCTCCTCGACCGCCCTCTTGTAGCGGTCGGTGTACTCGTTCTCGCCGTAGACCAGCCAGTCGCCGAGCCACCAGGCGGAGGAGTCGGCGATGAGGGAGATCTGGTGGCCGATCCGGCGCCAGGTGTCGAAGGGGAGGCTCACCGGGAGCTGGAGCCCGGTCCGCCGCGGCTTGGCGGACGCGTCCAGGGCGAGTTTGGAACCCTGGGAGGGGGTGGCGCGCGGGCTGGGGACGGGTGGTCTGTCATCACGTGGGGGCGGCGCCTGGCGGTTCGCCTCTCGGTTGGGGGAGAGCACCTGCATGCGACTTTTCCTCCGGATTTCTGTGCATGTGGAGTGAGTCAGGTCGGTACCTTACCCACGGTTTTCGGTAGCGCACTTTCGATCATGAGTAATTTCCAGATGTCCTTTCCGGGGTGCGACGGAAAGCTGGAGCCGGGTCGATGACCAGCGGAATCTTCATTGTTCTTGGCGATTATTTTTGTTCTGTGATATGCGCGCCCAGGAAAAACGCGACCTCTCGGAAACGGAATTGGTTCATGACTTATCCAGGGTTTCGGTCCACTGATAAGCGCACGGTGCGTCATTTCGTGATCGCGTACGGTCTCGCCGTCGTGCTGCCCGCCGTGCTGGCGCTGCTGATGCTGGGGTTCGACGCGGGGACGGCCACCGGCCCCGTCCCGACGCCATCGGTGGGGGTGGGCCGGCAGCAGCAGGTGCCGGCCACGCCCCTGCTGCTGTTCTCCATCACCGTGGTCGTCGCGCTGGCCCATCTCGGCGGGGCCGTGCTGAGGCGGCTCGGCCAGCCCCGGGTGATCGGGGAGATGGCCGCCGGCATCGTGCTCGGCCCCTCCCTGCTCGGCGCCGTCTGGCCCGAGGCGTACCGCGTGCTGTTCCCCGGCGCCGTCATGCCCTACCTGAACCTGCTGGCCCAGTTCGGACTGGCCTTCTTCATGTTCCTGGTCGGGCTGGAGCTCCGCGGTGACCTGTTGCGCGGACGGGGTCGGATCGCACTGCTCTGCGGCCAGGCGAGCGTGGCCATCCCGTTCGCGCTCGGGGTCGCGCTGGCCCTGCTGATCTACGCGCCGCTGGCGGCCGCGCCCGTCGGGTTCCCGGTCTTCGCGTTGTTCGTCGGCGCCGCGCTGAGCGTCACCGCCTTCCCCGTGCTGGCACGGATCCTGCTGGAACGCGGGCTCTTCCACACCCCGACCGGGGCGCTGACCATCACCTGCGCCGCCATCGCCGACGTGACCGCGTGGTTGCTGCTGGCCGTGGCGATCACCATGGCCAGAGGCTCCTCACCCGCCGAGGCGCTGCGCACGCTCGGTCTCACCGCGGCCTTCGCCGCCGTCATGGTCGGGGTGGTACGGCCGCTGCTGGCCCGGCTGCTGCGCCGGGGGCTCTCCCAGGAGGCGACGCTGCCCGTCGTCATCGTGGGTCTGCTCGTCTCGGGGCTGCTGACCGAGCTGATCGGCATCCATCTGATCTTCGGCGCGTTCCTGTTCGGTGTCCTGTTCCCGCGCGACGGTGACGTGCGGCTGAGGCGGGTCCGCGAGCGCACGCAGGACTTCACCACGTCATTCCTGCTGCCGCCCTTCTTCGCCTTCGTCGGGCTCAACACCCAGATCGGGCTGCTCGGCCAGGAGGCGACGAGGTGGGGCTGGTGCCTGCTGATCCTCGCGGTCGCGGTGGCGGGCAAGATCGGCGGAGTGGCGGCCGCCGCCACGCCGCTGGGCGTGCCCTGGCGGGAGTCCGCGCGGCTCGGGGTGCTGATGAACTGCCGGGGCGTGACCGAGCTGGTGATCCTGAGCATCGGCCTCGGTCTCGGCATCATCACCCAGGCGCTCTTCACCATGCTGGTGATCGTCGCGCTGGTCTCCACCGCCGCGACCGCGCCCCTGCTGGAGTCGCTGGACCGCCGGGACGCACGGCGCGATCGGAAGGCGGGGGAAACGGCTGAAGCCAGGGTCCGCCGGTCCGCCTGAGCGGCCTTCAGGAGGCGCGGGGCAGCACCCGGGGCTCCGCGCCCAGCTCGCGCAGCTTGGCGCGGACCTCGCCGGGACTCTCCCCGGCGACGGTGAGCCGGGAGGTGGCGAACACCTCGCCGTCGGCGTCGGTGATCGGGGCGCCGCTGTAGGGGACCTCGCCGCTGAAGCGGGCGGCGCAGAGGTGGTCGCGAAGCTCGGGCCTGGCGTGCAGGGAGAAGATCGGCAGCCGGGTGGCCATCGCGGCCAGCCGCATGGTGCCCGACACCCGGGGGTTGATCTCCAGCAGGTGCACCTCGCCGGCCGGGGTCAGCAGGAACTCCGCCTCCAGGTAGCCGTGCGCCTCGGCCAGGTCGGCCAGCCGCTTGCCCACCGCCCGCAGCTTGCGGTCCCAGGTGCCGCCGAGCGCCGGGTCGGGACAGAGCCGCAGCCGCTGCCACGGCGGCACCAGGTCCTGGGTGGTCGGCCCCTTCCACACCGGCGGGAAGGTCGCCGTGCCGTGCTCGTCACGGTAGATCAGCACCGAGTACTCGACCCCGTCGACGTACAGCTCGCCCAGCTCGTTGGGGGCCAGACGGCACTCGTCCGCGCGGGCCAGCCGGGTGCCGACGCTCTGCGTCCCGTGCCGGTCCTTGATCACCACGGGGGTGTCGGGGCCGGCCTCGGGCAGCGGCTCACCGGCCCGCGCCCACGGTGGGGAGACCAGGCGGTAGCGGTCGAAGAACTCCTTCATCAGGATCTTGTCGCTGCCCAGCGAGGCGCAGAGACGCGACTGGCACTCGGCCCGGTGGCCGAGCTCGCGGAGCCGGAACGCGAGCAACTGGTCGCGGCCGAGCGTCGCGTGGCTGGAATGGAAGATCACCGTCGCCCGCGGGGCCCGGCCGATCGCCTCCAGCAGCGGGGCCACGTCCACGCCGGCGTCCTCCCCGGTGAAGACGGTCCGGTCCCCGGGGGCGAGGTCGACGAAATGGCCGAACCAGCTCTCCAGGCTGGCGGGGGCGACGGCATGAATGACGGGAAACGTCTGTCGGCTCATTTGGATTACTCCGGAATCGACGCTGGAAACATGGGCGACGTTACGCGGTACGGGCCATCGAGAATGCGTCGCCGTAAGCCTCCAGATACGCGTCGACCAGCGGCGAATTCTGTTCCCAGAGGAAATTCACCGGCAGTTTCATCCATCGGGCGAACAATTCCGCGGAACGCGGGAACGGGCGGTCGTTCACCGTGGCCGCGGCCCGGACCGCGGCGGCGACCTGGGGTGACCAGTCAGGCGCGGTGCCCTGGAAGAGGGGGAAGACGTGCAGCGGCCGGGTGGCCGGGGCGCGCACCTTCAGACCGCGCTCCTGGCCGGCCGCCACCAGGCCGTCCCTGCTGAACGGGCACTCCGGCGTCACCTCGACGACCCCGTCGTACCACGCGCCCATCGTGACGCCCTCGGCGACGGGGGAGGGGCGCACCCCCGGCAGCTCGCCGAGCCCCGAAGACAGGGCCGACACGTTGGCCACCCGGTGCTCCACCAGCTCGTCCAGCCGGTCGAGGTGGCTCTGGGCCAGCACCGCGCCGGGCGTGGAGATGCGGAAGTTGCCGCCGAGACCGGTCAGCAGGAACGGCCGGTAGCGGACGGCGTCGATGGTCAGGTCGGTGCGGTGCCGGAAGTTGGTCAGCAGGCAGGCGCGGGCGAAGACGTCCTCGGAGTCGGTCAGCAGCATGCCGCCCATGCCCCCGGAGACCAGCTTCCTGCCGCCCACACTGAAGATCGCGACATCGCCCAGGGAGCCCACCGGCCGGGAGCGGAAGGTGGAGCCGTGGGCGTGCGAGCAGTCCTCGACCAGGGCGAGCCCGCGCCGGGAGGCCACCGCCCGCAGGGCGTCCATGTCGCAGCTGTGGCCCCACAGGTGGGTGACGACGATCGCGACGGTACGCGGCGTGACCAGTGCCTCCACGGCCGAGGGGGCCACGTTCCCGGTGGCGTCGCCCGCGTCGCAGAGCACCGGCACCGCGCCCAGCAGGAACAGCGGCGAGGCGGTGCTGAAGAACGTGAGGTTCGGGACGATCACCTCGTCACCGGGGCCGATGCCCAGCGCGAAGTAGGCGGCCAGCAGTCCCGCGGTACCCGAGGTGAGCGCCAGAGCGTGGGCACGGCCGTGCCGCTCGGCGAACGACCGCTCCAGCCCGGCCAGTTCGGGCCCGTAGTCGTAGTCGAACGTGCGCCCCCGCGTCACCAGCTCGGCGACCCTGGCCGCCACGCCGTCGTCGTAGACCGGCCATTCGAGCGGGTGCGGCGGGCCCGCGAGTCCACCTGCCGGCGAGCTCACGCGTCCACCCCCCGGCGCGCCACCAGCCTGGTCACCGCGTGGGTGTGCGGCTCCTCATGGCCGGTGTGGGTGTGGGTGGAGTCGGTGTCGGTGGCGCTCAGCACGGTCCATCCGTCGTACCTGGCGAGGTACCAGTCGTGGGGCAGCAGGACCGGCAGGCGCATCTCGCCGGCGGGAGGCCGATAGGCGTGGCCGCCGTTGAACATCAGCAGGGCGTTGACCCCTCCCGGGGAGGTCGCGGCCTGGAGCCTGGCGATGACGTCGGCCACCTGTCCCTCGTCCCGCAGCCAGTGCAGGACGCTGCACGCCAGCACCCCGTCGAACGAGCCGGGCGCGAGCCGGGTGGTGCGCGCGTCGCCCCGGCGCCACTCGATCCCCCCGGCCCCACCGCCGGTACCGCCCCAGGCCCGCGCGCCGTTCTCCAACGCGGCGGCCGACATGTCCATCGCCAGCACCCGCGCGCCCCGCTGGGCGAGCCGCACCGCGTTGCGCCCCTCGCCACACCCCACGTCGAGCACCGTGGGCGCGCCCGCGCCAGGTGGAGCGGAGGGCGGAGCGATCTCCTCGGGTGCCGGGGGCAGCGAGAGCGCGTCCGCCAGGGTGTCGGAGATCCCGTCCGGCCTGCGCCCCCACAGGCAGGTGGTCCGGGTGTAGCGGGCGTCGCAACCACCGTCGTCGTAGCCGTTCGTTTCTGGTTCTTGGCTCATCTGGCGGAGGCTAGGCGCGGCCCTGAGCACCGTCAACGGAGGCGGGCGGCCGCCGTGCGCCGCGGGGCCGGCACGGTTACGAGCCTCGACTTGTCGCGCGCCGGGCTCACCCGGGTGGGGTAGTCGCCGGTGATGCACCCCTCGCAGAGACCCTCGCCCGCCGCGCTCCCCAGCGTGTGCCGCATGCCCGCCACCGACAGGTACGCCAGGCTCGTCGCGCCGATGATCCGGCACACCTCCCCGCTCTCGCGCCCGGTCGCCACCAGCTCACCGGTGTCGACGAGGTCCACCCCGTAGTGGCAGGGCGCGATCAGCGGCGGCGCGGCGATCCGCACGTGCACCTCGCTCGCCCCCGACTCGCGCAGCAGTGCGACGATGCGCCGCATGGTGGACCCGCGCACCATCGAGTCGTCGACCACCACGACCCTGGCCCCGTCCACCGGCGCGCCGACGGAGAACTTGCGCCGCAGCTTGCGTTCACGTCGTCGCAGGTCGGGTTCGATGAACGTCCTGCCCACCTGCTCGTCACGGACCAGCGCCCCGGCCAGCGGCAGTCCGGCGGCCCGCGCGTACCCGCGGGCCGCCGGCACGCCGGAGGCCGGGACGGCCACGACCAGGTCGGCGTCCGCCGGGGACTCCAGCGCCAGCCGCTCGCCGAACGCCACCCGCGTCGCGCCGGTTCTGGTGCCGCCGATCCTGGAGTCCTGCCTGGTCAGGTAGAGGTGCTCGAAGACGCAGAAGCTGCGCGGGGCGGGCTCCGCCACGCGGTGCGTCCCGGCCGGGCGGCCGTCGCGCAGCACCAGTACCTCGCCCGGTTCCACCTCCCGCTGCTCGGTGCAGCCGAGCGCGTCAAGGGTGCAGGTCTCCGAGGCGACGACGGCCCTGCCCTCGGCGAACCCCGCCACCAGGGGACGCAGGCCGTGCGGATCCCGGAAGGCCACGAGATGGTCGCCGACGGCGCACACCACCGAGTACGCGCCCCGCAGCACCCGCGTGGCCCGCGCGACCCCGGCCACGATCGGGCCGGTGTCCGCGGGGTGCCGGTCCTTCGGGCCGGGTGCGGTGCCGAGGAGCGTGCCGGGTGTCTCGCCCGTGCCGGCGAGCAGGGCGAGGATGATCTCGGAGTCGCTGGTCGAGCGGAACCCGTACCCTTCGCGGCCGAGCCGGGCGCGCAGCTCGGCGGCGTTGGTGAGGTCCCCGTTGTGCGCCACCGCGATGCGCCGTGCCTCGTGCACGAAGGGCTGGGAGTTCTCCGGTACCGTGGCGCCGGTGGTGGAGTACCGGGTGTGGGCGACCGCCACCCTTCCGGCCCGCCAGGCGGACAGGCCGTCACGGGCCGGGTCATCGTCGGGCGGGTCACCACAGGCCGAGCGCGAGGCGAAACCGAGCGCCCGCCGGACCCGCACGCCGCCGGGGCCGGCCACCGCGATGCCCCAGGACTCCTGGCCGCGGTGCTGCAGGGTGACGAGCCCGTCGAAGGCCGGTTGCCCGGCCGTTCCTTCGATAACGGATACGCCGACTATTCCGCACATACGCCGCCCCTTCAAAACCCTAACATTTCCCGAAAAATGTGTTAAATCGCTTCTGTCTGGCCATGGCATTGTTCTGATGGCAGGCCCTATCGAATGATGAATGAAGCGAAGGAGACCAGAATGGCGGAGAACGCCGAGTACACGGTGGTGCGCAATCACGAGGAGCAGTACTCCATCTGGTGGACCGACCGTGACATTCCCGAGGGCTGGCGGAGCGTCGGCCACAGCGGCACCCGCGAGGAGTGCCTGGCCCACATCGAGGAGGTCTGGACGGACATGCGCCCGCTGAGCCTGCGCCGGTGGATGGACGGCGAGCGGTCCTGACCCGCGGGCGCACCGACGAACAGTCCCGGAAGGAACGGTCCCCGAAGGAGGAGCCGATGGACACGATCCAGGAGCACGACGCGCGCCTGGTCGTCGAGGAGTGGAACCGCACCGAGCTGGCCGACGAGCCGGCGACCGTCATCGAACGGTTCGCCGCCCAGGTCGCCAGGTCGCCCGCCGCCACGGCGCTGACGGACGAGGAGGGCACGACCCTCAGCTACGACGAGGTGCGCCGCGCCGCCAACCGCCTGGCCGGGCACCTGCTCGGCCTCGGTGTGCGCCCCGAGGACCGCTGCGCCATCTACCAGCGCCGTTCGGCCGGCATGGTGGTGTCCATGTTCGGCACGCTGGCCGCCGGGGGCGCCTACGTTCCGATCGACGAGGGCAACCCGCCCGAGCGGGTCGAGGCGATCCTGCGCGACGCCGGAACCGCCGTGGTGCTGGCCGACTCCACCACCGAGGCCGAGGTGCCGCCGGGTCCGTGGTGCGTGGTGAACGTCGACGACCACCCCGGGGGCGACGAGGACGACCCGGGGGTGCCGCTGCACCCGGCCAACCTCGCCTACGTCATGTACACCTCAGGCAGCACCGGGACGCCCAAGGGCGTCCTCATCGAGCACCGCGCGGTCACCGCGTTCGTCCGGGGCGCCCAGCACCTGTACGGGCTCTCGCCGCAGGACCGCCTCGTGCAGTTCTCCTCGATCGCCTTCGACGTCTCCACCTTCGACGCCTTCGGGGCGCTGCTGTCGGGGGCCGTCCTGCACGTCGCCGCCGCCGAGACCCGTACCTCCGCCGAGCGGTTCCGCGACCTGCTGCGCGAGCGGCGCATCTCCGTCTACATGGGCACCCCCGGCATGCTGAGACTGCTGGAGCCCGGCGACTTCCCCGACCTGCGGGTGCTCGCGGTCGGCGGCGAGAGCTACTCGGGTGACTTCACCACCCGCTGGGCGGCCGGACGCAGGTTCGTCAACAGCTACGGGCCCACCGAGACCACGGTCGGCGTCATCACCCAGGAGTGCCGGGGAAGCTGGGACACCTCACCGCCCATCGGGCGCGCCATGCCCAACCACCGGGCCTACGCCCTGGACGAGTCGATGCGCCCGGTCCCGATCGGCACGGTCGGCGAACTGTACGTCGGCGGTCCCGGCCTCGGCCGCGGCTACCTGGACCGCCCCGGCGCGAGCGCGCTCTCCTTCGTCCCCGACCCGTTCGCCACCACGCCGGGCGAGCGGCTCTACCGCACCGGCGACCTGGTGCGCTGGACCGCCGACGGCGAGCTGGTCTTCGCCGGACGGGCCGACCGGCAGGTCAAGGTGCGCGGCGTCCGGGTGGAGCTGGAGGAGATCGAGCAGACCCTCCGCAGGCACCCGGCGGTCGCGCACGCCGTGGTCGAGGCGGAGGCCCTCGACGACGGCGACGCCCGCCTGATCGCCTACGTCGTCTGCACGACGGGGGAGCCGCCCGGCGTGACCGAGCTGCGGGAGACCGCCGCCCGGTGGCTGACGGCCCCGCTGGTCCCCAACGAGTTCGTCCACGTCCCGGAGATCCCGCTCACCCCGGCAGGCAAGGTCGACCGCGGGGCCCTGGCCGCCGCCAGGACTTCGCGCGGCGGCACCGACAGCGATACCGACAGCGACACCGACAGCGACAGCGGCACCGATGGCGGCGCCGACTGGACGCCGACCAGGCGCAGGGTGGCCGAGGAGATCGTGAAACCGCTGCTCGGCGTGGACTCGCTCGGTCCGCACGACCACTTCTTCGAGCTGGGCGGCACCAGCATCCAGGTCATCCAGCTCCTGGGCCGAGTTCGCACGATCTTCGGCATCGAGGTGCCGGTCGCCGACTTCTTCGACCGGCCGACCATCGCCGGGGTCGCCGACGCGGTCGACTCCGAGGTCCGCTCCGATCTCAAGGACATCGTCCGCGAGGGCTGGGACGACATCGCCGACCGCTATGCCGCCTTCCAGGCCGAGTTCTCCGACGGCCCCCGCACGGAGTGGACCGGCCACCTGCTCGGGATGCTGCCCGAAGGCGGTTCGGTGCTGGAGCTGGGCGTCGGCAGCGGCCACGAGTCCTCGCGCCGCCTGGCCGAGGCGCACGCCCTCACCGCCGTCGACATCTCCGCCGAACAGCTCAAACTCGCCGAGAGGACACTGCCCGGCGCCACGCTCGTGCAGGCCGACATGGCCCAGGCGCGGTTCCCCGACGCCTCCTTCGACGCCGTCGTGTCCATCTACACCCTCACCCACCTGCCGCGCGAGGAACTGCCCGGCCTGCTGGGCGGCATCGCCCGCTGGCTGAAGCCAGGCGGTCTGCTGCTCGCCACCCTGATGACCGAGGACATCCCCGGCGCGATCGAGGAGTGGTTCGGCTCGACCATGTTCTTCTCCGGCTTCCCCACGGAGGAGAACCTTCAGCTGCTGCGCGCGGCGGGCCTGGTACCCGAGCGCGAGGAGGTCGTGGCGCAGCGGACACCGCTCGGGGAGTCGCGCTTCCTGTGGGTGATCGCCAGGAGGACGGAGACAGCGCCGTGACCGGCCTGCCCGACCGCACCGCCCCGCTCTCCTACCTGCAGGAGCAGCTCTGGTTCGTCGAGCAGGACGATCCCGGCAACGGCTCCTACAACGAGCTGAAGGTACTCGTCCTGGACGGCACGCTGGACGCCGCCCGGCTGGGCCGGGCGCTAAACGAGGTGGTGGCCCGGCACGACGTGCTGCGCACCACCTTCGTCTACCAGGGAACCGAACCGGTCCAGGCGATCTGGGCACGGGGCCCCGTACTGCGCGAGGCGTCCGCCGGCGGCGAACAGGCGCTCATGGAGTACGCCCGGGAGGTCGCCGAGGCCCCCTACGACCTGGCCGCCGGGCCGCTGCTGCGCGCCTCGCTCGTCACGCTCGGCCCGGAGCGGCAGGCGCTCGTGCTCGGGGTGCACCACATCATCAGCGACGGATTCTCGATGAACCTGCTGCTCGACGAGCTGGACGCGGCCTACCGGGGCGAGCCGGCCAACGGTGCGCCCGCCCAGTACGGCGACTTCGCCCGCTGGCAGCGCGAGCGGTTCGCCGGCGGCCGCCTGGCCGCCGACGTCGACCACTGGCGGCGGACGCTCGACGGCGCGCCCACCGTGCTGGAGCTGCCCGCGGACCGGCCCCGGCCGCGCCGGCGGGCCGGCACCGGCAGGCGCGAGCGATTCCCGCTCGACCCCGGCCTGACCGGCCCGCTCGGCGAGGTCGCCGAGCGGGTCGGCGGCACCCTCTTCACCGTGCTGCTCTCCGCCTTCGCCACCACCCTCTACCGCTACACCGGACGCGGCGACATGGTGTTGGGCACCGGCGCCCCCGGCCGCCCCGGGCGCGAGTTCGACGGCACGCTCGGTTTCTTCGCCAACATCGTGCCGGTACGGCTGCGCCCTGCGGGCGAGATCCCTTTCACCGAGCTGGCCGACGCGGTCAGCGAGGCCGCCTTCGACGCCTTCGACCACCAGTACGTACCGTTCGAGAAGCTCGTGGAGTTCCTGCAGCCCGAGCGCGACGCCGGGCACACCCCGCTGGTGCAGGTCGTCTTCACCATGTGGGACGCGGGCGCGGCCGAGCGCTCCATCGGCGGCGTGCCCGCCGCAGAGGTCGAGGTGACGCGCGGCAGGTCCCGCTTCGACGTGGCGGTCGAGGCGGTACGGCGGGGCGAGCGGGTCGACTTCTTCGTCGAGTACGACGACGCCCTCTTCGACGAGGTCACGATCGCCCGCCTGATGCGTCACCACGAGCGGGTGCTGCGGGCGGTCGCAGCAGACCCCGCCCAGCCCCTGTCGGAGATCCCGATGATCTCCCCGCAGGAGTGGGCCACCCTCACCCAGGGCGACGTGACCGTGCTCGACCCGGACGGCAACGTGCTGCCCGCCGGGGCCGTCGGCCAGCTGGTCCGTCACTCCGGCCGGCACGGACCCACCGGCCGCCTGGCCGTCCGCAGGCCCGACGGGCGGGTGGTCGAGCGCGGGCGCGAGGACCGGCTGGTCGGTTTCGGTCCCTTCCAGGTGCAGCTGGAGGACGTCGAGGAGGTCCTGCGCGCCCACCCCGCCGTACGCGACGCCGCGGTCATCGCGGTCGAGGGCGGCGCGGGACGCGAGCTGGTCGGCTACGCCGTCGCCGGGCAACCGCCCGACGCGTTGCGCGCCACCCTCGTCGAGCGGCTGCCGAACTACATGGTGCCCGCCGTCATCGTGGCGGTGGAGGAGATCCCGCGCGACGAGGAGGGCCGGGTCAGGACCGCCCTGCTGCCCGAGGCGGCCGAACTCGGCGAGCGGAGCGAGCTGCCCGCTCTGGAGGCCGCGCTCTGCGCCATCTGGGCGCGCGTCATGAACCTCGACGTGGTGGAACCCGATGACGACTTCTTCGCGCTGGGCGGCCACTCGATGCTGGCGGCCCGGCTGGTACGCGAGATCGCCTCGGTGCTCGCCGTGCGTGTTCCGCTGACGGCCCTCTTCGAGCACTGCGTCCCCGCCGACCTGGCCGACTACCTGGCCGCCAGGCACCCCGCGCTGGAGCACACGCTCGCCGGCGCGAGCCGCGCCGATCGCGCGGGGCGGCCCGAGCCGAAGCCCGAGCCGGAGTGGGCGCCCGCCGGGCAGGCCGTACCGGACGGCACGGAGCCGGACGGCTGCGCGCTGTCCACCGCGCAGCTGCAGATCTGGATCAACGAGCAGCTCGCGGGCGGCGACGCCCGGGACTTCATCGCCGCCGTCACCTACCGGATACGCGGCCCGCTCGACGTGGACGCCCTGCGCGGCGCGTTCGACGCGCTCGTCGCCCGGCACGAGAACCTGCGCGCCCGGGTGGCGCTGGTGGGCGACGTGCCGGTGCTGCGTTTCGACGCCGACGCCCGCGTCGAGCTGCCCGTCGAGGACCTCACCGGCCTGCCCGAGGCGGGGCGGGCGGCGGAGGCGGCCCGCCGTACGGCCCGCGACGCCGAGCGCGGCTTCGACCTGTCCGTCGCCCCCCTGGTGCGGGCCGGCCTCTACCGCCTTGGCGACGGTGACCACGTCCTCGCGCTGGTCCAGCACCACCTGGTCACCGACGGCGTCTCGATGGGCCTGCTGATCGGCGAGCTCGGCCGCCTGTACTCCGACCGCGACACCGCGCCCGCCGCACCGCACCTGCGCTTCTCCGACTACGTGGCCTGGGAGCGGGCCTGGCTCGGCGGCCCCGAGGCCGCCGCCTCGGAGCGTTTCTGGCGGGAACGGCTGCGCGGGGCCCCCGAACTGGTCCTGCCCAGGACGCGCGACGGGCGGCGGGAGAGTCGCGACACCGAGATGATCGCCCATCATCTGCCGCCCGCGGACTCGCGTCGGCTGCTCGCGCTGGCCAGGCGGAGCAGGACCACGCCCTACATGCTGGTGACCGCCGCCTTCGCGGCGATGCTGGCCCAGTGGAGCGGTCAGGACGACGTGGTGATCGGCACCACCGCCGACAACCGCCCGCTGCCCGGCCTGGAGGGCGTGGTCGGCTGCTTCGTCAACATGGTGGCGCTCCGCCTCGACTGCGGCGGCGACCCCACCTTCACCGAGCTGGCCGGGCGGGTACGCCGGACCGTCCTGGAGGCGTACGCGCACCAGGGCACCCCGTTCAACGAGGTGGTACGGGCACTGAGGATCCACCCCGACCCGCGCAGGATGCCGCTCTTCCAGGTCACCTCCGACTGGGCGGGCGACGGCCCCGCGGTGCCGGAACTGGCCGGATGCGAGGTCGGCTTCGACTACGTGCACACCAGGGCCAACCGCTACGAGCTGGAGATGTACGCCGGGATGGCGGGGGAGCGGGTGGTGCTCGACCTGGAGTACGCCGTCGAACTCTGGGACCGGGAGGAGGCCGAGGACCGCCTGGCCCGGGTGGCCGCGCTGCTCACCCGTGTCGTGCTGGCCCCGGACACGAAGCTCTCGGCACTGCTCAGCTGACCGGCGGCCCGCGGCGCGGAACTCACGAGCGGGTGCGAGGGAGATCGGTACCTCGCATCTCCTCTTCGATGTCACGGGTGGTCAGGGCCAGGGCGCTGACCAGGTCCGAGAGGCGATCCCGGGAGAAGCGGCTGGTGGGCATCGACACCGAGACGGCTGCCTGAGCGCGGCCGTCCTCGCCGCGCACGGCCCGGCCGATGGCGGTGACGCCCCTTTCGGTCCTGCCGGCGTTGATGGCGAAACCTCGCTCGCGGACGGTCCGCAGCTCGCGACGGAGTGTCGCGAGGTTGGGGCGCTGGTCCAGGCGATCAGCCCATTTCGCCTCGCTGTACAGTGCGTCGAGCCGCTCGGGCGGCAGGTCGGCGAGCATGACCTTGCCACCGGAGGCCAGATGCGCGGGGAAGACCATGCCCTCGCGGTTGCCGACCCGCAGCGCCTGGGTGCATTCCACCGATCCGATGAACCGTACGTGGTCACCGGCCAGGATCTGCAGGTTGGCGCTCTCCCGGATCCGCTCGACCAGGCCGGCCAGGTGCGGCATGGCGACCGAGCGCAGCAGTGCGGTACGGGACTGGGAGCTCCCGCCCAGCGAGAGGACGGGCCCGGCCGCGTACCGGTGGTCTTCGCGCCGGATCGCGAAGTCCCGGTAGACGAGCATGGCCAGCAGCCGGTGGGCGGTGGAGGGCGCCACCCCGAGACGCTCGGCGGCCTCGCCCACGCCGAATGGACCCTCGACCTGGAGCATGACCGCGAGCTGGAGCGCGTGGTCGACGCTTCGCACGGAGTAGTTCGGTGGATTCTTCATAGCAGAATCTCCTGTTCTTCTCTGGCACTCAGGATACAAGCTGGCAACACGGCGAGGCCGGCGATCACCGCTGTGTCACGCCACGTCGAAGGAGCCAGAGATGACCGAGACCGCGAACTCCCCGGTTCGCCTCGCCGTGGTCGACTCGCCGGACCAGCCGACGCCGTCGGTGGCGTTGGAGGAGTTGTACCGCGGCTTCGAGAAGGAGCTGCTGGTCCCGCTGTGGACCGAGATCGGCGACCTGATGCCGCTACACCCGCGATCCAAGGCGGCACCGCACCTGTGGCGGTGGGAGAGCCTGCTGGCCCTGGCGGACCGGGCCGGGCATCTGGTGCCGGTCGGGCGGGGCGGGGAGCGGCGGGCGATCGCGCTGGCGAACCCGGCGCTGGGCGGCCGGCCGTTCGCGACGCCGACGCTGTGGGCGGCGATCCAGTACCTGATGCCGGGTGAGGACGCCCCGGAGCACCGGCACACCCAGCACGCGTTCCGCTTCGTCGTCGAGGGCGAGGGGGTGTGGACCGTGGTCGGCCGTGATC
Source organism: Streptosporangium sp. NPDC049248 (assembly GCF_040678965.1). Classification (NCBI taxonomy): domain Bacteria; kingdom Bacillati; phylum Actinomycetota; class Actinomycetes; order Streptosporangiales; family Streptosporangiaceae; genus Streptosporangium; species Streptosporangium sp. NPDC049248. The sequence continues at coordinate 106,786 of NZ_JBFAQY010000014.1, forward strand.
CGGTGCCGATGCGCCGCGGGGACCTCCTGCCCCAGGCGGGCTGGAACTGGCACGCCCACCACAACGCGGCCGACAGGCCCATGGCCTGGATCGACGGCCTGGACATTCCATTCCAGTACGTCACCGAGTCGCAGTTCTTCGAGTTCGGCCGTGACGAGATCAGCGCGGCCGAACGCACCACCCCCGAACGTTCCCGCTCGGAGCGGCTGTGGGGGCACCCCGGCCTGCGCCCGGTCTCGGCCCCCGGCTCTCAGCCCAGCACCCCGTTGCTGGCCTACCGGTGGGTCGACACCGACCGCGCGCTGGCGGACCAGCTCGATCTCGAGGCCGAGGGCCATGCCGGGACGGTCGAGCCCGGCCACGCGGCGGTGCGTTACACCAACCCCACCACCGGAGGCGATGTGCTGCCGACCATCCGGGCGGAGATGCACCGGATCCGCAGCGGAGCCGAGACCTCGCCCCGCCGGGAGGCCGGCTCCTCGGTGTACCAGGTCTTCGACGGTGGTGGCCGGGTCACGGTCGGCGACGCCTCCTGGTCGGTCACCCGCGGTGACCTGTTCGTCGTCCCGTCCTGGGTGCCGTTCTCGGCGAGGTCGGAGGCCTCGGCGTCCGACTCCGACTCGGCCGCCCTTGATCTCTTCAAATTCGGTGACGGACCGATTTTCGAGGCGCTGCACCTGGACCGCGCCCACGTGGAAGGACGAAACGCATGAAGCTCGCCACCATCCGCACCGCCGACGGTGCCACCCGGGCCGTACGTGTGGAGGGGGAGACCCTGGTCGACCTCGGTCTCGCCGACGTCGGTGAGCTGCTGGCCCAGCCGGACTGGGCCGAGTACGCGGCCCGGACCCAGGGAGGTGCGGTGGCGGGCGTCGGCTACGCGCCGGTCGTCCCCCGCCCCGGCAAGATCATCTGTGTGGGCCTGAACTACCGCAACCACATCCTTGAAATGGGGCGGGAGCTGCCGCGGTACCCGACGTTGTTCGCCAAGTACCCCGAGGCGCTCGTCGGGGCCTATGACGAGATCCAGCTCCCGCCGGAGTCCGAGCAGGTGGACTGGGAGGCCGAGCTCGCGATCGTCATCGGCAGGACCGTGCGGCGGGCCACCGAGGCCGACGCCGCCGAGGCCATCGCCGGGTTCGCCGTCCTCAACGACGTCACCGCGCGCGACTGGCAGTACCGCTCCCCGATGTGGCTGCAGGGCAAGACCTGGGAGGGCAGCACGCCGTTCGGCCCCTACCTGGTCACCCCGGACGAGCTGCCCGGCGGCACCCGGCCCTCGCTCACCCTGACCGGATCCGTCGACGGTGAGGTGGTGCAGCGGGCCGACACCTCGGATCTCGTGTTCGACCCGGTCGCCCTGGTGCGGTACATCTCCACGATCCTCACGCTCAGCCCGGGCGACGTCATCGCCTCCGGCACCCCCGGCGGGGTGGGTCACGCCCGCAAGCCCGCCCGGTACCTCGCCGACGGCGGCGTCCTGACCACCGAGATCACCGGCCTGGGCCGGTCCGAGGCCAAGGCCGTCGCCGAGCCGGTCGCCTGATGGCGGCCGACAGGAGCCGCGCCGACACCCTGCGCTGGATGGCCCAGGGCACCAGGACCTTCTTCGACGCCCTGATCACGCTGCCGGACGACCGGCTGGCCCGGCCCACGGCGCTCGACGGCTGGACCGGCAGGCACCTGCTGGCCCACGTCGCCGCCAACGCCGACGCGCTGGTCAACCTGGCACATTGGGCGCGCACCGGCGAGGAGACACCGATGTACTCCTCGCCGGCGCGGCGCGACGCCGACATCGAGGCCGGTGCCGCGCGGCCGGCGGCCGAGCTGCGCGCCTGGGCCGCGCGGGCCGCCGAGACCCTGGAGGCACGGCTCGCCGAGCTGGACGAGCGGCAGTGGGCCCGCCAGGTCCGCACCGCCCAGGGCCGCCACGTCCCCGCTGAGGAGATCCCCTGGATGCGCGCCCGCGAGGTCATGGTGCACGCCGTCGACCTCGGCGCCGGGGTGGGCTTCGACGATCTCCCGGCCGACTTCCTCGCCGCCCTGATCGACGACATCACCGCCAAACGGTCCGGCAACGGCGCCGGGCCCGCGCTCACCCTCACGGCCACCGGCCACAACGGCACATGGACCGTCTCCGGCACCGGGGACCCCGCTCCGGTGACCGGCACCCTCGCCGGCCTCACGGCCTACCTCTCCGGCCGCCGGACGGACGGCGTCACCGGCGCGGAAGGCCGGCCGGCACCCGAACTTCCGCACTGGCTCTAGGCAGGCGCGGCGTGATGAAAGGAACGACAGACATGGCTGAAGACGGCGACGATGTCGACGTCGTGGTGGTGGGCGGAGGCATCGGCGGTCTGGCCAACGCCCTCGCACTCACCCGGAAGGGCCTGCGGGTGCGAGTGCTGGAGCAGGCCTCCCGGTTCGGCGAGGTCGGCGCCGGTCTGCAGATCGCGCCCAACTGCACCCGCATCCTGAGCCACTGGGGTCTGCTCGACGAGATCAAGTCGCTCGGTGTGCTCCCCGAGAGCATCGTCATGAAGGACGCCGTCGACGCCGAGGTCATCACCAGGCTCGACCTGCACGACGTGGAGCGGCGCTACGGCTTTCCGTACATGGTGATCCATCGCAGCGATCTGCACGGCACGCTGCTGCGCGCCTGCCGGCGGGCGGGGGTGGATCTCGTCAACGACGTCGCGGTGACCGGGTACGAGCAGGCCGAGGGGGGCGCTGTCGCCGTTCACGAGGGAGGGCGCGAGTTCGGCGAGGTCGTGCTCGCCGCCGACGGCCTCCACTCCGTGGCCCGCGGGATCCTGAGCGATGACCGGCCGGTCAGCTCCGCGTACGTCGCCTACCGGGGCGCCATGCCGATCGACAGGGTCGCCGACCTCGATGTGCACCTCAAGGACGTGGTCGTCTACGTCGGCCCCAGGTGCCATTTCGTCCAGTACTCGCTGCGCCACGGCGAGATGTTCAACCAGGTCGCGGTGTTCGAGTCGCCGAAGGCGCTGGCCGGGGAGGAGGACTGGGGCACGCCCGACGAGCTGGACGGAGCCTTCGAGGCCACCTGCGCCCAGGTGCGGGCCGGTCTGCCGCTGATGTGGCGCGACCGCTGGTGGCGGATGTTCGACCGCGAGCCGATCATGGACTGGGTGCGGGGCCGGATCGCCCTCTCCGGGGACGCCGCCCACCCGCCGCTGCAGTACCTCGCGCAGGGCGCGGTGATGGCCATCGAGGACGCGTGGGTGCTGGCCGAGCACGTGGGCGCGCAGGGTGTGACGGGCTCCGCGGCCGCGGGGACCCCGACGGGCGTCGACTGGGACGCCGCCCTGGCGGCCTACAACGCCGTCCGCCCGGAGCACTGCCGTCGCGTGCTGACCACGGCGCGGGCCTGGGGAAACCTGTGGCACCACGACGGGGAGAAACGGAGGTGGCGCAACGAGGTGCTCCGTGACCGCGACGTCTACGACTACGACTACGTGGACTGGCTCTTCGGGCCGACCGCTCTCACGCCCGGGCAGCTGCCGCCGATGTTCCCGGCGCACGACACCGGCGGCACGGCCCGGAACCGGGCGCGGGGGTGACGCGCCGGGGCCATGTCCGGCGCCACCCGGCACGGCTCCTCGGCCGGTAGGACTTCCCGGCTCGGAGCGGCTACGAGACGTCACCCACCCAGGTGATCGAGAAGATCTCCTACTCGCCGGGGGCTCTCCGGTACGTTCCCCGAGAACCCTCGGTGGGGGTTCTTCGAGCTCGTCCAACCCGGCTCCGCCGCCGGAGACGATACGAGGGGGCAGACCGATGGCCGATCACAAATTGGCGTTCACCCACGAGACGCTCGGCCAGCGCGTCATTCTGGACGCCGGCGGCGCGCGCCGGCACCTGGCCGAGGAGGTCGAGCGGCTCGGCGCCTCGCGGGTGATGCTGATCGCGGGCGACGGCGAGGCGCGGATCGCGGACGAGGTGTCGGCCGGACTGCCGGTCTCGCTGCGCTGGCGCGAGGTCGTCCAGCACGTGCCGGTCGAGGTCGCCGAGCGGGCCAGGTCGGCCGCCGCGGAGGCCGGGGCCGACCTCCTCGTGTCGGTCGGCGGCGGTTCGACGACGGGCTTGGCGAAGGCCGTCGCCATGACCACGCACCTGCCCATCGTGGCCGTGCCGACCACGTACGCCGGGTCGGAGGCCACGAGGATGTGGGGCCTGACCGAGAACCGGGAGAAGACGACGGGGCTGGATCCGGCGGTCCTGCCTGTCACGGTGATCTACGACTCGGTGCTGACCCTGTCCCTGCCCGTCGCGCTTTCGGTCGCGTCCGGTTTCAACGGGCTCGCCCACTGCGTGGACTCGATGTGGGCTCCGGGCACGGACCCGATCAACCAGGCGCTCGCGCTCGAAGGCATCCGGGCCCTGACCACGGGGCTGCCGAAGGTGGTCGCCGAGCCGGAGGGCATCGACGGACGTGACCGGTGCCTGTACGGCGCGTACCTGTCCGCGGTGTCCTTCGCGTCGGCGGGCTCGGGCCTGCACCACAAGATCTGCCATGTGCTCGGCGGCGCCTACGACCTGCCGCACGCGCAGACCCATGCGATCGTCCTGCCGCACGTGCTCGCCTACAACGCGCCCGCCGTCCCGGACGCCGCCCGCCGGATCGCGCGGGCGTTCGGCGCCCGGCCCGGCCAGAAGGACGATCCGGCCGAGGCGGCCGTGACCGCGTTGGAGCGCCTCCGCGGCGAGGTCGACGCACCGCGCGCGTTGAAGGACGTCGGCATGGCGGAGTTCGACATCCCCGGCGCGGCGGCCCGGGTCATGAAGGTCGTGCCGCCGTCCAATCCCGCACCCGTTTCCCGGGAGTCCGTCGAGATCCTGCTTCGCGCGGCGTGGGCGGGCCGCACACCGGGGAGTCGGTCATGAGTGAGGTGCTCTACGGCCTCCGGACAGTCCGTCACCTGGCCGCCGCCCGCTCCACTGCGGATCGGCCGGCAACGGCCGCGGCGCCGCCAGTAGATGCTCCACCTCGACTCCCCCCGTCCACGGCATCGGCTCCTGCTTTCCCTCCTGGGACTGGTCTTCGCTTGGTTCCGGCCCGCGCGGACACTGTTCTTGTCTTTGACCGCGTCAGCCGGTGGCGTGAGACTGCCTGGCGCATCCAACCCACGACCGGAAGGCGTCACCATGCGTCTGCGACACGCCGCACTCTCGGTACTGGCATCACTCACGCTCGTCCCGCTGACGGGCATCGCCGCGGCAGGCCACACATCCACCGCGTCCGCCGCTCCACCGGCGCCCCAGGCGGTATCGGGCGAGGCCGGGGCCAGGAAGGAACTGCGCACGCTGGAGGCGTCCTTCAAGGGCCGCATCGGCGCGTACGCCGTCGACACCGCCACCGGTAAGACGGTCACCTATCGCGCGGGCGAGAGTTTCCCGATGCTCTCCACCTTCAAGGCGATCGCCGCCGCGGCCGTACTGCACAGGGCCCGCACCTCAGAGCCCGGCCTGATGGACAAGGTCGTGCGCTGGACGGCCGCCGAAGTGAAGGACAACTCCCCGGTCACCAAGGATCACGTCAAGGACGGGATGACCGTCGCGCAGCTGTGCGAGGCGGCCATCACCCGGAGTGACAACACCGCGGGCAACATGCTGCTCAGGCAACTCGGCGGCCCGGCCGGCCTGACCGGCTACTTCCGGACGCTGAAGGACCCGATCTCCCGGCTGGACCGGTGGGAGACCGAGCTCAACGACTGGAACCCCAAGGAGAGGCGCGACACCACGACGCCCGCGGCCATGGGCCGTGACCTGCGCGCGGTCACGGCAGGGACAGCCCTCGACGCCAAGGACCGGGCGCGGCTGAACAACTGGCTGATCGCGAACCGGACCGGCGACGCCCGCATCCGCGCGGGCCTGCCCAAGACCTGGAAGGTCGGCGACAAGACCGGCACGACCTCGCAGTACGCGGGCGCGAACGATGTCGCGATCGTCTGGCCCGGCACGTCGGCCGCGCCCGTCATCATGTCGATCTACACCAACGGCAGGGCCGCGGACGCCGTCGCCGACAACAAGGTGATCGCGGACACCGCGACGATCCTCGCCCGGGGCCTCGGCAAGCTCTGAGGCGCCTGGTCCTCGCCGCTCCCGGAACCCTCCGAGCCGGCGGACGGGCGCCCGCCGGCCGGCGCCTGCTCGGCTCGCGCCGGGCGGGGAGTCCGTATGCCCGCAGGTGGGCGGTGTTCGGTGAACAGCGCGGATGGCCGCGGCCTCCGCGCGAGATCGCGAACCGCAGGTCGAGAGTTTGCATGACCATGCAGCGCAGTGCATACTCTTGTTCTATGTCCAAGGTTCTCACCTCCCTGCCCGCCGGCGAGCGCGTCGGCATCGCCTTCTCCGGCGGCCTCGACACCTCGGTCGCCGTCGCGTGGATGCGCGACAAGGGTGCCGTTCCGTGCACCTACACCGCCGACATCGGCCAGTACGACGAGCCCGACATCGCCTCGGTGCCCGGCCGCGCGGTGGCGTACGGTGCCGAGATCGCACGCCTGGTCGACTGCCGTGCGGCGCTGGTCGAGGAGGGCCTGGCCGCGCTCACCTGCGGTGCGTTCCACATCCGCTCGGGCGGGCGCGCCTACTTCAACACCACGCCGCTCGGTCGTGCCGTCACAGGGACCCTGCTGGTCCGGGCGATGATCGAGGACGACGTGCAGATCTGGGGCGACGGCTCGACGTTCAAGGGCAACGACATCGAGCGGTTCTACCGGTACGGCCTGCTCGCCAACCCCCACCTGCGCATCTACAAGCCCTGGCTGGACGCGGACTTCGTCTCCGAACTCGGCGGCCGCAAGGAGATGTCGGAGTGGCTGCTCGCCCACGACCTGCCCTACCGCGACAGCACCGAGAAGGCCTACTCGACCGACGCCAACATCTGGGGCGCCACCCACGAGGCCAAGACCCTGGAACACCTTGACAACGGCATCGAGACCGTGGACCCGATCATGGGCGTGCGGTTCTGGGATCCCGCGGTCGAGATCGCCGCCGAGGACGTGACCATCGGCTTCGACCAGGGCCGCCCCGTGACGATCAACGGCAAGGAGTTCGCCACCCCGGTCGACCTGGTGATGGAGGCGAACATGATCGGCGGGCGGCACGGCATGGGCATGTCGGACCAGATCGAGAACCGGGTGATCGAGGCCAAGAGCCGGGGCATCTACGAGGCGCCTGGGATGGCGTTGCTGCACGCGGCGTACGAACGGCTGGTCAACGCCATTCACAACGAGGACACCCTGGCGAGCTACCACACCGAGGGACGGCGGCTCGGCCGGTTGATGTACGAGGGCCGCTGGCTCGACCCGCAGGCGCTGATGCTGCGAGAGTCGCTGCAGCGCTGGGTCGGCACGGCGGTCATCGGTGAGGTGACGCTGCGGCTGCGGCGCGGTGAGGACTACTCGATTCTGGACACCTCGGGCCCGTCCTTCAGCTACCACCCGGACAAGCTGTCGATGGAGCGCACCGAGGACTCGGCGTTCGGCCCGGTGGACCGGATCGGCCAGCTCACCATGCGCAACCTCGACATCGCCGACTCGCGCGCCAGGCTGGAGCAGTACGCCAGTCTCGGCATGGTCGGCACCACCCATCCCGCGCTCGTGGGCGCCGCCCAGGCGGCCTCGACCGGACTGATCGGCGCGATGCCGCAGGGCGGTGCCGAGGCCATCGCCTCACGCGGCGAGGTCTCCGGCGACGACGAGATGCTCGACCGCGCCGCGATGGAGTTCGGCACCGACTGAGCGGCTCTTCGAGTGGGAGGTCATGGATTCGGGTTCTCGGCGAACAGCTCGCTGAGGACCCGGGCCCAGCACCGCCACAGCCTGTCCACCCGCTTTGCGGAACGTCGCACTAGCATGCCCTGACGTGAGAGATCTCCGCCTGCTTCCCAAGGCCCACCTGCACGTCCACCTGGAGAGCACCGTACGTCCCGGAACCGTGCGGGAGCTGGGTGGCCCGCCGGAGCCCGAGGGCCCGTTCGCGAACTTCCGCGCGTTCGCCGACCAGCGGGCCAAAGTGCGCGAGTCGCTGCGCACACCCGAGCACTTCCGCCGGATCGCGGTGGAGTTCTGCGAGGACGAGGCCGCTCAGGGCACTCGTTACGTCGAGGTGACCTTCACCGCAGCCGCACACGGGGAGCGACTCGGAGCGCCCGAGATGCCGCTGGAGGCGGTGCTCGACGGGCTGGCCGAAGGCCGCGCCAGGTTCGGGATCCGGAGCCGGGTGCTGCTCGACCACTCCAGACGGCGTTCGGTGGAGCGGTTGTGGCGGACGTACGAGCTGGCCGCCCGCTACGACGAGGTGATCGGCATAGGGCTGGCGGGCGACGAGAGCCATCCGCTGACGCCTTTCGCCGAGGTGCTCGACGCGGCCAGGGAGGCCGGGCTGCACCTGGTGCACCACGCGGGGGAGGCGGCCGGCCCGGCCAGCATCCGCGAGGCACTGGACGTCGGGCACACCGAGCGGCTCGGGCACGGCATCCGGGTGCTCGACGACGACGCGCTGGTGACGCGGGTGCGCGAGAGCGGAATTCCGCTGGAGGTCTGCCCCACCTCCAACGTCCTGCTCGGGCTCGTTCCTTCGCTGGCCGAACACCCCCTGCCCAGGCTGCGCGCGGCCGGGCTGGCGGTCACGGTCAACACCGACGGCGAGACGGCACTGGCCGACGAGTACGCGCGGTTGCGCGAGGTCCTCGGATACGGCGACGACGTCATGGCCGAGTTGGCTCGCGCTTCGATCGAGGCCTCGTTCGCCTCCCGGGAGCTCAAGGCGGTGCTTCTGGTCGAGGTCGACGCCTGGCTGGCCACGGCATCGCCGGCCACGGGGGGTTGACCCGGGGCGGACCGGGAAGTGCCGGGCGACCGGCCGGTTTCGCGTTCTCGCTGCCAGGCGGTGATCCTCGCCGATCACATGTCCGCGCGGGTGAGCCCGCCTGCGGCATCTCCCCGGCCGATGAGACCGGCTGCTTGGCGGGGTGAGCCGTTCTGACCAGCCTTGGAAAGTACTTGACGATATGGAAACCAGAAAGTACTTTCCAGATAGGAAAGAGCGAGGGAGCAGCCATGGACATCACCCCGGAAGAAGCCGCGCGGTCGCTGGCTCAGGTCCACGAGACGCAGCACAGGGTCCTGCGTGCCGCGCCGCCGATGTTCCCCGCCTGGTACCCGGTGGCGGTCTGGATCTTCGTCACCGGGATGCAGTTCGTCACCGAGATCGCACCCGCCTGGTGGTTCTGGATCGCCGTGGCGGCCCTGTCGGCCGGCCTGGTCGCCGCCGTCCTCAAGTTCGTGAGCGACGTCAGGAACGCGAACCTGCGGCCGCACTCCTCCATGACGGATCCATGGGCATGGGTCGGCTTCACCGTCTGGCTGGTCACCACCGGTCTCGCGGGCTCCGTGCTGGCGTTGTGGTTCAAGGAACTCGGCGTCGCCTATCCGCGCACCGTGATGGGCGTGACCATGATCGTGATCGTGGCGGTCACCGCGCCGCTCCTGGCCCAGTGGATGTCCGCGCGGACCGCTCGGCGGGCGGAGACGCCGAAGCGATGACGTCGCGACTCGACCCGGCGATCCACGCGCCGACCCGGCTGCAGATCGTCTCCCTGCTGGCCGCCGCCGAGGAGGCCGAGTTCGCCTTCGTACGCGACAACCTGGGCGTCAGTGACTCGGTGTTGTCCAAACACGCGAGCGCCCTGGAGGCGGCCGGCTATGTGAGGATCCGCAAAGGGTACGTCGGCAAGCGACCCAGGACGTGGTTCAGCCTCACCCGCGAAGGACGCGCGGCCTACACCGGCCATGTCGCCGCGCTCCAGGCCATCGTCGCCCGGTCCGGCCTCTCGGTCCTCCCCGACTGAGCAGGAACTCGGCCGGTGAGCAGACTCTCGCGCGGATGATCTGTTGACCGCGGACCGGGGCTTTCGCCGTGGCCGGCGCGATGCCGCGTGGGGCGAGCCTGCCGCGGTCGGCCACAAGCAACTGACGCGCGAGGCCGTGACCGACCGGGCCGGCGCGAGAGCCGTGTCCAGACCTCCCTGCCGCCGCCCGGATACGCCGAATTATTCGGAAAGCCTCCGAAAATTTCATCGACCGATCTCGAACTCGATCGACCGGGATTGGCTACCTGAGCAGGCACAATGTTTGCTCAAGACGTCCTTGGCCGAGATCAAGCCTTCATGGGCCCTCGGGAGTTGTTGACAGCGCACGGACTCAGGCCGACACTTTCGTCATCACGGCGATACTTTCAGCATCGTTAGGCCTCAGTCACCGTCGATTCGAGTCACCCGCCGCGACCTGCTCCTCCGGTCGCCGACCGCACGACGACCGGCCAACCCCCCACGTCGTACGACGCCGGCGCGCGGTGGTCGCCGTCCCCCTGGCCGCCGACAGCCCCGCCGGGTCGTATCACGCCGCCCGGCCTCCCGGCCGATCCTCACGAGGAGGAAGCACGCGCATGAACGACGCCCCCGCCCGCCCGAGAAGCCGCGGACGCGGCCACACCAGGCTGCTCATCGGCCGCGCCTGCGCCGCAGCGCTGGCCGTGGTCGTGGCGATGTCGCCCAGCACCGCCCACGCGGCCGTCACCACCAATCAGACCGGCACCAACAACGGCTACTTCTATTCGTTCTGGACCGACAGCCAGGGTACGGTCTCCATGGAACTGGGGTCCGGCGGCAATTACAGCACCTCATGGAGCAACACCGGGAATTTCGTCGCCGGCAAGGGCTGGAGCACAGGCGGCCGCAGGACCGTGAACTACTCGGGCAGCTTCAACCCGTCCGGCAACGCGTATCTGACGCTCTACGGGTGGACGAGAAACCCACTCGTGGAGTATTACATCGTCGACAACTGGGGCACTTACCGGCCCACCGGGACCTACAAGGGCACGGTCACCAGCGATGGCGGCACGTACGACATCTACCAGACGACGCGAACCAACGCCCCCTCCATCGAAGGCATCAGAACCTTCAATCAGTACTGGAGCGTACGGCAGTCAAAGAAAACGGGCGGAACCATAACCAGCGGCAACCACTTCGACGCATGGGCCCGTTCTGGCATGAGTCTTGGCAGCCATGACTACATGATCCTCGCAACAGAGGGATATCAGAGCAGCGGGAACTCCAATATCACGGTGGACGGCTCCTCCTCCGGTGGCGGTGGCGGCGGCGGTGGCGGTGGCGGCTGCACCGCGTCGCTGTCCGCGGGTCAGCAGTGGAGTGACCGGTACAACCTCAACGTCTCGGTCAGCGGTTCGAGCAACTGGACCGTGACGATGAACGTCCCGTCCCCGGCGAAGATCATGGCCTCCTGGAACATCAGCGCGAGCTACCCCAGCGCCCAGGTGCTGACCGCCAGGCCCAACGGCAACGGCAACAACTGGGGTGTGACGATTCAGCGCAACGGCAACTCGACCTGGCCGACGGTCTCCTGCAGCGCGAACTGACCTCCGAACCCCCGAGACACCGCACCCGTGGCGCGGCGGCCCATGGCCGCCGCGCCACACCGCTGCCGGCGCGCGGCGGCTCGATTGGATGGCCCTTTAGTGCCGACGTGCCGGGAAAGACCGACATATCACCTTGTAAAGCCTTCTGATGCATTTTCGAGAATATAGACATATGTAATAAGAATGTCATGTTAATGGGCTCGTCTGTCGAGGTGGCGGTCTCGAATTCCGGGTTCGCCCCAGATTTGCGAGAAAAACTCATAAGCCCTAAAACGGTTGAGAACCGCCGAAAATCCTCCATCTCAATCGCCGTGTGCAAGTAACTGTGGCCGGAATCTGTCACTCCACCTGCATTCGAGGTCTTGCGCCCCCCTGGCATCAATGGTTAGCTCACTTACATGACAGGCGCGCCAACGTATACGGCGGATGAAATTCAGGTCGAATTAATCGCGATTCGTCCACGCTAGGTCTCCTTCAGGTCCTGATCGTCGGCGACATCACCGCCGGACTGATCCGAACTGCTTGAACAAGGCGTGAACAGGGGGCAACGAGGCCCTCTCGTGCCATCTCCCACCATCGTCGGTCGACATTCTCCCTTGAAGTTGGACCGTTCCAATCCGTCAGGACGGCTCAGCAGCGGCACGTATGCCGCCCCGTGCCCCCGCATGCCGAGGATCCCTTTCCCGTTCGACGCATCACCGCAGATCACGCGTTTATTCGCGAGAACCTTCATGTGATCGCCTGGGAATTCAACGCACCATGTTCGAATTCTCGCCCAGGCGCGACCACATGGGCGTTCTCGACGCCGGATCATTGGAGTCTGCTCCATGACGAGTTCACTTTCCGATGTCCAGAGTTCCCTTCCAGAGCCGACGACCGGCGAAGGCTCCCGGTCGCCCACGCCGGGTCTCGCCGCGGCCTTCGACCCCGAACGTTTCCACCACGGCGCCGTGGACATCGTCGGTCGCCTGACGACGTATCTGGGCGACCGGTCGGTCCGGGGGCTCGACCTCCTCGATCCGGCGGTGCTGCTGAAGGCCGCCCGGGAACTGATGACCCCGGAACGGCAGCGCATCGCCGACTTCGACGCCGACCGGGTGAACCAGATCGTCGACCTGTACACGGGGACCGGCATCCCGGTCTACTCACCCGGCTACATGGGGCGGCAGTTCTCCGGCGTGGTGCCGCTGGCCAGCCTTATCGACCTGGTCGGTTCGGTGGTCAACCAGCCCTCCTCCTTCTACGAGGCCGGGCAGCTCCCCAGCGTCGCCGAGCGGCTCATGGCCGAGGAGCTCAACCGTTTCATCGGCTGGGACCGCGACCGGTTCGCCATGGTGACGACCTCGGGGGGCTCCCTGGCCAACCTGACCGCGCTGCTGGCCGCCCGCAACCGCGCCTTCCCGCAGATCTGGACGCGCGGAGCCGGCGGCATGCCGGATCCCCCGGCCATCGCGGTCAGCGAGGAGGCCCACTACAGCGTGACCCGGGCGGCCGGGGTGCTCGGCATCGGGGAACGGCAGATCGTCCGGCTCCCGGTCGACCGGGCCGGGCGGATCCGCCCAGATCTGGCCGGCCCGGTACTGGACGAGGCGCACCGGCGCGGCCTGCGACCGTTCTGCCTGGTGGCCTCGGCCGGGACCACGTCGATGGGCGCCTTCGACCCGCTGGAGGAACTCGCGGCCGTGGCGCGCCGGTACGGGCTCTGGCTCCATGTGGACGGGGCGCACGGGGCGAGCCTGCTGCTGTCGGACCGGCACCGGGACAGGCTGCGCGGCATCGAGCAGGCCGACTCGCTGACCTGGGACGCCCACAAGATGCTGTTCATGCCGGCGCCGTGCACGCTGCTCTTCTACCGCGACGGCACGGCGGCACGCGGTGCGTTCCGGCAGCGCGCCAGCTACGTCTTCGACGAGGAACCGGACGTCTACAGCGCCTACGACAGCGCGGACAAGAACCTCGAGTGCACGAAGCGCCCGATGATCATGCCGCTCTGGACGGTCTGGTCGGTCTACGGCCCGGCGCTGTTCGCACAGAAGGTCGACCGGTTGTGCGCGGTGACCCTGCAGGCGTACCGGATGCTCGCCGCCGAGTCGGACTTCGCCGTGGCGCACGAGCCGGAGTCCAACATCCTGTGCTTCCGGTACCGGCCGGACGGCCTGGAACCGGCGACCGTGCACCGGCTGCAGCTGGAGATCCGCAACCGGATCCGGGGCGGCGGGCGCTTCTTCATCTCCAAGGTCGACATCGACGGGGTGGCGGCGCTGCGCGTGGTGGTGATGAACCACCTGATCGACGCCGACCACCTGGCCATGCTCATCGCCGAGATCAGAGACATCGGGCAACGGGTGCTGCGCGCGAGCGCCGCGGCCCGGCACGACCAGCGGAACGGGAGTCATTCATGACCATGACGGATTTGGACATCGCCGCCTCGGCGGAGCTGGCGGCACGGCTGATCCCCGAGGAGGAGTTGCGGCCCCGCTCGGTGGACGACGTCACCCGGTTGCCGTCGTTCGCGGGGAAACTGGAGGAGTGCGGGCGGCTCACCGGAGTCCCGTACTGCGAGTCCCCGCTCGACCTGCAGAACGCGCTGGTGTTCCGCCGGCTTCAGCAGCTCGTCGGCCTCGCCCTGCTCAACCCGCTGTGGCGCGAGCGGCTGCACTACTTCGGGATCCGCGGCGCCCCCGCCGACATGTCCGAGTGGGAGCGGATCCCGCTCTCGGACAAGACCGTGCAGCGGGACATGTTCATGGGCGCGCGGGCCGGGATGGTCGTGCCGCTCGAGTTCGGCGGGTTCGAGGTGGTGGCCAGCGGCGGCACCGGTGACGGCATGCCCCTGGAGATCGTGTACTCCCTGCGGGAACTGCGCGACACCTACCGCATCTCCGGGGCGTTCATGGGCGCCTACCAGCTCGGCCGCTACCTGCGCGGCCCCGCGCCGCGCTGGCTGTTCACCACCCTGGCCGACTACCAGATGTGGAGCAGCGGGACCATGGTCGGCGGAGTCCTGTCCCACGTCCCGGGGGTCAACTACATCGGCGCGGGACCGGTGAGCGCGCCGGTGCTGGAGCACATGTTCTCCTACCCGGGCCACAAGGCGCTGATGGGCATCACCGCCGGCATCGCGCTCCTGCCCGAGCTGGGCGCGGGCCTGCCCTCGCACGCCAGGGCGAGCTTCCGGGTCGCCATGTACGGCAGCGGCTCCCTGCCGCAGCGCAAGCGCGACGAGCTGCAGGCCTTCTTCCCCAACGTGTCGATCCTCAGCTACTTCGCCGCGACCCAGGCCGAGTGCGTCGGTCTCCAGCTCGACCACACCTCGCCGGCGCTCTCCGCGGTGCCGGGGCTGCACCTGGTGGAGATCGTGGACGAGCACGGCCGCGCCGTCGCCGAAGGCGAGGAGGGCGAGCTGGTCGTCACCCGGCTGCACGCCGACGAGACGCCGCTGCTCCGGCTCAAGCTCGGCGATCGGATGATCCGCCGCCCCGCCCTGACCGGGCCCGGGCTGCGCACCGAGCGATTCGAGTTCGCCGGGCGCACCGCCGACGTGCTGCACCTCAACGACAGCCAGTATTCGGCGACGCTGGCCTACGCGGCCCTGCGCGGGCGGCTGCGCTCGACGGCCGGCGTCGACCTGGACCTGGTCGCGCACGAGGTCCAGTTCCACAACCACCGTGAGGATCGGACCCTCACCCTGCTGGCGGCGGTGGACGACGCCGAGGGCACGGCCGCGGCCGTCGAGCACGCCCTCGGCCCGAGCGGGACGCGGCAGCTGTTCACCCAGGCACTGCCGAGCTCCCTGTCGCTCTTCAACGACCGGGAGGCCAACGCGGCGGCCATCGAGCAGACCGGATACGGGTTCCGGCTGGTGTTCGTGCCACCCTCCTCACCCCAGATCGAGCGGACCACCGTCGGCAAGACGCCGCTGGTCAGGGACCGGGGCTGAGCGCCTGATGGCCCGTACGCCCGAATGACATCCGACAAGGGAGGATCATGAAAGACAGGATCAGCATCGTCGTGATGGTCGACGCCGTCGGGGCGTTGTCCGACCGGACGCTGCACAACGGGAACCTCTCGCTGGTCGACGACAGCTCGGCGGGGAGCAGGCACCAGGGGACTCCGGAGCTCATCACGGCGGTGGTCCCGGGACAGGTCGTCCAATGGACGCCCATCCATGTGGACGTGCAGACTCCGGTCGAGATCAAGGCCATCGAGTTCCTGTCCGGTGCGACCGCCTCGCCCCCGGCCGACCAGGCCGTGCCGCCGCATCCGGTGGAGCCCTCCACCGTTCCGGCACCCGCCGCCGTGTCCGGGACGGGGGCCGACGCCACCGATTCCAACGGGCACGAGAACTACGACCTCCTGGTCTGGGAGGGCGTCGTGCCCTACGACATGACGCCCGGTGTCCCGTACCGGTACCGAATCTCCCTCCAGCTCCACGAAGGACCCAACAGCGTGCTGCACATCGACTCGCCCGCGCTGCTGCGCGTGTGAGCCACGTTCTGCGAAAGGCGGTTTCATGGCCCAGCAACACGGGATCATCGTGCTCTTCGACGTCGAGAACGCGCTCCGGACGCGGTCGCTCGACGGCAACACGTACTGGTTCGACAACATGAAGTTGCTCGGCTCGGTCGGGGTGGGCACCGAGCAGCTGGTGACGATCGTGCCCGGCACCCACTTCCTCGACGGGTCGCAGGCGACCGAGCAGGTGCTGAACTGGTTGCCCGCGGCGCTGGGGTCGATCCCCCCGACGGTGCCACGCAACTACCTGGCCGAGCAGGAACGCGCCGACGACCGGCGCACCCTGGAGGAACTGGCCGCGCTCGGCAGCGAGGGCAGCGTGAGCGACGCCGATCTCAAGCGGCTGCAGCGGCGGGTCGGCAAGCGCGCCCGCAAGTCGGGCAGCGGGCGCGGCCTCACCGAGGCCAAGCTGCTGGACGTCACCGGCAGGACCACGAGCAGCCCCGGCGCTTACAACTACCCGACTCCGGTGATCACCGATATCACCGGCCAGGCCGTCAGCGAGAAGATCATGTACCCGGCCCAGTACGGGTCGCCCGACATGATCTACGACGGCTGGTACTGGGCCGCGACCGTGGACACGAGCCGGCCCGGGGTCTACCCGTACACCATGCACGTCCAGCTGCACGAGCTGGTCGAGCAGGACGACGAGCTGGTCTGGCAGTCCGTGGACCTGACCTGCCAGTCCAGTCTCAAGATCATCAACGATCCGAAGCGCAACGGGTTCACCGGCGCCGGACTGGGCGTGCTCCCTCTCCCGTCCGTCCCGGCCGCCGGCTGACCCGGCCCGAGCCGGAGCATTCTCGACTGGAGGAGCAGTATGCCCCCGAGGAACAGACAGTCCGAACGCCGACCCGCCCGGCCCGTCCGGCCCGTGACGATCACCGCGGTGGTCGACCCCGTGGCCGCGCTGGCGTCGGAGAACCTGGACGACAACCTCTACTTCTATGACACCAACAAGGCCGCAGGATCCACCGGTTTCGGCACCCCCGAGCTGCACAGCCGGGTCCGCAAGGGCGACACCCTGCTGTGGAACGTGATCCCGCTGGAGTGCGAGACCTACGTGGCCCTCGCCGACATCGAGATCGACCCGCGGATCGCCGAGCCCACGCGGAAGGTGTATCCCGGCACCGACATCGTGTTCTGGACCGCCGAGGTCAAGCAGGACCTCACCGAACCGGTCCCGTACCGGCTCTCGTTCCTGCTGGGCACCGTCGGCACGCCGTTCACCCCCACCGCCCGGCCGGCCCTGGCCGGTCCCGCCAACGAGGGAAAGGGAGGCCGATGACCCAGGAATACGCGGCCGCGGACTTCGCCGATCGTGGTCAGCTCAACTCCGTCCAGCTGAACGTGGTGACCCTCGTCGACATGGAGAAGGCCGCCGCGACGAAGTCCCTGGACGGCTGCCTCTACATGATGGACAACAGCGTCGGCGGGGTCGGGCAGGGCACCGACCATCTGGAGACCATCTGCAAGCAGGGGCAGGTGATCAACTGGATCATCCGCCCGATCGACATGCACCGCCGTACGGACGGCACCTGGCCCCCGATGCCGAAGATCAACAACCTGGTCTTCCTCGACATCGAGAAGGGTGACGAGGACGACGTCGCCGAACGCCGGATCATGACCGAGCTCAAGATCTACGGCGCTCCCGACCGGATGCGCGACCAGTACACCGCCGTCTACTACTACTGGGCCGGGGCGGTGATAAGCGAGGCCCGGCCGGGGCTCTACCGCTATCGGTTCGTCCTGGAGCTGGAGAAGGAACACGGCACCGACAAGCTGTACCTGAACTCGGCCCACTATCCCGCCCTGCGGGTGACGCCCGTCTGACGGTTCTCCCCTCCAGGGGACTCCCCGGTCAACGCTCGGCGTGGGGCCACCGGCCCCACGCCGAGCGTGCCAGGTCGTTGCGGGTCGGCGGATGTATCTGATCTACTACTGCGAGTGATCATCCCGGGTCGATCGGGTCACGTGCGGAAGACGGGTCCAGATGATCCGGACGATGCCCGACCGCGCAGCGAACGGAGCCGTCCATGACGACCACCATCACCGTGATCGGCGGCCCGACGGCCCTGCTGGAACTCGGCGGGCTGCGCATCCTCACCGATCCGACCTTCGATCCGCCGGGAGATCACCCCGCCGGGCTGCTCACGCTCACCAAGACCACCGGCCCGGCCCTTTCCCCTGCCGACGTCGGCCCGGTGGACCTGGTACTGCTCAGCCACGACCAGCACCCCGACAACCTGGACGGCCTGGGGCGCCAGATGATGTCCGCCGCGCCGCTGACCCTGAGCACGCCCGAGGCCGCCGCGCGCATCGGGGTCACCCCGCTGCACCCCTGGCAGCACCACGACGTCGGCCGGGTTCGCGTCACCGCCGTTCCCGCCCTGCACGGCCCGCCGGGATGCGAGCCCGTCGTCGGCCAGGTCACCGGCTTCGTGCTCACCGGCGACGGGCTGCCCACCGTCTACATCAGCGGGGACAACGCCTCGCTGGAGTACGTGGAGCTCATCGCCGGGCGGTTCCCGGTCGTCGACATCGCGCTGCTGTTCGGCGGCGCCGTCCGCACGCCCATGATCGACGGGCGGCTCACCCTGAACGCCACCGAGATGATGATCGCCGCACGCCTGCTGAAAGCCCGGCAGGTCGTGCCGCTCCATGTCGAGGGCTGGACCCACTTCACCGAGGACCGGACGGACGTGCACGCCGCCTTCTCCGAAGCCGGCCTCGACCACCTGCTCGTTTCCTTCACCCCAGGACGACCGGTCTCCCTGGGGTCCGCACGGTCAGGCGCCCGGTGATGTCGTCGTTCGTACCTGCCCGACGCCCCGCGTCCACCACACCCGTAGGCGCGGCACCGGCTACGGGCCGATGATTCCGGCTGCGGCGCGTTCGGGCGGGCAATAGCGGGTCATCGGCGCGGTTGATGCTCCGTTCCTCGGCGGAGGTTGCGAAGGCGCTGCGGGGAAACCGAGATTGCCGGTCCCGCCTTCCTGACAGTGGATCTGTACTTCCGGTGCGGAACGTCGTATTAGGCGCCTGACCTGGAGCTACCTCGAACTCGCAGGTGAGGTGGCATAGGCTTCCAGAGCCTGACGGATCGCCCGTGGTGTGCTCGGTTCACCGTCGCGGCGCCTGTGGTGAGACCACAGGGCGCTGAGGGAGGAGGTGTCGATGTCCGATCCGGTGCCGTGGCCGTTCAGGCTGCCGGTCGTGCAGGCTCCCATGGCCGGCGGGGCGTCCACGCCCGAACTGGCCGCCGCTGTGTCCGAAGCCGGTGCTCTGGGGTTTCTCGCGGCCGGCTACAAGACGGCCACGCAGATGCGCCAGGAGATCAAGCGGGCGCGCGAGCTCACGTCCCGTCCGTTCGGGGTGAATGTGTTCATGCCTACGGCCGATGAAGTCGATCAGGCTGAGATCGACGGCTATGCGCGGGTCATAGAGCGGGAGGCGCAGCGGCTGAGCACCACTTTGGGAGTCCCGCGCGGAGGCGATGACGATTTCACTGCCAAGGTCGCGGATCTGTTGACGGATCCGCCCGCGCTGGTGGGGTTCACGTTCGGTTGCCCGGAGGACGAGCTGATCCAGGCGTTCCGCCGTAGGGGGACCACCGTGGTGGTCACGGTGACGTCGGCGGCCGAGGCACGACTGGCTTCGGCGGCCGATGTGCTGTGTGTCCAAGGTGAGGAGGCGGGGGGCCACCGCGGCTCGTTCACCAATGCGGACGCCGAGGCCATGAGCTTGGAGCGCTTGCTGTCCCAGGTACGGGAGGTGTCACGGCTTCCCCTCATCGCGGCCGGCGGTGTCGCCTCGGCCGCCGACGTCTCCCGGGTCCTGTCCGCGGGAGCGGTCGCGGCTGTGGCGGGCACTGCTTTCCTGCTCTGTCCCGAGAGCGGCACCGGCGTGGTCCACCGTGCGGCGCTGACCGATCCCCGCTTCACCCGCACCGCCGTTACCAGAGCCTTCACCGGACGCCCGGCGCGCGGCCTGGTCAACCGATTCATGACGGAGTACTCCAGCCGGGCACCTGCGGCCTATCCGCAGGTCCACCACCTGACGGCACCGCTGCGGCGCGCCGCGGCGGTCCGCGGGGACGCCGAGACGCTGCACCTGTGGGCCGGGACCTCCTGGAACCGGGCACGGAACACGCTGGCGGCGAACATCACTGCGGGCCTGGCCGCGATCTGAAAACGGCCTCCGAAGACTACGACCCACCTGAAGATCCGAACTTAGTGTGATCGTTTTCTGACGGCTACGAAGTGGGGCCGTCGTCTACGCGGTGAGCGGCGACCGGTGCCGATTTCGCCTCGCGGGACGGATGCGGGGGACCTCGGAGCCTGGCCGGGCGGCCTTATCTCCCACCTCCGTGTCGCAGAACGGATGGCGGGGGTCGTGTCCGCAGCCGGGGCAGGCGGTGCCGTCGGCGATGTCGGCGGCCAGTTTTCTGAGCACGTCGTCGAAGCGGCGCAGATGCTCGTAGTCGCCGAAGGCGGGATCATCGACGAACTTGGCGCAGTAGTCGGCGATGGCCGACGGGGAGTGCCGTAGAAGAGCCTCGGAGATCCTTTTCAGCAGCCGGGAGCGTAGCCAGGCCGGGGCGCGGCGGTAGTGGTCGGGCAGCTTGCCGAGCAGTTCGGCGGCCGTTCGGGACAGTTCTTCCGGGTTCGCCGCAGGCGTCGGTGCGGTGCCCGGCCCTCTACGGTCCGCAGGCTCGCCTACGGCGAGAAGAGAGGGGTTTTCGCTGATCTTCTCGGGGGTCTGGTCTTCTTGTTTTGCTGGTCTTCTTATGCGGGCGGGTTTCCCCGCGTTGGTTTTCCCGGCGTAGGTCGCGGCCTGGGGTTTTAGGGTGTTCGTGCTGGTCGGGGCCAACAGCGGGTTTTCCGGCGCGGACTCGTCGGCGGTGGGTTGTGGTGACCAGGGGTCGCAGATGATGTAGGTGACGCCGCCGAGTCTGCCGTCGTGGCCCCGTGCGCGTTCGCGTACCAGGTAGCCGTACGTCTTCAGTTCCGCGAT
The DNA here is from genome assembly GCF_040678965.1 of Streptosporangium sp. NPDC049248. Lineage (NCBI taxonomy): Bacteria > Bacillati > Actinomycetota > Actinomycetes > Streptosporangiales > Streptosporangiaceae > Streptosporangium > Streptosporangium sp. NPDC049248. The sequence goes on from NZ_JBFAQY010000014.1 coordinate 127,783, forward strand.
GGCGGTCCGGGCCGCGTCCCGGCCGTCCGGGGCGGCGCAGACGATGGTCTTCTCCGAGACGCGGAAGCCGGTCGCGTGTGAGGTCAGCCAGGCCAGCAGGCCGCGCGCCTTCCAGGACAGCCGCAGGTCACGGATCCAGAGGTTGGAGATCCGGGTGAAGTGGTCGGAGGGCGGCTTCGCCTGCCGGATGCTCATCGCCCGCCCTCCGAGACCGAGGAGACGGTCGCCTGGCGGGAGAGGATGTTTGATACGGGCGCGGGCGCGCGGGTACAGTCGAGCATGGATCTTTCTCCTGTGCTAGCAGGGTGAATGGATCAAGGCCCTGAGACGGTGTTGGTAGCACCGGCTTGGGGCCGTCTTTCTTTCTCCGGGTGACCGGCTCTGGGTGCCGTGGCATGGCCTGTCGTGCCGGCGCGCTTGCTCACCCGGGCTTGCCGATCTCTGGGAAATCCCTCATGAGCTGGGCCGACGCGCCTTTTCTAGCACACACCGCCCTGAGGTTTCCGCTGCTCTTGGAACATCTCCGAGTGTTGTATCCGGTGCTCGTCGAGCAGCGCTGGGGGAGGAGTGTTCAGCTGCCGAAGGGCGTGCCCGCACCTGACGATGCCGGCGGTCGGCTTTCTGCGCACGTGGTCGAACCGGCGCGGGCGCTCGTAGTCGCCGAACGCCGGATCCGTAGTATTTGGGATCTAGCAGGATATTTAGGCAAGCTGGTTGTCTTGATGCTGGCAACCACCTTGACTATGCTGAATGAAACGGAACGAGCTGCTTAGTCGGATGGCTCGCCTGGCCAAGCGGTACGGCTTCGAGTTCTCGAAGACGCCCGATGTGCATGGTGGCAGCCATGACAAGTGGTATGTCCGAGGAGACGCGGTCATCGTGCCGCGTCATGCCGAAGTCAACGAGTTGACGGCCAAGGGCATTCTCAAGGAGTGGGACGCACTACTCGCCGAAGCTCAACAGGACATGAGCCAGGATGACGAGGAGGAGGAGGAGGCCAAGTGAATGAGTTCCGGGTCACGGCCCAGCGGTCCGGTGGCTGGTGGGCGCTGGAGATCGAAGGGCCGGGATTGCGGCGCCCGGCGCATACTCAAGTGCGGCGGCTCGATCAGGCCGAGGAGACGGTGCGCGATCTACTGGCCCTTCGCTTCGACATCGACGACCCGGCCGTGGCCGCTTGGCGGATCACGGTGGTTCCCGTCCTGGGGGAGGAACTCGCCGCGGAGGTCGCGCGGACCAGGGAGATTCGCCGGGAGGCGGACCGATTGCGTGATGACGCGGTCAGTCGTTCACGCGAGGCCGCGCGCCGTCTGCACGAGCAGGGGCTTCCCCATCGGGACATCGGCTTGCTACTTGGAGTCTCCCACCAGGCGGTCAGTAAGCTCCTCGCTGGTTAGATCGACACTTACGGGCCAGAATTGACGGGTGCCTTCCGGCGTTCGACAGGATGACGAGAAGGAAGCCAGGAAAGCGGGTTCCGGGTCACCTGGCTCGCCGCTATCCAGCGCCTCGCTGAGCTGATAGGTCACCTTTGAGACAGCACGTCTCCAGCGCGCCTGTCGTCGCGAAGCTGCCCCGCCAGTAACGCGTCGTGCGGCTGGTCTCGACCCGCCTACCCACTTCGAGACGATCGCTCTGGCCGCGAGGCTGCTCCAAGTGCTGCGGGAGAATCCGAGCGCGACCCGTCAGCGACACCGGCGGGCGTTGAGCCGGGCGGCCTGGCGCGTCAGGTGGCCGCGCTCGGCGAGGTTGGGTGCCTTGTGGGCCGCCTCGGCGTACAGCCGTGCCGCCGTCGCCAGGTCGCCGTCGCGCTCGTGGAGGTACGCCGCCACCGCGGTGTGGCGGGGCAGTGAGTCGTCCAGCGCCGCGAGCGCCGCCAGGCCGGCGCGCGGTCCGTCGGCCTCCCCGACGGCGACCGCGCGGTTGAGCCGGACGACCGGGCTGTCGGTCAGGCACGCGAGTTCGTCGTACCACTCGACGATCTGCACCCAGTCGGTCTCCTCGGCGGTGGGCGCGTCAGCGTGGAGTGCCGCGATGGCGGCCTGGGCCTGGAACTCGCCCAGCCGGTCACGGGCGAGGGCCGCCTGCAGGATCCCGACGCCCTCGGCGATCAACGCGGTGTCCCACCGGCCGCGGTCCTGTTCGGCGAGCGGCACCAGGCTGCCGTCGGACGCGGTCCGGGCGGTACGCCGGGCGTGGTGGAGCAACATGAGGGCGAGCAGCCCCGCCACCTCGGGGTGGTCGATCGCGGCCGCGAGCCGCCGGGTGAGCCAGATGGCCTCGGCGGCGAGGTCGACGTCGCCGGAGTAGCCCTCGTTGAAGACCAGGTAGAGGACGCGCAGCACGGTGGCGACGTCGCCGGGCTGGTCGAACCGCACGCCGGAGACGGTGCGCTTGGCCCGGCTGATGCGCTGCGCCATGGTCGCCTCGGGCACCAGGTAGGCCTGGGCGATCTGGCGGGTGGTCAGCCCGCCGACGGCGCGCAGCGTGAGCGCGACCGCGGACGACGGCGTCAGCGACGGGTGGGCGCACAGGAAGTAGAGCTGGAGCGTGTCGTCCACCGCGGGCGCGGGCCCGGGCGCCGGCTCCTCGTCGACGAGGTCCTCACGCCGGCGGCGGGCGGCGTCCGCCCGGGTCGCGTCGAGGAACTTGCGCCAGGCCGCGGTGACCAGCCAGCCCTTCGGGTCCCGCGGTGGGTCGGCCGGCCAGACGCGGACCGCCTCGACCAGCGCGTCCTGCACGGCGTCCTCGGCCGCCGCGAAGTCTGCTCCGCGGCGGACGAGGATTCCGAGCACGCTCGGCGTGAGGCTCCTCAGCAGGGCCTCGTTCATGATGAGGTCATTCCGTGATGGTGGGCGGCGCGGTCAGGAACGGGCGCACCTCGAGCCACTCGTGGATCGGCTTCCCGCCCGCCCCAGGGGCGGCCGACAGCTCCCCGGCCAGCTCGACGGCGCGCTCGTAGCTGTCGACGTCGATCACCATCCAGCCGGCGATGAGGTCCTTGGTCTCGGCGAACGGTCCGTCGGTGACCGGCGGGCGCCCCTCGCCGTCGTAGCGGACCCACGCCCCCTCGGGGGCGAGCGCCTGACCGTCGACGAACTCGCCGGTCTCCTCAAGCCGGGCCGCGAAGTCGTTCATGTACTGCACGTGGGCCGAGATCTCCTCTGGCGTCCACTGGTCCATGCGCACGTCGTTGACCGAAGCCGGGGCGCCGCGGTAGTGCTTGAGCAGTAGATATTTGGCCATCGTGGTTCTCCTCGGTGCTGGTGCGACCCATTGTGGTCGCGTTCACTGCGGGGACGGAACCGGCCACGAATTCTCGACATCGCCGTCCGAATCTTTTTTGGGTCTCGTAGCTGCCCCCGGGTGAGCCGTCTCGCGGTGTCCGGGTCCACGCCGTGGCGCGAGGGCGAGACGGAGCGAGACATTCCAAGCCGCACGTAACGTGTCGGCCGGTGGGAAACGCGGCGATCGTTGCCGAAGGGCACGGACAGGTCGGCCCGTGGTCGTCCGGCGGATTCGAGGATGGCCGGATGCCCGTGGCCCCAGCCGAGGGGGCCGAGGACTACGGACGTGTCAGTCTCAGCCGCTGACGCGGATGACGCCGCTCACCGGTGAGGGCGAGGTGCTGTTGTCGTAGATGAGCTCTCCGTTCTTCTTCCAGACTCTGACCAGCAGTTTGTCGGTGCGGTCGGCCGGTTTGCCGGAGTCGACCGCGGTGATCTCGTAGGTGACGTCGACGGTCTTGTTGACCTTTCCCTCTCCGCGCAGGATCGCGGTGCCGCCGGAGGCGACGAGCACGGTGTAGGCGGTGTCCCGCAGGTCGAACCCGGGGGCCTTGTAGTGCAGCACACCACTGGGGACGGTGTCCTTGTGGCGGTAGCAGGCAGTGACGGTGAAGGTCGCCTTGCCCTCCTTCGCGCACTCGCCGCCGAGCTTGCACGCCCCGGCGGGAGAGACCGTCTGACCGGCCCCGACCAGCGACCCCGCCGGGCCGTAGACCAGCACGTACACTACCTTTCCGCCGATGGAGTCGGCGGTGGCCGCACCGCCGTCGTCGTCGGCCACGGTCACCGAGATCGGGTAGCGCCCGGCCTTGGTGAACACGTGTGACCCGCTGACGGTGCCCGTGCCGCCGTGTTCGGCCACCGCACCGGTCACCTGCCGCCCGCCGACGGTCCAGGTGGCGGTGTGGGTGTCGGCGGCGCCGGGGTCGGTGAACGACGCGCTGAGCGGCACCGCCTTGCCCGCCGGCACGACCTTCTCCACCGCCGGTTCCTTCAGGGTCACCTGCGGCGCGGCGTTGGTCACCTGGAGTTTCAGCGTCGCGGTGCCGGTCGCGCCCTTGTCGTCGGTCACCGACACCGTGACGGTGCGCTCACCGTCGTCGGCCGCGGTGTGCTCCAGCTTCAGCCGCTTGCCCTCCAGCGTCAGCTCTCTGGGCCCGGTGCCGTCGCCGTAGTCCACCGTCGCCGTCCAGGAGGTGGAGTCGCCGTCGTCGAACGATCCCTCCGCCCGCCACGCCGAGCCCTCCGCGATGGTGTCCGGCCCGGTCAAGCTCACCGCAGGGGGCTGGTTCGGGGTCTCCACCGCCTTGACCGTGGCCTGGAAGGCGGCCGCGGTTTCCAGGCCGCCGTCGTCGGTGATCTTCACCGTGACCGGATAGGTCCCGGGGGTGGCCCACTGGTGCTCCAGCGTGATCTGCTTGGCGGCGGTGGGCGTCACCGGCCGCGGGCCGGACCCGTCGCCGTAGTCCACCGTGATCGTCCAGGAGGTGGAGTCCGGGTCGGTGAAGGTCACGGTGCGCCGCAGCGTCTCGCCCACCGTGAGCTCAACATCGGATTCTCCGTCGAGCACCCTCGGCGGCTGGTTGGGGGCCGCTTCCTCGATCACATAGGGCACCCCGGCCGTGCCGGTCTTACCACTGCCATCGGTGACCATCACCAACGCGTTACCGGTACGTGAATCGTTGAACGTCCGGGTAACTCGGACGATGCCCCCACCGGGCCGCCGGACCACCTCCGCCGGCACCGGCTGCCCATCACCCCAAGCGACCTCAGCGCTATGAGTCTCCGCGGCATCGGAATCGGAATCGGCATCGGAATCGGAATCGGTGAAGGAAACCTCCAAAGTGAACGGTTTGCCCACCTGACCCCGCACCGGTTCGGCCGGCACCTGCACCACCGGCGTGCTGCCCGCCTTGGCACCCTGACCGGTCAACGGCACGGTAAACGCCGGCTGCGCATCATCAGCGGTGGTGAACGTCAGCGCCCCACTGGCCGCCCCCTCCACAGTGGGAGCGAACGCGACCTCCACCGCGCACACCTGACCGACCGCCAACTCCACCGGACAGGCGTTGGTCTGGGTGAACGGCCCACTGACCGCGATCCCCTTCAACGGAATCGGGTCGTTCAGCCGGTTGGTCAACTTCACCACATAAGAATGGCTGACCTGACCCACCTGCACCGGCTCCGGCCAGTTGACCCCCACGGTGTTCAACAGCGGACGAACCTTCGAGACGACCTCCGTCCCATTGTCGTCGATCTCGGGGTCGGACACCGCCAGGCTGGCCGCCATCACCTTTGTCTTCAACTCGGTGCCCTCAGCGGCACCGGCCGGGACGATCGCACTCACCTCAACGGTGGCCGACCACCCCGGCTCCAGCACCTTGACCGCGTTACGGAACCCGCCTTTGATCGGCGCGCACACGCCCCGCCAGGTCTCACAGGCCGCGCCGGTGACCCCTTGCGGAACGAACACATCCAGTCGGACATCGGTCGCGCTGTCATTCCCCTTGTTGGTCACCGTGGCCGTCCAGGTCACCGTCGAGGTCGGCCCCGGCTCACCGGCCGACACCGTCGCGCTCACCTCCAGATTCGCCCGCGCCGTCGTTGGGGTCAGCAGGAACGACCGCGGAGACTGGACAAACCCCTCCTGCGAGGCCGAACGGTCACGGACGAAACCCTGCGCCACGATCTGCCCCGAGGAATTGACGTCGTACAACCACGACAGGCCCACACACGGCACCTTCGTGTCGGCCTCCTCCTGCGGGCACAACGGCCGAGGCAACAGATCCGCCAACGGGAACTTGGCGCCCTCCAACCACGCCACCGGCTCATAGACCGTCCTGGCCGGAGTGGAGGCGTCCGGATCGATCGCACGACCGACCACCAGACCACTGTCGCTGACCGCGCTCGCATCCCCCGCGCCCAGATCGGTCGCCCGGCCGTCCCGCCACACATAGGCGTGCTGCTGAGTGTGAACAGCGCACATCATCGCACCCACCGCGACACCGGCATTGTTGATGTCATACGCGACGCCGTGGTTGTGCCGGCAATCCGAGGTCTGCGGCGCCAGTTCGGTGGTGACCCCGTCCTGGTAGACCGCCGGACTCCAGCCGACCGGATCCCCGAAGACGCCCGTCTCATACACATACGCACCGGCCACGGCGCCACGCGCGTTGATCCGCGGCAACGCCGGGCTGGGATAGCCCGGAGTATTACGGTAAACGTTGTCGTAGAACGGCGGTGAGGCCGGCAGCTGAACCGCGCTCCCCCTGTCCCACATCACCAGCTCACCGTCCTTGGCGCCGAACACCTGACCGTTGTCGTTCACGTCCACGGCCACGCCGGACCCGGACCGTTGCAGATCGGTGACCTCGCCATCCTTGCCGAACAGCACGGCGCGCTGCGCCTTGTCCTCTCCCACCGAGGTGACCGCGAAGCCCGAGACATCCCCTGCCTCGTTGATCCCCGTGGCCTCCACATGACACTGCTCAGGGGGAGGGGAACCATCGGTGCAGGGCAGGCCACCCAGCTCGGTGAACTCACCCCCCTGCCAACGCACCGCCCGGCTCTTTTGCGCGTGCGTCCCGTACATCACCGTGGCCGCGACCTGACCACGATCGTTCAACGCCACCGCGCGTGTGGCCCACGCCCCCGCGCCCCCGGCACCGCCCAGCTCGGTCACCGTATAGGACCCGAACCGCGCCACCACCGTATGCGGGCCGTCCATCACCAGTTTCAACGTCCCGGCAGGGCGCTCTTCACCATCAACGGTCCACCCCAGCGGCATCCGCCCCGCATCCGCCGTCGCGCTGATCGTCACCTCGCTTCCGGACCGGTGGACATCCCGCGCCGGCGACGCCGACACCGAACCTCCCGGCTGCGCCGACAGCGTCAGCTCGAACTCCCGCAGGTCCGGCTTCTTCACCTCGACCACACCACGCGCGCTCCGCAACCCCGCCGCGGTGTCGGCCCTGACGGTGATGGCGTACACGCCGTCGGCCAGGGGTTCGGATGTACCGCCGTACACGCCGTCGTCGTTGTTCCCGTCGTCCTCCAACGCCACCTCATGGCGTGTGCCGTCCATCCCGAGCAGGATGGCCTTCACAGGCGCACCGGTAACCGGCGCACCGGCGTCGGTCACACCGGCGATCACCCGCACCCGGCCCTCGTCAGAGGACTGCTCGGCCTTCATCACCGACACTTTCACCGGGTTACCCGTGATCCAGGCTCCCAGGGTGGCCGTGACCGGCTCGGCCGCGGAATTCGTGATCTCCAGCTTCCACGTGCCCGCCTGCGGATCGGCCACGCTCAACCCCTGAATCGGCTGCTTGGCCTGCTCGCTGCCCGCCGCGTACTGCGCGGCCGGCTTGCCGGACGGATCACGCAACACCAGCCCCACCGTCGACGGCAACACCCCCGTCACACCGAACGCCGTGCCCTGCGGAACGTTCAACGGCACGCTCACCGTCTGGCCCGGCTCCACCGCGGTCGACGATGCGGCGAACGTCGACATCACGTCCGCATCGCCGGTGGCCTCGGCTGCGGTTTCCGCGCCGGGCTTCGCGGTCGACTTCATGCCGGACTCGACGGTGGCGTCATTCCTCAGTCCGGGGCCGGTCGGCTCCGCGGTGCCGGTCGTGCCCGGCGCCATGGCGAGCCGCGGCTTGATGTAGGACAGGAAGTCCTGCTCTGAGGAGGTCATCGACGTGTGCGCCGTGTCGGTCCTGGGGATGTCCGGGTAGATGAACCGTGAACTGAATACCGGAACGATTCCGTCACCGTCAGGGGGAGTCAGGCCACAGAGCACCGCCCTGCCCACGCCCACCAGGTTGGAGGGCCGCACGTCTTTGAGATCCAGATACTCACGATTGAACACACCGTCCATGTAATCCGTGGTGAGCTCGTACGTGGCCGGGAAGTACGGAACGGGAGCGCCCCACAGGTTGGCCGCCTCCACGAGTATGTCCGCGAGACAACTTCCCATGTTGGGGGTGCCCATCTGCAGCATCCGGTTCACCGCGGGCCGGCCGGTTGTGAAGGATGGTGTGCCTCCCACGCGCGGCATCTTGGTCTGGATGTACTGCCGGGCGATCAGTCCGCCCATCGAATGAGCGATGACATCGACCTGGAACGCGCCCGTCCGCTTGCGCACGTTCTCGATGTACTTTGCCATCTCATCGACGTTCTCCCAGAGCATTTTGGTACGCTTGAACGGCTCCGAATCTGTGCCGGTGTCGAGTGTGCCGCCGTGCTCGTCGAACTGGCCGTCGCCGATCGCGAACACCCCCATTTGAGGATGTATCTTTTTGAGGATCTCGCCGGTGTCGTTCCAGGCGGCCTGGGCGTCACTCTTCCAGCCGTGCACCAGGACCGTCGGCTTCGGTATGACGTCGAAATGCTTTTCGACGTAGGCTTTCTCGACACCGCCGACGAGGAGCTGTATTTTCACGTAGCGGCGTGAGACCGGCTCGCCCTTTTCCCAGGCGATTCCGGAGGTCTTCTTCGGTGACCATTTCAAATACGTGTCTCGTGAGGCCAGCGGCGGGATGGATTCTTCCTGTGGTTCATCCAGTATGGGCGTTCCCAGGTTGTCATGCCCGGGATCAGGAGAATGATATGCCTGCAGTTGCACGGTCACGGGGTGTGGACTTGCGTTCTTGAGGGCGATGCCGATGCGCATCGCGTTGCCGTCGACAACTGCACCATTGACTTCCGAATAATCGTTTTCATTTGGATATCTCGCGCTTTGGATATCTATCCACTTGACTTCAGGGAAGGGGGCTCCCAGATCGAGCAGGAAAGCATGGGCGACGTTGTCGGAATCCTTCGCGATGCCGGTGATCTGGTTGGCGTCATTGATCCCGGTCGCCGCCGTCAATGTCAATCTGGTATTTCCCCTCACGAAAGTGTTCAGGTCGATGCCGCGCCCCTCCGTGTATATTGCGGCCGTCAATGTGCGATTTTGTTCGTACATCCTTCCGACCCCGATGCCCGCGTTGTTGATCGCATCCACCATGCCGCCCCAGCTTGTCTGTTGAACCTCGGGCGTGCCGTTCGCATCCCAGATCAGCGGGACGTAGCCATCGTCCATATCCGTCCCGTAGCCTGCGACCTGTCCTTTGTCGTTGATGTCGAACGCGATCGTGCTTCCCATGTACTCCAGGCGGTCTCGTGTGGGGTTGACCGGCTCGCCGGGTCTGGTGCGGAAGGCCCGGTAGTCCACCACTTTTGGATCGGGGTTCATGTCCGCGCCACCGACCACGGAGCCGGAGTTGTTCAGCGAAGAGGCCTCGATGCGCTGATTTTTCCAGGATTGAAGTCTCAGCACGGAGCCGTCGGCGTCCCGTATCCATCCCGGGCCCACGACTTGCCCCTTGTTGTTGATGGCCGTCGCCAGCGGCGGGTCTATGCGCGTTACCGCACCGTCTTTGAAGACGAAGGACTGCGAATGGGCGCCATAGGTGCCGACCACGGTGCCGTCGTCATTGACGTCCCGGGCGCGACTGTAGCCGACGTCGCCAAGGCTCGCGTGAATGTCAGTGAAAGAGCCCCCGGAGAACAGCACGGCTCCGAGCTTCGCCTCTATCGGGTTCGACGTGCGGTTGATCGCCGAAGCGACCTGCCCCTTGTTGTTGATGCCTCCGACCAGGCCCTGGATCGTTTTAAGGCTGCCGAGATCGATGAATGGGCTGTTGGAGGCGGAGGCTGCCGCCTCCTTACCCGGAGACGGTTCCGGCGGGGATACGGCGATCGCGTGCGCGGGTGGGGCGAGAGCGCCGACCATCGCAGTGGCCAGCGACAACGCCACCCATCGCGCGAAGGCGCGCCTGATAAGGCTCTTCAAAATAAATTCCTCATTCCAGGCCGTACAGTCGGCGCGGTTCGGTGATGTGCGGTAGGGTTCACGCCGGGCTTCGGGCCCCTGTGCGGGTGAAAAAATGTCAAGACGGTTCGCGCTCGGCCCTTCTGCCACTGCGGTTCACGTGGCCGTCGGGGATCGCTCCTGCCGGGTTGACTCCATTTCGTGCCCTCCTCGCAGCATGCTCCTTCATAAGAAATGTCCGAAATGCCGGATTGGTCACCGATGGTGATTGTTCACCCTTGTGGCGCACTTGGCCCCACTTGTGATGGTTTTGTCGAGGACTCGTGGGCCTCTGCGGCATGACGGGTCGCGACTGCTCACGGCGTAGTTCCAGTGCGACTGCCGAGGAGAGTCCGGGAGGAGCTGACCGAGGGGCCAAGCCGCCCCGGTGTTGCGCTCCGCTATGGGGAGAGAGCGAAGACCAGGCGAAGAGCCTTGCTGACCTTGTCCAGCTCATAGCGAGAGAGGCGCCCGGCGAAGTCTCCAAGGCGGATCGGGTCGATCGCCACGGTCTGTTCGACCATTACCCGGGTCGTGGTGCCGTCGAGTTCTATCTCCGGGCGGAACTGGGTGGTGACGGGCGCGGGCACCGGAGCGACCTCGGCCACCCTCGGTCAGTGGATCCAGTCCCACGGTGAGAGCTGCCGGGTCGCGGTGGCGGATCCCGAGAATTCGGCCTATTTCCCGGGATGGACCCTCGACTTGCCCGACTACGGCACCGGGATGCCGTCGCGGATCGAGGGCATCGGACGGCCACGCGTCGAGCCCGGCTTCCGGCCCGACCTCGTGGACCTGGTCGTCCCCGTGCCCGACGCGGCCAGTGTGGCGGCGGCCCGGCACGTCCGCGAGGTCACCGGGCTGCCGGTTGGCGCCTCGTCGGGCACCGCGTTGTGGGCGGCGCTGGAACTGGTCGACCGCATGCGGGCCAGGGGCGAGAACGGACAGCGGCGACTGGCCGACTCGGCCGGTCGATTCGTCGGCTCTCAGGCATCGGCAGCAGAAGGCGCGGGCGAACTCGGCTTGGGATTGACCATCGGGCAGCGGACGCAGGCTTCGCTGACCAGGAGCGTCTGGCTGGGCTTCGGTCAGAACTCGTCGTCGAGCCGGCGGCATAACTAAGAATCCGCCTGAAGGTCCGAAGTCCGTACAGGCCCTAGAGGCGCCTGGCCTCACGCTCTGCGGCGCGGGCCTCGCGGTCGCGACCGAGGTGCCTGAGCTGCTTGCCGAGCCAGGTCAGCGCGTCCGCGAGGCCGGCGCGATGAGCGCCGGGGTCGGAGGCGGCCAGCGGGCGCAGCAGGTTGATGGCTTCCTCGGCCGCGGTCACGGCCTCGCGGTGGCGCCGGAGGTGCCCCAACCCGACGCCGAGGTTGTAGAGGCTGCGTGCGTGTCCGTCGGGCGATTCGACGTGCCGGTGGTAGAGAGCGACGGCCTCGTTCAGGGGGACCAGGGCATCCTCGAACCGGCTGAGCGCCAGGAGGAGCCAGCCGAGGTTGTTCAGGGACGAGGCGAGCTGCGGCAGGCGCCTGGCATCGGATGTCGCCAGGGCGCGGTGGATGTGCACGGCACGGTCGAGAGGGCCGAGGGCTTCGCCGTATCGGCCGAGCTTCGTCAGCACGAGAGCGAGGTTGTGCAGCGGAGATGCCGTCGCGGCGGCGGCCGATTCTCCGTTCAGGACGTCGATCGCTTGCTGGAAGAGAACGAGGGCGTCGTCGAGGCGTCCCGCCCTCATCAGCCGCATGCCCTCCTCGTTCTGCTCGTGCAGGCGGACGAGCAAGTCCCGGCTCGGCGTGCTCGCCGCTCTGTGACCGGGGTTGCGGCGGAAGCCGGTCGCGGTCACGGAGTAGCCGTGCTCGTTCAGCAGCTCGTCGAGGAATGCGATGAAGTCCGGCTGCGTCGCCGCTATGCGGCGGTGGTAGCGGGCGGCCATCTGCTGGTACGGCTGCGCCTCGCCGTCGCGGCCCATTTCGTGCAACTGGTGGATGAGGGCGACCAGCCCGGTCCAGTGGTCGATGGCGTGCTCCGTCCTCCCCGTTTCGATGAGCGGCCGACGCAAGTCCATTGCCTCGTTGAGGGCGTCGAGCGCCTCGTCATGGCGACCCATCTCGCCCAGCTTGATGCCGATGAATTCCAGTGACGAGACCAGTTCCGGGCCGGCCGAGGTGAGATGGCGACACAACTCGACGGCTTCTCGCATGGGAACGAGAGCGCGGTGGTGATGGCCGAGCTCGGCCAACTGGTTGCCGAGGTTGATCAGCGACGAGGCGAAGGCCGAGGCGTATTCGCCGGGCTTCCTTCTGGTCAGGTCACGGTAGAGGTCGACGGCCTCCTGGGCGACCGGCACCGCGTCCTCCCGACGAGCCGACAGGCCGAGGAGAAGGGCATGGGCGTCCAACGCGCTTGCCAGGCCGGGAGAGTGGCGGTCGTGATCGGCCTCGACGAGCCGCCGGTAGAGGCGCACCTGCTGCTCCGCCTCGGCTAGCGCTCGCGCTAACCCCTCGTGCGGGTGTGACACTCGCTGACACCACCTCTCCGAACCAGCCGACCACCAGAGCAACACCCGGCCGTCGCGGAGGAAGCCGCCGCTTGCTGCCCGAACATCTTCACCACCGTGATGCCTTCGACAAGGACCTCCGCTCCCGAAGCTGTCCCAGCCCCAAAGCAGCTGGGTGAGTGATCACGATTACGGTTCGTGATCGTTACGGGTGGGTGAATGGGGCTGGTTGGTCGGGGCTTCTGCTTGATCGTGTTCGTGTTGGAGACGGTCGTCAATTCAGCCTCCAAATCAGCCGTCCGGAGCGTCGCTTGTCGGCCGGTGTCAGGTTTCCCAGGCCGCCGAGGGGTCCCTTGGCGGGGATGTCGGGAAATCTTCTAATCCCGACCCCCTCGGGCACCCAGGCTGAAGCCGACGGATCGGCTACCTGGCGGCTGGAGTCACGTTCGGGAGCGGAGAGGGCCGAGTCGGATCGCTCATCTTGCTGTTGTAAAGGCTGGGAGCGAGCGCGGTCAGCATGGCTGCGGCCCAGAGCATCCATGATCGTCGGAACACGAGAAGGAAGACTAAAGGAACGGCCGAAAGCGAGAAAGGCCCTTGTCCACCGGCCGGGAAACGGCCGACGTCGGCCGCGAGCACGGAGAAGGGAAGCCGCATGCCTGACCTGCGACGCCCTGTCGTTCGAGCCGTTCACCCCGATCTCCTATCTCGACCGGGCGGCCACTCGCCTTCACCTTCGCAAGACGAACGACCAGGACGATAGACCTTCAGAATCCTCGAAGTCTCATCAACGTTCGCAGAAGCCGGAGCGCCGGCCGATAGACCCAGGTCCTGGGGTCGGAGAGGTCATAGAAGCCCAGCGCTAAGAGGCCTAAATGGTTTGCCCGCGGACGGCGCGCATTGGGATGCTCGGCCTAGCCAGACCGGAGAGGAAACCGCAGAATGGCCGTCACCGCATCCAGCAGGCCCTCCGAGTCCGAGCCGGAAGTCCGTACGGCGGCCGGTGTCCTCCGCGGCGGCCGGGAGGCGGGCCTGGCGGTCTTCCGCGGCATCCCGTTCGCCGAGCCGCCGGTCGGCGCCCTCCGGTTCGCCGCGCCTCAGCCGGTGCGCAGCTGGGACGGCGTGCGCCCGGCGGTCGCGTACGGCCCGTCGCCCCCGCAGTCCGGCGTGCTCGGGGTGTCTCAGGACACCGCCGGCGACGACTGGTTGACGGTCAACGTCTGGACGCCGGAACCGGATCCGGCGGCGGGGCTCCCGGTGATGGTGTGGATCCCCGGCGGCGGTTACGCCTTGGGCGACTCCAGCCTCCCGGAATACGACGCCGGGCACCTGGCCGGGAGCGGAACCGTGGTCGTGACCCTCAACTACCGTCTCGGTATTGAGGGTTTCGCGCAGATCGGTGGAGCCCCGGCCAACCGGGGACTGCTCGACCAGGTCGCGGCCTTGCAGTGGGTGCGGGACAACATCCGGATGTTCGGCGGCGACCCGGGCCGGGTCACGGTCTTCGGCCAGTCGGCGGGCAGCGGATCGGTCGCCGCGTTGCTGGCCATGCCGCGCGCCGCCGGGCTCTTTCGCCGGGCGGTCGCGCAGAGCGTGCCGGGGACGTTCTTCTCCCCCGAGCTGGCCGCCGACATCGCCGCCGCCTGCGCCGCCGAGTTGGGGGTACGGCCCACGGTGTCCGGCCTGTCGGCGGTGGCCCCGGCCCGGCTGCCCGCCGCGGGCGACGCGGTCTTCGCCAAGATGGTCCAGTGGCGAGAGCGCTGGGGGCAGATCACACACCGGCCGATCCCGTTCGCACCGGTTGTCGACGGTGACGTCCTGCCGGCGCCCCCTTGGCAGGCGCTGGCTGCCGGCGCCGCCCGGGACGTCGGACTTCTCGTCGGGCACACTCGTGACGAGCACCGGTTGTTCAGCCTGATCGACGGCGTGCTCGGCCAGGTCACGCACGAGCAGACCGAGACCGCTCTGCACATGCTCGCCCCCGGCCCGGACGGCGCACGCCGGTACCGGGAGGCATTCCCGGCCGCGGCCGATGAGGAGCTGTACGAGCTGGTCAACGCGGACTGGTTGTTCCGCATGCCGAGTCTCCACCTTGCCGACGCGCAGATCGCCGGCGGCGGCCAGGCCCACCTCTACGAACTGACCTGGTCCGCCCCGGGATTGGGTGGTGCCCTCGGCGCCTGCCACGGCCTGGACGTACCGCTCGTCTTCGGCAACCTGAGCAGCGGACAGCCCGCCATGTTGATCGGTGACCCGCCCTTCCCGGTGGCGGAGGGGCTGTCCGCGCAGATCCGCGGGGCGTGGACGGCGTTCGCCGCTCACGGCGACCCGGGCTGGCCCGCGTACGACGCCGGCCACCGCCTCGCACAGCTCTTCGACACGCCGTCGATGGTCACCGCCTACCCGGAAGAGACCTCGCGGCTGCTGTGGCAGGACCACACCTTCCCGGCGCTCCCGCTGCTCGCGCGGTAAAGAGGCGGCCGCTGCGCGAGGGTCTGCTCACCGGCGCCGTGGCCGGCGATCTCGGCGGCCAGGAACGCATGCGTGCCGCATCTGAAACTTGGGTCTTACCGGAAAGATTCTTTACTATTAAGCTCCCGGCGTGGACCTAGAGGTGCGTCACCTACGAGCAATCTGTGCGATCGCCGATTCGGGCAGCATTTCCAAGGCGGCCGTCGCACTCAAGATGTCGCAGCCCGCGCTCGCCACGCAGTTGCGGCGCATCGAGCGGATGTTCGGCGGGCCGTTGTTCGAGCGAGGCCGGGAGGGGGCGCGGCCCACCGATCTCGGCGCATGGGTGCTGATCAGGGCACGGTCGCTGCTGCCGGCGTTCGACGAGTTACGGCGGGACGGCATGCGCTATGCCGAGCAGCCCCCGGAGAAGATCAGGATTCGCCTGGGCTGCATGTCCAGCCATCTAGCGATAAACGTCATCGGGTGCCTTGGTGAACTGCTGGACGGTGCCGACATCATCGTCCGTACCGAGGAGGCGATGGACCTGCTGCCCGGACTCCTGGAGTCCGGGCGCCTGGAGCTCGCCACCCTCGGCGACTATCCGGGACACGAGCTCCTCCCGCCTCCGGGAGTGGTCTACGCGGGCGTGGCCGTCGAGCCGATCTTCGTCGGGGTGGCCGCCTCCCACCTGCTCGCCCGGCAGGAGGAGATCGAGCTGCGTGATCTCGCCGGTGAGGACTGGGTCATGCACGCACTGGTCGAGGCCGGGCACCGCGAACACTTCTGGTCCGCCTGCGCCCGGCAGGGCTTCACCCCGAAGGTCGCCTACTCCGCCGACCTCAGCCTTGCCGTCGACCTCATTTCCTCGGCCCGGTGTGTCGGCATGTTCCAGGCGACCAGCAAGGGCCACCCGGGAATCGCCATCCGGCCACTCGCCGGGACCCCGCTGCGCTTCCGGCACATGATCGGGTGGACCGAGCAAGGACCGGTCGCCCGGTACGGGCACGAACTGGTCCAGGCCGTCACCAGAACCTACTGGGCCGAGGTGCGGCGCGCCCCCGTCTACACGTCATGGCTGAGGCGCCACGTGCCGCTTTCTACACCTGTTTAGCCGTCTATATCGCGAAGTTATGCAATTTCGTAGGGTACTCGTCCCGCACTCACGGTGTCAGCTTTGGTCCAGCCCAAAACGCCAGGGCTCCTTGCATCCCTCCACCCCCCCAAGGGACACCGAGAGGAGTCACCCCGAGTGAATCCCAAGGTCAAACTGGGCGCGGTCGCCGTACTGGCCGCCGTCGCCATGACCACGACCTCGGTGGTGAGCGCCGCCGGCGCCGCCACAGCCCCCGCGGGCATCGCCGCCCGCACCATGTCCGCAGATCCGCCGGCGTTCGCGCCGCCGGATCCAGAATCCCGCAGGCGCGCGGTCTCCAGCGCCGGCGGCGCCCTCGCCGCCAGGTCCGAGGCCCTGTTCAAGACGGCGCAGGACGAGTTCACGCTCACGAACACCATCGTGGGAACCCGCGGCCTGCAGTACCTGACCTACTCCCGTACCCACCGCGGGCTGCCCGTCTACGGCGGTGACGTGATCGTCACCACCGACAGGACGGGCCAGGAGGTCGGGTCCGTGGCCTCGGGCCAGCGAGCCGAGATCAAGGTGGAGGTCAGGAGCAGGGTCGACGCCGCCACCGCGGCCGTCACCGCCCGCGGCGAGCTGCCCACCGTGGAGAGTGTGAGCACCCCCCGGCTGGTCGTGCACGCGGCCGGCAGGCAGCCCAGGCTGGCGTGGGAGGTGGTCGTCACCGGCGCCACCAAGGAGGCCCCGAGCGTCCTGCACGTCTTCGTGGACGCCCTCGACGGGTCGATCGTGGACTCCTACGACGACGTCCGCGCCGGCACCGGAAACGGTTTCTACAACGGCAGCCCGCTGGCCATCCAGACCTCGGGCTCCGCCAGCTCGTACTCGATGACCGACGCCACCCGTCCCGGCCTGCGCTGCGGCGGCCAGAACGGGTCGGCCTACACCGGGACCGACGACGCCTGGGGCAACGGCCAGGGCACCAGCCTGGAGACCGCCTGCGTCGACGCCATGTACGCGGCGCAGAAGGAATGGGACATGCTGCGCGACTGGCTGGGCCGCAACGGGTTCACCGGCTCCGGCGGCGCGTTCCCGGCCCGCGTCGGCCTGAACGAGGTCAACGCCTACTGGAACGGGTCCTACACCAACTTCGGCCACAACCAGGCCAACAACCAGCAGGCCACCCCGATGGACGTGGTCGGTCACGAGTACGGCCACGCGATCTTCCAGTTCTCCGGCTCCGGCGGGGCGGGCAGCGGCAACGAGGCCGGCGGGCTGAACGAGTCGACCGGCGACATCTTCGGCGCGCTGACCGAGCACTTCGCCGCCAACGCCGCCGACCCGCCGGACTACCTGGTCGGCGAGGAGGTCAACCTGGTCGGCCAGGGTCCGATTCGCAACATGTACAACCCCGGTGCGCTCGGCGATCCCAACTGCTACAGCTCCTCGATCCCCAACACCGAGGTGCACGCGGCGGCCGGACCGCAGAACCACTGGTTCTACCTGCTCGCCGAGGGCACCAACCCGCCCGGCAAGCCCGCCAGCACCGTCTGCTCCGGACCGGCCGGCCTGACCGGCATCGGCATCCAGAAGGCCGGTCAGATCTTCATGGGCGGCCTGAACAGCAAGACCGTTCCGTGGACGCACGCCAAGGCGCGCCTGACCACCGTGGCCGCGGCCAAGCAGCTCTTCCCGAACAGCTGCGTCGAGGTCAACGCGACCAAGGCCGCGTGGGCCGCCGTCAACGTCCCGGCGCAGAGCGGCGAGGCGACCTGCACGGTGAACCCGCCCGGCAACGACTTCTCGGTCTCCCTCAGCCCGACCTCGGGCAGTGTGCAGGCCGGCCGGTCCACCACCGCCACCGTGGGGACCACGGTGACCGGCGGCAGCGCCCAGTCCATCACGCTGCGGGCCTCCGGCCTGCCCTCCGGCGCGACCGCGTCCTTCAGCCCGGCCACCATCACGGCGGGCCAGACCTCGACGCTGACGCTGGCCACCTCGGGGAGCACGCCCAGCGGCACCTCCTCGGTGACGGTCACCGCCGACGGCGCCGACGTGGACCGGACGGCGGGTTACTCCCTGACCGTCACCGGCGGCAACCCGCCCGACCCGACCGGCCCGGACATCCCGGTGGCCAACGTGACGGCGCACCTGAACCAGTTGCAGTCCATCGCCTCCGGCAACGGCGGCAACCGGGCCTCGGCCACCTCCGGCTACACCGCCTCGCTGAACTACATCAAGGGCAGACTCGACGCGGCCGGCTACAGCACGACGGTGCAGAACTTCACCTACAACGGCCAGACCCATGCCAACCTGATCGCCAACTGGCCCGCCGGTCCCACCGGCCCGACGGTCATGCTGGGCAGCCACCTGGACAGCGTCACGGCCGGTCCCGGTATCAACGACAACGGTTCGGGCTCGGCGACCCTGCTGGAGGTCGCGCTGACGCTGGCCGACCGCAACCCCACGCTGACCAAGCACGTCCGCTTCGCCTGGTGGGGCGCCGAGGAGCTCGGTCTGCGCGGCTCGACCCACTACGTCCAGAACGGCGGCGCGAGCGGGGTCGACACCTACCTCAACTTCGACATGACCGCCTCACCGAACCCGGGCTACTTCGTCTACGACGACGACCCGGCCATCGAGAAGATCTTCAAGGACTACTACGCCACGCTCAACGTCCCGACCGAGATCGAGACCGAGGGTGACGGCCGCAGCGACCACGCCCCGTTCAAGAACGCGGGCGTCAGGGTGGGCGGCGTCTTCACCGGCGCTTCCAGCGTGAAGAGCTCGGCTCAGGCCGCCAAGTGGGGCGGCACCGCGGGCCAGGCCTTCGACCGCTGTTACCACTCCGCCTGCGACACCACCTCCAACATCAACGCCACCGCGCTGGACCGCAACGCGGACGGCGCCGCCAACGCCCTGTGGAAGCTCGCCGTGGGGGACACCCCTCCTCCGGCCAACGACTACTCGGTCTCGGTGAGCCCGTCCTCGGCCTCGGTCCAGCCCGGCCAGTCGGCAAGCGCGACGCTCAGCACCCAGGTGACCTCCGGTAACGCGCAGGCGGTCGCGCTGAGCGCCTCCGGCCTGCCCTCCGGCGCGACCGCGTCCTTCAGCCCGGCGAACATCAACTCCGGCCAGTCCTCCGCGGTCACGATCGCCACCTCGGCGAGCACCCCCGCGGGGACCTACACGATCAACCTCAACGCCGACGGCACGAGCGCCGACCGCTCGGCCACCTTCAGTCTCACCGTCGGCGGTGGACAGGGCGGCGGCACCTGGCAGACCTGGACCTCGTACGCGGTGGGGGACACCGTGACCTACGACGGCGTCGGCTACCGGTGCCTGCAGGGTCACATCTCACTGCCCGGCTGGGAACCGCCGAACGTTCCCGCCCTGTGGCAGCGGCTCTGATCTGACCGAGTACGGCGGGCGGTCGACGACCGCCCGCCGCACTCGGCTTCCGGCATTCGGCAGGACCAGGGGAGCGGGGTGCCGGCGTGGCAGGTCTCGGGTGCCCACCGAACCTCAGCCGGGAAGATCGTGAGGTTTCGCCGGGGCGCCGGGGCGCTCGGCCACGTCGATCGCGGCGGCTGCCAGGGCCAGCACGGGGAAGATCGCGTGTGGCGGCACCCGGTAGACCCCTCGCTCGGGCTGTTCGACCAGTCCGGCCGAGGTCAGCGTCTTGAGGTGGTGGTACAGCTGGCCGGGGGAGGAGAGAGCCAGTTCGGCCTGCAGGTCGGCGACCGGCTTGGGGCCGACGACCAGCGACTGCAGGATCTCGAAGCGCGCCGGGTGTCCGGCGGCGGCCAGTATGGCGGCCAGCGGCCCGGTCGGTTGCTGAAGCAACCAGCCGGGGCTGCGGGCTATCTCCCATAGCCACCGGTAGCCGCCGAGCCTGGCCTGGCCGCCGTAGGTGAACAGGCCGGTGTCGTCGTCGGCCGCCGGTGGCTCAGCAGCGTTGAGGGCGGCCTCAAGGGCGGCGACCCGCGCCTCGAGATCCTGAATCCGGTCGTTGTCGCTGGTCAGGGCTTCCTCACTTCAATGCTGTGCGAACTTTCGCGAAGAAGACGGAATCGGTCGCCATCCGCACGATGAACTGCTGGTGAGCATAGCTCTGCATTCCGGAGAGCCAGGTCGCCTCGGGCAGCCGCCGCAGTGCGAAGACGGTCTCGCGCGGCTTCTCACCTGGCCGGACGGTGTACATGGCCTCGCTGATCACGCCGGGCAGCGCGCCGCCCTTGGTGCCGATGAGGAGCGTGCGGGGGTCGGCGTCGGGCTGGCGCATCGGCCACTCCAGGTGCTTGCTCGCCGTCCTGTCCTTCCTGAGTCCGGCGAGCACTCCGCGCAGCACGCCAGGCTCGACGCGGGTCACGGTCTCGGCCCAGGTGGCCTGCTGGGCGAAGCCGGGGAGCGTGGGCCGAACCTGCTTGCCGGCCTTGACGTAGTTCTTCAGGCAGACGTCGGCGGGCAGCGTGCAGCCGCCGAAGGCGCGCAGTATCTCGCCGTTGACGGTCCCGACGCGAGTTTTCGCGATCTTGCGTAGCGCGCCGGGGCCGAGGCGGTCGCGCAGCAGGTCGGCGGCGGCGTTGTCGCTCTCCTCGATCATGGCGGAGACGAGCTGGTCGAGTGTGACGCTCGCACCGGGCCTGAGTCGTTCGAGCGCCGCTTCGTGGGCGCCGCCATCGGTGCCGGGCAGGTGGTAGGCGTTCCACAGGGCCACGGGGACGTGTTCGCCCGGCTTCACCTTCCCCTCGCGGACGGCGTCGGCGTAGGCGGCGAGATGGATGATCTTGATGCTCGACGCCACGGGGGCGAGGCGATCGGCGTTGTGGCTGATGCCCTGGGTCACCAGCGCGACGTCGTCGGGGTGGGCCTGGATGTAGGCGAGTACGGCCTCGGTGTCCTTGAGGTCGGCGGGGGCGGCGACGGTCATCGGGGCCGCCAGCACTGTGGTCAGGAGCATGCTGAGGATGGATGGCATGCCTCAAGTTAACCATAAATTCGAAATTTCGGAATATCGGAATTGACGGACGGTGTCCTTTGGCTCACGTCCGGTTTCCGCCGGAACCACCCTGTGGTCCGCTGCCTCGGTACAGCGGGAAGAGCGTCGCTCGGGTTGATTTCGTCCAGCATGCGGCAGTCGACGGCGAAGTCCTCTTCGTTCGGCGCCGACAGGTCGATGACGACACGGTCGAACGACCGAGGCGCCTCGATTACCGCTCTGAACCGCATCCCGCCTGAGGCTCGGCTCGGTCGGCCGCCAGGATCGCTTCGAGGTCGTCCGCGCCGGCCAGCGACTCGGACAGCCGTTCCCTTGCCGAGGCGTCCAGGGGCATCTCGCGGACGCGCGCCAACAGCTCGCCCGCTCGCTCCCGATCGGAGAGGGCCACGGCTATCTCGGCACGGTAGAGGAGTGCTTCGACGAGGTCCATGCTAGGCGGGTCCTGCGCTCGGGCCAGGGCGCCGTCGAGGATCTTGGCGGCCTGCCGGTGATCGCCGTGGGAGTCGCCCATGACGACGGCGTTCCGCAGTGCCGTGGCGAGTCTGCCGGTCGGGGGTTCCTGCTGGATCGCGTCCTTGGACGAGGGGAAGATCCGGATCCAGTTCCCTCCCGGATCGACGATCGTGAACCCGGCGAGGTTGTCGGCGTTCTTCCGTTTCCTGGGCCTGGTCATCCGGGGGATCCCGGAGATCAGGAGCTTGCCGTACGCGGATCGCATGCCCTCGGCGAAGGCGCGGAAGAGGACTCCGGTGTCGGGGACGGTGATGATGCAGGTGCCGTAGGAGTCCTCCGGGTTGAAGCCCGGCATGGCGAAGAAGTGCAGGTGGATGTCCTCCCGCCGTAGGGCGAGGTACGGGTTCGGGCGAACCTGGTGGTAGGTCCTGGTGAACCCCAACGCGGTGTAGAACTCTTCGATCTCGTCGATCGATCGGCAGGGCAGTGCGGGCACGGTCGTCTCGTTGGCCATGTCGCTCCTCTGGGGGATCAGTAGTCAAATTTTACTACTGCAAGATCCGAGCGTACCGGCGAATGGACGGCGACGCTTTCCGAATTGCCGGGTACCCGCGCGGGGACACCTCCGGCGAACGCGGGTCCGTGACCGGAGGCGTCGCTCACCCGAGCCAGGGGCGGGCCGGTCCGCGCGAGACCTAACGGCACCGAAAACGGCCGCTCAGGAGGCGTGCGCGCCTTTTTCCAGGCGTTCGATCAGGTCGCGGGTCCACTCGGCGCCGCTACCGGAGAAGTGCGTCCAGAGTCGCATGATCTCGGTGATCGGCTCCCCGTCCTGGGAGCCGGCGCTGTCGGGTGTCCAGTGGCGAGCGACCTCCGCCCGCCAGCCCTCAAGGGCCGCCATCCGCTCCTTCAGCAGCGCGATCACCTCTTGGCGGGGCAGGCAGGTGAGGAAACCCACCCCGGCCGTCAGCTCATCGATTCTCTGGTCATGTCTGGCCAGGGCCGTGCGCAGCAGGCTCAGGAACTCCGCGTCACCTTCGCCGGTGAGTTCGTACTCCGTTCGCGGCGGTCCGCCCGCGGTGCTCGGCGCGACCTCGTGGGCGCGCAGCAGTCCCTGCTTGGCCAGCTGCCTGAGCGCGTGGTAGATCGAGCCGGGTTTGGCCGTGGACCACTCGTGCGCTCCCCAGCTCTCCAGATCGCTGCGCACCTGGTAACCGTGCGCCCGGCCGCGTTCACGGATGGCCCCGAGTACCAGCAGCCGGATGGCCGACACCTCTGCTCCCACCTCCGAACGATCGGCAACCAGACCTTACCGGCCTCCTGCGGCCGTAAGGACGGCGTCCGCCTCGTACGTGGAGGGTGTCGAGGATACTGAGGCGTACCGCGAGCACGTCCCCCGTCATGTTCAGCGTTTCCCGGCCGAAGGATCGCCCCGCCGCCATCGCAGGAGAGAGGACTCTCTCGCCCTTGGCGGCGGCTCGGATGCGATCAGGGTGAGTTCCAGAAGGTGACGAACCGGCGGTGACGCGAGCGGCCGGGGCGAATCCCGGCCGCTCGCGTCGGTATGACCGGGTACCGGTCAGACCCTGCCCGAATGCGGCCGGAACCGCGGGCCGCCGATCGGTTCGTACCAGCCGGCGATCTTGTCGCCCGGCGGGGCCACCGCGTCGATCGCGTCCAGATCCTCGGCGGTCCAATCGATCGCCACGGACTCCGCGCACGAGTCGAGGTCGGCCAGCCGCTCCGGCCCGCACAGCACACTCGTCACGCCGGGCCGCCGTAAGACCCAGGAGAAGGCCAGCTGGGCCATGGTCACGTCATGACGGGCCGCGATCGCCCGCAGCACGTCGAGCACGTCGAACACGGCCTCGCTGAACCGGTCACCGGCGAAGCCGGCGAGCACGCCGCCCGCGCCGTACCGGCTGCCCGCGGGCGGCGGCTCGCCGCGCCGGTACTGGCCGGTGAGCACCCCTCCGCCCAGCGGCGCCCACGGGTTCACCGCGAGCCCGAACGTCGCGGCCATCGGGAGCAGCTCACGCTCGACCCGCCGGTCGAGGATGTTGTACGGCGGGGTCTCGGCCACGATCCGGTTGAGGCCGAACTCCTTGGCCACCCACAGTGACTCGACGACCTCCCACGCGGCGGAGGTGCTCACCCCCAGGTAGCGGACCTTGCCCGCGCGCACCAGGTCGTCCAGGGCGCGCAACGGCTCGTCGACCGGTACGTCGGGGTCGAACCGGTGCAGGGTGAACACGTCGACATGGTCGGTCCGCAGCCGCCGCAGGCTCGCCTCGCACTGGCGGATCAGGTGCCTGCGGCTCACCCCCCGCCCGTTGGGATCCTCGGTGTCGACCGGCATGTACGCCTTGGTGTTGATCACTACTCGATCGCGCTTGGACGGCTTCGCCAGGGCGGCCCCGACGACGGACTCGCTGCGCCCGGGGGCCCCGCCGTAGTTGTTCGCCGTGTCGAAGAAGTTGACGCCGAGGTCGAGCGCCTTGTCGATGATCCGGACCGACTCGGCCTCGTCGGCCCGGTCACCGAACATCCAGCACCCCAGGCCCAGGGCGCTCACCCGCACGCCGGTCCGCCCGAACGGCCGGTACTCCATCGTGGTCACTCCTTCAGTCCAGTCCCGCGACCGCGCGCACGGCGTCGGCCAGCGGGACGAACGGTTCGGCGCCCGGCGGGGCGCCGAGGAACATCCGGTTGTGGGTGATGACGACGGCCAGCCCGGTCGCGAGGTCGGCCCATCCCATCGATCCGCCCACCCCGGCGTGGGCGAGCACCTGGGTCGAACGGCCGAGCAGCGGGTCGGCCGGGGGAGACTCCCCGCCCAGCCAGTAGCCGCCGGTGCCGATCCAGGTGGTTCCCTGGTAGACCTCGTCGAACTCGTCGGCGTTCGGCCGCGGCGACGTCAGGGCGAGCAGGCGGTCGGCCGCGATGTACCGGCGACCGGCGATCTCGCCGCGGTTCGCCAGCATGCTGAAGAACCGCGCGCCGGCGCGGGCCGACATCACCGCGCCGGCCGCCGGGATCGACGACGACCGGAACCGGGGATCGTTCCAGCGGTCGGCGTCGGGGCGGATCTCCGGCGGCATCGACAGCAGCGGCACCCCGGTCATCGGCGCGCGCTTCGGCGGGTTGGGCCCCCAGGTCAGCCGCGCGACCCGGTGCTCGTGCTCCGCCGGGAGCACGTCCCAGACATCGTCGGCGCCGATCGGCAGGCACAGCTCCTCGCGGAGGAACCGGTCGTAGGGACGGTGGCTCGGGTCGGTGCGGCGGATGACCTCACCGAGGATGTACCCGAAGCTGATCGAGTGGTACATGGAGCGTTCACCCGGCGGGTGCAGCGGTTCGACGTCCGCGAGCCAGGTGGTGATCGCGTCATGGTCTGCGAGTCCGCCGGCGTCCAGGCCGGGCGGCATGTGCGGAACGCCGGCGCAGTGCGTGAGCACGTGGCCGACGGTGATGCCCTGCTTGCCGCGCCTGCCGTACTCCGGCCAGTACGTCGCGATCGGCTGCTCCATGTCCACGAGCCCTCGTTCGCACTGCAGCTGGATCGCCGTGGCGACGAGCGCCTTGCTCACCGAGAACACGGGGAACAAGGTGTCACCGTCGACCGCCCGGCCGTCCCGCGGGTCGGCGACGCCGGTCCACGCGTCGACGATGAGCTCGTCACCGAGGTAGGCGGCGACCTGCACACCGACCTCGCCCAGCTCGACGGCGCGGGCGAGCGCGGCCTCGATCCGATCGTCGGACCTCATTGCTCGACTTCCTCTCTCTCGCGCGTGGGTTCGGTCTCCTGCGACTCGGTCTCGTCGCCGAGGTAGGCCGCGATGACCCGCGGGTCACGGCGTACCTCGGCAGGCGTCCCGTCGGCGATGACCCGCCCGCGCTCCATCACGATCAGCCGGTCGCACACCCGCATCACCAGCTCCATGTCGTGCTCGACCACCAGCACACCCATGCCGCGCTCGTCGGCGAGCCGCCGGAGCAGGGTGCCGAGTTCGGCCGACTCGGTCGAGCTCAACCCGGCCGCCGGCTCGTCGAGACAGAGGACGGACGGTTCGGCGGCCACCGCACGGGCGATGCCGACCAGCCGGCGCCGGCCGTACGGCAGCTCGGTCGGCAGCCGGTCGAGGTCGGGGCCGAGTTCGAACAGCTCGACGGCGGCGAGTGCTCCGGCGGTGAAGGCCGTTGGGCGCGGCCAGACCAGGTCGGTCAGGTACACGCTGCTCGACCGCGCGTCGGCCGACGCCTTGAGGTTGTCGGCCACCGTCATGTCGTCGAACAGCTCAAGGCTCTGGAACGACCGCCCGATGCCCTCGTGCACCCGGCGGTACATGCGCATCGACCCGATCGGCCTGCCGTCGAGCGTGACCGTGCCCGACTTCGGGTTGGTCGCACCGGTGATCGCGTCGATCAACGTCGTCTTGCCCGCGCCGTTCGGCCCGATGAGCCCGACGACCTCACCGGGGCCGACGCGCAGCGAGACGTCGTCGACCGCGACCACGCCGCCGAAGGCCACCGTCAGTCCTTCGCCCTCAAGCACCCGCTCGGGAACGCGACCGGCCGGGCCGGTGCCCATGGCGGTGCTTATGACGGTGCCCGTGGAGGTGCCCGTGGAGGTGCCCGTGGTGGTGCCCGCCCGAGCCTGGCGGCGCCGAGGCCGCGGCAGGTGGATGTGCCGCCCGAGGCCCTCAGCGGCTCCGTCCGGACGTACCTGCAGATACCAGATGGACAGCACGCCTCCGACGAGGGCGATCCACAGCGGCATCGTCGCGCTGTCCGAATCGAGCAGCGTGGAGATGAAACCGCCGGGGTGCCCGAGCCCACCGAGCAACGGGCCGGCGATGTACCCGATACCGCCCAGCACGACGTAGGACAGCCCCAGGATCGAGTCGAAGGCCAGGAATCCCCGCTCGAACACCATGGTCGGCTGCCGGAACACCACCAGGATCCCGCCGAGCGCGGCGATCGCCGCGGACAGGGCGAACGCGTAGAGCCGGACCCGCCACGGGTTCAGCCCGACGGACTCGGCCGCCCGCTCGTTGGTGCGGACCGCGATCATGCGGCGCCCGACCCGGCCGCGCCGGACGTTCGCGACCACGAGGCCGGCGAGCACGAATGCGACCAGGCACACGACCGCCCATCGCTCGGGGTGGGCGAGTGAGTCGATGCGCCAGCCGAACAGCTCCAGCGGGTTCGGCAGGGGCGTGTAGGCGCCGGAGTACGCGGGGTTCTGCAGCAGCACCCCTTGGATCGCCACGGCGCAACCGAGCGTGGCCACCGCGAAGTTCACGCCGCGGGTGCGCAGCAGCGGCACACCGAGCACCGCGCCTACGACGAACGTCCCGACCAGGCTCAGCGGGATCGCCAGGAGGAACGGCATCCCGGTGCCGGTCAGCAGCAGGCCGGTGAGCACCGCGCCGATGCCGGCGAAACTGAACTGGCTGAGCGAGAGCTGCCCGGTGTACCCGGTGATGACGACGCTGGACAGCAGGATGATCCCGTACGTGCAGGTGATCGTCATGGCCGTGACGTACGGCAGCCCGAACACCGTCGTGAGCAGCACGATCGCGCCGCCGACGAGCGCGAGGAGGATGAGGGGACGGACCTGTCCGGCGCCGACCTTGGGCCGGCGTTCGACGATGGCCGAACGGATCCGGTCGCCCGCGCCGCGCCACACCATCACCAGCACGATCAGCAGGAACGGCACGGCGTCCGCCCAGCCGGGCGTGGCCACGTACCGGGTCACCTCGGCCTGGGTCACCCCGATCAGCAGGGCGCCGAGATACGTCAGCGGGAACGAGCGCAGGCCGCCGATCAACGCGGCGGCGAGTGCCGGCACGATCAGGTGGGTCAGGGTGACGATCTGCACGCCGACGATCGGAGCGAGCAGGACTCCGGCGATGCCGGCGAACACCGAGCCGATCACCCAGTTGGTGGTCGCGATCCTGACCGGGGAGATGCCCAGGGCCGCCGACGCGATCGGGTTCTCCGCCTGCGCCGAAGTGGCCAGCCCGAACCGGGTCCGGCCGTAGCAGACGGTGAGCAGGACGACGAGCGCGGTGGCGATGAGGAAGGTGATGATCCGGTTCTGGCCCAGGTGGATCCCGAACAACGACACCGGATCGGTGGGGAACATCGACTGGACGATGCGCTCGTCCGCGCCGTAGCGCAACGTCAGCCCCGACTGCACGACGACGAGCACGATCAGGGAGACGATGGTGCGGCTCAGCGCCGACGTGCGCGCCATGCGCTGGATCGCCAGCCGGTAGGTCAGGTATCCGCACAGCGCGGCGGCGAGCAGGGCGCCGGGCACCGCCAGCACGGGGGAGAGGCCCAGACCCGCGTTGAGTTCCCAGTAGGCGAACGCCGCCACGGTCCCTACGATGCCGTGGGAGAAGTTGATGATGCCGGAGCCGCGGTACGCGATCACGATGCCGAGGGCGGTCAGCGCCAGCAACGACCCCGAGGTCATTCCGACCAGCGCGAGCTGGATGGCGCCGTTCATGTGTCGCGGCCTCCGCTCGCGGCTGTCGGGTCGTCGGCCGCCGCGGAAAGGTAGCTGGCCTCGATCTCGGCCAGCCGCGAGCCCATCTCGGCCGCCGTACCCTCGATCACGATCTCTCCTCGTCGCAGTACACAGACGCGGTCGGCGACCTGAAGGGCGCGCTTGACCCGCTCCTCCACGATGAGCACGCCGACGCCTCGGTCGGCGGCGGCGCGCAGCCGGGTGAGCAGCCGCGCCACGATCAGCGGGGCGAGGCCGAGCGTCAGCTCGTCGGCGAGCAGCACCTTCGGTGAACCGGCCAGCGCCCGTGCCAGGGTGAGCATCTGCTGCTCGCCACCGGACATCAGCCCGACCTTGCGGTCCAGCAGCGGTTCCAGCTCGGGCATCAACGCCAGGCTCTCCTCGACGCTCCCTCTGCCGAGGCGGAGGTTCTCGCGGCAGGTGAGGCCCATGAACACCGAGCGGTCCTCGCAGATCAACGCCATGCCGGCGTCGGACCTGCGATGCGCCCCTTCCGGCGCGGGCCGGCCGTCGAGCAGGACCGAGCCGGAGATCGGGGGCAGGACTCCGGCCAGGGCCATCAGGGTCGTGGTCTTGCCTGCGCCGTTCGCACCCAGCAGTGCGACGATCTCGCCCGGACGCACCGCCAGCGACAGACCGTGCAGCACCGGGAGGTGACCGTAGCCGACCTCGAGGCGGACCGCCTCGAGGATCGGCTCGGCTTTCGGCCGGGGGTCGGACGTCACCCGGTCTTCGGCCTGGATCACCCGTTTTCCTTGAGGGCGTCCAGCACGCTGAACGGCTCGGCCGCGGCGCTGTAGGTGCCGTTCTTGACCGTGTACGTGACGACGTTGGTGTTGAGGATGCGCTCGAAGTCCTTGATGCCCAGCGGTGAGGTGAGATTGAGGGCCGGTCCGACTCCCGTCTCCACGGAGTCGAGCTTGCCCAGCGCCTCCTGCACCGACGCGGCGTCGATCGTTCCCTGGACGGATTCGGCCGCCGCCTTCACCGCCGCCACCGCCGACCACACGACCACACCGGCCGACGTCGGCTTCGCGTCCGGTTTGTACTTCGTCATCGCGTCACGGAAGGCGACCATGCCGGCTTCGTCGCTGTTCACAGGCAGGAACGAGTCGGACAGCAGCACGTCCTCGGCGGCCTTGCCCACCTGGTCGATCAACGCCTGAGTGAGCGAGGCGGCGGCGAGCCCGACCTTCACGCCCGGCGCACCGGAGCCCAGGGCGGCGATCGCCTTGCCGGCCTCGCCCGGCGGGAGCGCGAGCACCACGCAGTCGGCGCCGTTCGACACGACCTGGGCGACCGGGGGCCCGTAGTCGGCGTTCGTGGTCGGCACCGCGATCTTCGCGTTCAGGTTCATGCCCAGCGACTTCAACCCGGCGTCGGCGAAGTCGGCCGAGGCGATCGAGGACGGCAGCGACTGCGTGATCGCGTCGACCTTCTTGCAGCCGTAGGTCTTGACCAGCCCGATCGCGGCCCCGCTGAACGAGACCGGTGTGCCGCCGGGGATCGGCCAGGAGATCTCACTGGCGAACTCAAGCGGGTTGATCGGGTGGCTGAGCAGCGGGATGCCGGCCTGTTCGAGCACCGGGACCATGCCGCTGCCACCGACCGACAGGCCGCCGATCACGGCGATCGCGCCCTGGCCGACCGCGTCCTGGGCGCACTTCGCGCTCACGTTCGGGTCTGCCTGGTCGTTGCAGACCGTCAACTCGACCTTGCGGCCGGCTATGCCGCCGGCGTCGTTCACCGCCGACACGGCGGCCTCGATCGCCGCCGCCTGGTCCGGGAACCCGACCGACGGCGCGGACACCGTCAGGATGCCGACGAGCTTGAGCGAGGCCGCCTCCGACGCGGTGGCGGAGGCGGCGGGCGCCCCGTCGTCCGGGGTGGCCGAGCACGCTGCGGTCAGTGCCAGTGTCGACGCCACTGCGGCGACGGTGGTGAGCCGTCGGGTCCGGTCGGCACGGTATGTTCTGTTCGTCATGGCAATGCCCCATTGGCTCGTTACGGTGTTGGTTCCCCGACGCGGTAGGGGGAGCGTCGTCGGACTCAGTTACCTGCGGCATTACCGGCGGCACCTCAGGGCCTCGATAACAGATCCCGCGTCCGGAGCCCGGATACGCGATGGCCGGGTAATGCCGCCCGGCACGCCGTGCGCACCCGGCTGACACCGCGTCCGTACGGTCGGCGGCATGGCCGGGGCATTCCTCGCGACCATGGCGCTCACGCCGGCACCGTGCGCGGTCAACGCGCCCGCGGCCCGGCCGATCCGCTCTTCGCGTCCGAGGAGATCTCGAGCCGGTGCCGCTCCGGTTCGGCCAGTGCCGGAGGTCTCCACCGGGGCGGTTCGATCAGGTCAGCGGCCCGGATCGTCCCCCACCGTCACCTCGCGCCGTGGGTCGGCCTCCCACGCCGAGAAGGAGCCCACGAACAACCCGGCCGGGATGCCGAGGCCGGCCAGCACCGCCACCTCGTGCGCGGCCCAGACCCCGCCGCCGCAGTAGACCCCGACCGGCGCGGTCCCGTCGGCGCCCAGGCCGGCGAACCGCCGGCGCAGGGTGTCCTCGCCGGCGAGCAGTCCCGTGGCGGTCAGGTTGCCGTGCGTCGGCGCGGAGATCGCCCCGGGGATGTGCCCGGTGCGCGGCCGCCTCGGCTCGGCCGGCTCGCCCCGGTAGACCTCGGGGGCCCGCGCGTCGAGCAGTCTGCCCGCCGCCGCGTACTCGGCCGCTCCGTCCGCGTCGAGTACCGGCAGGTGGCCGGCGCTGAGGGTGACGGTCCCGGGGGGCGGCGCCGGCTCGACCGTGCTCACCTCGTGTCCGCGCCCGGCCCAGGCGCTGAGACCGCCGTCGAGCAGGCGGACGTCGGCCACCCCCGCCCACCGCAGCACCCACCACGCACGGCCGGCCTTCGTGCCGAAGGCGCTGTCGTACACCACGACGGCATCGCCGTCGTTGACGCCCCACTCCCGCGCCCGGGACTGCAACCGTGCGATGTCCGGCAGGGGGCGTCTGCCGGCGAGGCCGCCCGGCTCGCTCTGCAGATCCGCCGCCACGTCGACGAAGACCGCGCCGGGAATGTGTCCCGCCGCGTACTCGGGCCGCCCGTCCGGCCCGTCGTTCGCCAACCGGATGTCAAGGACGATCGGCGGCCGGTCGCCGGTGAGCAGCCTCGCCAGCTCGTCGGCCGACACGAACACCTCGCCGCGCGGCGACCGGCTCGGGGTCGGGGGGTGCCGTTCGGTTGTCATGACGGTGCGATCCCTTACTTCGATACTGTCCATGCGCCGCGGCGAGCACACCCGCCGATCACAACGGCGCGGTGAAGGCTCCGCGGTACGCGTACCCGGGGTGCCTGCGGTTCAGGTGCGGGCCTTCGACGAACAGCTTCTCCCGGAGGGTGCCGGGGCTGTACTCGGTCTGCGCGAGGCCACGCGACCGCAGTTCCGGAATGACGTGGTCGACGAAGTCGTGGTACGTCCCGGGAATCAGGTAGTTCATGACGTTGACGCCGTCGATGCCGGCATCCTGCCACTGCTCCAGCCGGTCGGCCACCTGTTCGGGCGTGCCGACGATCGTGGTCTCCCGGGCGACACCTTGTAGGTACTGGCGCTTGGTGATGACACCGTTCCGGTACTTCTTCGCCTCGGCGATGATCTTGCCGATGCCGCCCTGCGCGTTCGAGTAGTCGATCGGACCGTCCATGTCCAGCTTGGAGAGGTCGATGCCGATGTTTCCGCCGACCTCGGCGGCCAGGGCCTCATGGTTCATGAGGTCCTCGTACTGCTCCCACTTCTCCTTGGCCTCGCGCTCGGTGCTTCCCACGACGAAGGTGAGCGCCGCCAGGATCTTGATGTCCTCGGGCCGCCGGCCGTGCCTCGCGGCGCCCTGTCGCAGGCCGGAGATGACGTTTCCGGCTCCCTCCAGGCTGTTGAGCAGGAGGGCGCCCTCGGCGAACCTCGTGGCGAAGTCGATCCCCCGGGGCGAGGAGCCCGCCTGGAACAGGGTCGGCACGCGCTGAGGTGACGGGTGCACGATGAGCGGGCCCTCGACCCTGTAGTGCCGTCCCTCGTGGTTGATCCGGTGCACCTTGCCGGGGTCGGCGTAGATCCTCCGCGCCGAGTCCCGGACGACGGCCCCCTCCTCCCAGCTGCCTTCCAGGAGCTTCAGCACCGCGTCGACGTGCTCTTCGGCCCATTCGTACCGTTCATCGTGGTTGACGATGGTGTCGGCGCCGTAGTTCCTGTGGGCGTTCTCGGTCGAGCTGGTGACGATGTTCCAGCCCACCCGGCCCTCCGAGAAGTGGTCGAGCGTCGCGATGCGCCGGGCCAGCGAGTAGGGGTGGTCCTGGATGACCGAGGCGGTGAGGATCAGTCCCAGGTTCTGCGTCTCGGGCACCAACGTCGAGGCGAGGATGAGCGAGTCCAGCATCGGGAAGCGGTTGCCGTCCCGCACGAACACGTCCCAGTTGCCCCCGTACGGAGCGTAGAGCCCGAGCACGTCGCCGATGAACAGCCCGTCGAAGCGGCCTTCCTCCAGCTTTTTCGCCAGTCTGATCCAGGTGTCCAGCCGGTCGAAGTCGGCCAGTTCGTTGCCCGGCAGGTCGTGCGGCCACAGGCCGGGCTTGACATGCCCTGGCGACGGGCACACGAACGCGTTGAAGATGAGGCGTTTCCTCGCCACTTCGGGGTCTCCCTGTCGATGGTGATGTTGGGGAATCTCGCGGACTACGCGACACCCAGGAGTCTCAACAGCTCGTTTCTTTTCGCCGCGAAGTCCGGCGATGTTCTCTCTTGCGGTGCGGGCAGGCGCAGGATCTCGTCGAAGATCAGCTTTCCGCCGTCCAGGATGACGATCCTGTCGGAGAGCACCAGCGCCTCCTCCACGTCATGGGTCACCAGGAACGCGCTGAGGTGGTAGTTCTCCCGTACGTCGCCCAGCAGTCGCTGCATGCGGATGCGGGTGAGCGCGTCCAGGGCGCCGAAGGGCTCGTCGAGCAGCAGCAGCCGCGGTGTCCGGATCAGCACCCGGGCCAGCGCGACGCGCTGCGACTGCCCCCCGGACAGGGTCTTGGGCCAGGCGGCGGGGTCGATGGAATCCAGCCCGACCCTGGTCAGCAGTTCCCGCACCGTCGGGTCGTCCGGCCGGACACCGGAGCCCAGCACGATGTTGTCGGCGACGGAGAGCCACGGAAGCAGCCGCGCGTCCTGGAACATCACCCCGGCATCGGCTCGTAAGGTGACATTTCCGGATATCTCGGTGTCCAGACCGGCGATGATGCGCAACAGGGTGCTCTTCCCTGTCCCGCTCCTGCCCAGAATCGAGACGAACTCGCCAGGCGGTATCTCGATGTCCACGTTGTCGAGAATCTGGTTGTCGCCGAACGCCTTTGACACGCCTTTGACGTTGACGACCGGCCGCGCGGAGGCGCCGGTCACGCTATCTGTCGACATTCCTCACGCCTTCACCACAGCGTCGTTCCAGCGGAGTGCCCGACGTTCCAACGCCGCCACACCACGGTCGGCGAGCACGCCCAGGATTCCGTAGATCAGGATTCCGACGATGATGACGTCGAGCCGGTAGTAGGTTCGAGCCTCCGTCATGAGGTAACCCAGCCCGGAATCGGCGTTGACCTGTTCGGAGATCACCAGAATCACGAGCGCGAAGCCGCTCGAATACCGAAAGCCGACGAACCACGCGGGCAGTGCCGCGGGCAGGTGGATTCTCCTGAGCACCTGCCAGCGGGACAGCTTCAGCGTCGACGCCAGTTCCAGGTATTTCCTGTCCATGTTGGAAACGGCCGACATGACGTTGACATAGATCGGGAACATCGTCGCGATGGCGATCATCAAGATCTTCGAGAGTTCGCCGATACCGAACCACAGGATGAACAGTGGGACCAGGGCCAGGACCGGCAGGGCGCGCAACGCCTGCAGGGTCGGGTTCAACAGCGCGGAGCCCAGCAGGCTGGTCCCGCAGAACCAGCCGAGGGCCGATCCGATCGCGACCCCGAGAACGAGGCCGGTGACGGCCCGGAGCAGCGATATCAGCAGGGCGTCGGCGAGCCGGCCGTCGGAGATGAGGTCGACGAGGGCCTGGCCGACCCTGACCGGGGCCGGCAGGAAATCCTCGAGGAGGCCGAGCGAGGCCAGCAGCTGCCACAGTACCAGCGCCGATAACGGAATGACGATTCCGAGAATCGATTCATGACGCACGGTCGGCTTCTTTGCCGTGATGGTCACTTCTTTGGAACTTCTCTCTGGCGGATGCGCCGAAGGCAAGTCGTTCGTTTTCCGGTGAACGGGCTGCGAGCCGGGACCCGTGGTCTACTTGGCGGCCTGTTCACCGTTGGCGGAGATGACGGCCTCGTTCGCGATCTCGTCGAATGCGGTGGCCACGTCCGGTGCGTTCTTGATGATTCCCTGTTCCTGCAGCACCTTCGCCGTCTCGGTGTAGTCGCTCTTCACGGAGTCGTCGATGGGGATGAAGGTGAAGCTGTAGTTCTTCGCGAACTGGGTGGCGACGTCGAGAGGAAGGTCGATCTTCTCGGCCAGCACCTTGGCCCAGTTACCGGTGTCGGCCTTCTGCTTGTTGAGCCCGACGATGAATTTCTTGAGGAAGTCCTTGGTCGCGTCCGTCCTGTGCCGGTCGCCCTCGAAGAAGCCCTGGTTGGCGGCGAAGTAGATGTTGCCCGCCGTCGTCTCGGTGGCCGTCTGGATCAGGCGCGCTCCGTTGCCGATCTCGACCTGTGCGGAGTTCGGCTCCCAGGACGCCCACGCGTCCACATCGCCCCGGAGGAACGCCGCCTGCGCGTCGGGAGTCGACAGGAACGTCAGCTCGAAGTCGTCGGTGCCCAGTCCGAGGTTCTCGATCTCGCCGACGACGAACCTGTGGGCGGCCGACCCCCGGACGACGGCGATCCTCTTTCCCTTGAGCTCGCTCAGCGACTGGACGGCCGAGTTCCGAGGAACCAGGAGACGGAGCCAGTCGGGGTTCGGTTTCGCCACCGCGAAGATCTTGAATTTGGCGCCGTTCGCCTGCGAGGACACGATCGAGAGGTCGGATCCGAAGCCGAAGTCGATGGACTTGGCGCCCAACGCCTCGAAGACCGGCCCCGCGCCGTCGAAGCGGCTGAAGTCGACCCGGTACTCGGGCCGGTTCTGTCCTTCGTCCCATGCGATCTGGAAGAACTGGGTCGCGATGCCGACCTTGAGGGAGACGTCCTTCGGCGAGCCGCTGCCGTCCTTGTCCGACGAGCATCCGGTGAGAAGGCCTCCCGCGACGACCGCGGCGGTGAACGCCACGAGTGCTCGCCGGATGCTGGGATTCCTCTTTTTGCGCATGAGACTCTGTTTCTTCTGACCAAAGCGGAGCGTGATGTTCCTCTGTCGCCCACGTCGGCGGGACGAGCAGAAGGAACGCGGCGGGTCGGTCTCGGCTGCGTCGGCCGGGAGACGGCCGTTTCCGGGCAGCGCGAAACGACTCCATGGACACGGGCCGTTTGTGGCGGGATCTTCGGGCAACTGACATGTGAACCGCCCACATCGCCCGAGAGAATCGGGCGATGTGGGCTTTTTCTATTATTTAGGTAGGGAATGACGGAAGTCAACCCGACTGGGGGTGATGTCCGCCTGGTCGGGGGAGGTGCGACTCGTCTCAGTGGTTTCTGCGCAGGACGTTGCCCGCGATCCTGGACTCGCAGAGCTCCTCGGCCCCCGGGGCGCCGGCCACGATGGTGAAGCCGGTCGGGGCCAGGCGCAGCTCCATCACCGCGGCCCGTTCGGCGGCGGGCAGACCGGCGTAGCGGGCCAGCAGTTCCTCGTCGTCGAACAGGTCGGCGTCCGACAGGAAGACCGGGGAGGCGGGGTGGCGGCGGCCCAGGTCCAGGATCTTGCCGCCGCCGTCCCAGTTGACGCCGTTCAGCGCGACCCAGCCGATCCCGTCCAGGCCCTCGAACAGGCGGGCCGCGTCGTCGAAGCGGTGGGTGCGCATCACCGGGTGCAGGTAGGCGTCGGCGTCCAGCACATCCTGGTCGCGCGGGTCGCCGGTCGCCGAGGAGTGCGTGCCGTAGCGGCCCGCCGAGCGGCCCAGGCCCAGCCGGTGCACCACCGACAGGCCCTCCTCGCCGGTGTCGCCGCCCGAGAGCAGCCGTACCAGCTCGCGGTCGATCAGCCGCTGGTGCTCGCCGAAGCTGTGGAAGAGCCACAGGTACATCAGGCCGCCGGGGGAGAGCCGTTCGGCCAGCCAGGCCAGGCCCGCGCGGGGGTCGTCGAGGCAGTGCAGCACCCCGGTCATCACGATCAGGTCGTAGGGACCCTCGAACCCGTCCCCGCCGATGGCGCCGCGCACCAGCTCCACGTTGGTCAGCCCGTTACGCTCGCGCAGTTCCTCGGCCACGTCGAGCGAGGACCGGGAAAGGTCCATCCCGGTGAAGCTCGCCTTCGGATACTGCGAGGCGAGCCCGAGCAGCTGGTGGCCGGTGCCGCACCCGGCGTCCAGCACCCGTTTGCCCGCCAGGGTCTTGTCCCTGACGACCATGCCGATACCGAGCGCCAGATCCAGGATCAGGTCGTCGCCGACGGTCAGGGAGGGGCAGGGGTACCGCTCGTACAGCTCCCTGACCTGTTCCACGGCGCTCACGGGGTGTCGATCTCGTCGTACGGGATCTCCTCGACCCGGCGGGCGAAGACCCAGTGGTGGCCTTCCAGATCCTCGGTGGTGTAGTTGCGGTCGCCGTAGAAGCGGGTGTCCGGCTCGTCGCGGATCACCGCTCCGGCCTTCCTGGCGCGCTCGTGGTGCTCGTCGACGTCATCGACGAACACATAAAGGCTCTGGCGCAGCTCGCCCTGGCCCTGCGGCTCGTGCCTGCGGCCGTCACCGGTCCCGGCGAGCTGCACGACGCCCTCGCCGAACGACAGCTCGGCGTGCACGATGGAGCCGTCGTCGTCCTTCAGTACCTTCCGCTTTTCGAATCCGAACGCCTCGATAAGCCATTCGATGGCTTTTTCGAGGTCGGCGTAGAAGATGACGGGGGTGATTCTCGGCATTCCGTCGGGCGGGGTGAGCATTTCTCCATCTCCCTCGATCGGTGACCATGGAAACGTACGGTGACGCTACCCCGCATCCCGCCGGCGAGACGTCCTGGCGTCCAGGATTTCGCCGCTTTCGCGAATGCCGGGGCCGGATCAGGACACGTCACGATTTCGGCAGGCGCAGGCCGCCGTCCAGGCGGACGACCGCCGCGTTGAGGTAGCCCAGCTCGCACACCGCCCGGACCGCGCGGGCGAACTCCGCCGGCGTTCCCAGCCGCGGCGGGAAGACGATCTGCCGTACCAGCGGGCGCCGGAACTCCGGCGGGATCGCCCCGAACAGCGGGGTGTCGAACAGGCCGGGGGAGAGCGCGCAGACCCGCACGCCGACCGAGGCCAGGTCGCGGGCGGCCGGCAGGGTCAGCGCGGCGACCGCGCCCTTGGAGGCGGCGTAGGCGGCCTGACCGGCCTGGCCGTCCTCGGCGGCGGCGGAGGAGGTGTTGACGACCACGCCCCGCTCGCCGTCCCGCAGCGGTTCCGTCGCGGCCATCGCGGCGGCGGCCAGGCGCATCACGTTGAAGGTGCCGACCAGGTTGACCGCCAGCGCCCGCTCGAAGATCTCCAGGTCGTGCGGGCGGCCGTCGAGGCCGAGCGTGCGGGCGGCGGGCGCGACACCCGCGCAGCTCACCGCCACCCGCAGCGGCCCGCCGAGTCCCGCGGCCACCTCCACGGCGTGCTCGACCGACTCGGCGCGGGTCACGTCGGTCTCCACGAACGTGCCGCCCACCTCGCCCGCCACCGCGGCCCCCGCACGGGTGTCGGTGTCGGCCACCACCACGTGCGCGCCCGCCCCGGCGAGCTCGCGCGCGGTGGCGGCGCCCAGCCCTCCACCGGCCCCCGACACCAGTGCCGTCACCCCTCTCAGCTCCATATCCGTTTGGCCGCCTTTCCGCAATGCTGGGCGAATGTGCTTACTTATCAAGACATATCCTGACGCGAAATTCCGCATTCACGCTGCACCCCACAGACGTGAGGTAACCAATGACGATTTCCAACGGCGCTGACAATGTGCACGACCTGATCGCCCGCCGGCGGCGCGAGCGAGATCGCATCCCGCGACGCGCGATACCCGACGAGGGGGTGCCGGTCTCCTCCACCCAGGAGCGCATCTGGTTCGGCGAGAAGTTCAATCCGGGATTCGGGTTCTACCACGTGCCCGCCACCCTGCGACTGCGCGGCCCCCTCGACCCCGGAGCCCTCGACCGGGCGCTCTGCGAGGTGATCAGGCGGCACGAGATCCTGCGCTCCACCGTCGAGGAGATCGACGGCATGCCCGTCCAGCGCGTCGGTGACGCGCCCACCGGGGTGCTGCGCTCCGTCGACCTGGCCGGCGAGCCCGATCCCGAGGACGAGGCGGCGCGGATGGCCGCCGACGACATCCTGGCACCGTTCGACCTGCGGCACGGGCCGCTCTGGCGGGCCCTGCTGCTCAGGCTGGGGCCCGACGACCACGTGCTCGTGCTGACCTTCCACCACATCGTCTTCGACGACCCGTCCTTCGGCATCGTCGGGCGCGAGATCGAGGCCCTCTACACCTCCTCGGCCCCCCTGCCCGAACTGGAGCTGCAGTACACCGACTTCTCGGTCTGGCAGCGCGAGCGGCTGCGCACCGAGGAGGTGCGCTCGCGCCTGGTCGACTACTGGCGGCGGGCCCTGGAGGGCGTGCCCCGGCTGCTCGACCTGCCCTCGGACCGGCCCCGCCCGCCGCACCGGAGCCGCGCCGGCCGCTTCCACCGCTCCCGGCTACCCGCGGACGTCGTCGGCTCGGTGCGCGCGATGGCGCGCGAGGAGGGCACCACCCCGTTCACCGTCCTGCTGGCCGCCTACGGCGTGCTGCTGTCGCGCTACGCCGACCAGGCCGACATCGTGACCGCCGTACCCGCCGCCGGGCGCATCCGGCCCGAGCTCGAAGAGCTCGTCGGCTGCTTCATCAACATCATCTGTCTCCGCCTCGACCTGCGCGGCGAGCCCACCTTCCGCGAGCTGCTGCGCCGGGTGCGCCACGCCTCCGTCGAGGGCCACGACCACGAGGAGATGCCCTTCGAGGAGCTGGTCCGCGAGCTGCACCCGCAGCGGCCGCGGAGCCACACGCCGCTGTTCCAGGCGGGGCTCGGGGTACGCGACAACGACGGCGTCTTCCTGAACCTGCCGGGCGTGCGGGCCTCGGAGTTCGTGCCCGACGTCGAGGTGTCGCACTTCGACCTGATGGTGGACTTCAGCGTCGACGGCGACGGCATGGCGGGCCTGTGGGGTTACAACGACGACCTGTTCGACCCCGCGACCGTCGAGGTCCTCGCCGAGCAGTTCACGCTGTTGCTCACCGAGGCGTGCGCCCGGCCCGACCGCCAGGTCGGCGACCTGGCGCTGCCCGCCTCCCCGAGACCGCCCCGGCCCCAGCCCGAGACCGGCGGGGCCGAGGAACCGGCCGCCGTCCTGGCCGAGCGGGCGCGGCGCGCACCGGACTCGCCCGCCATCACCTCCGTCGA
The DNA here is from genome assembly GCF_040678965.1 of Streptosporangium sp. NPDC049248. NCBI lineage: Bacteria > Bacillati > Actinomycetota > Actinomycetes > Streptosporangiales > Streptosporangiaceae > Streptosporangium > Streptosporangium sp. NPDC049248. Next base: position 167,522 of record NZ_JBFAQY010000014.1, read on the forward strand.
CGGCACGCTGACCTACGCCCAGCTCGACGCGCGCGCCGAGGCCCTGGCACCCGCCGTGCGCAAGGGGGCCGAACCGCCGGCCGCCGACACCCCCGAGCTCGCCGTGTGGTGGTACGCCCGGCTCAAGGCCGAAGGCGGTCAGCCGGAAGCGGGTCTGGCGCGGGTCGCCGACCTGGCCTCGCGGATCGGCCTGGACGCCACCGGCACCGTGCTCACCTTCGCCCCGCCCGCCTCCGGCGCGCTCGCCGACGCCATGCTGCTGGCCCTCTCGTCCGGCGCGCACCTGGTGATCGCGCCCCCCGAGGCCGTCGGTGACGCCGAGGAGCTGAGGGGCCTGGTCGCCGACGCCACCGTCGTCCACGCCCCATCGGCCGCGTGGCGGCGGCTGCTGATCGAGGGCGCGCTGCCGGAGGACCACCCGCTCACCGCGCTCTGCGACGCGGCCACCGTCCCGGCCGCCCTCGCGCGGGAACTGGCCGCGAAGGTCCCCACCTGGACCCTGTACGGAGAGCGCTGGGCCGCGGCCCACCGGATCGACCCGCTCGCCGAACCCCGCAGGGGCGTCCCGCTCGGCGTCCCGCTGGCCGGCACCCCGATCGAGGTCACCGGCCGGGCCGGGGGCCCCGGCGCCACCGGGGTACCCGGCGAGATCCACGTCGGCGCCGCCGCCACCGGGGACCGGGGCCGGATCCTGCCCGACGGCTCGCTGGAACTGCTCGGCCGCTTCGACCGGATGTTCACCGTCGGCGGGTTCCGGGTGGACACCGACGAGGTGGCCCGCTCCCTGGCCGGCCGCCCCGGCGTGGTCGAGGCGATCGTGGACGTGCGCCACGACCGGCTCGTCGCGTACCTGGCCGGCGACGGGATCGATCCGCGGAAGGTCACCGCCCACCTGCCCGAATACCAGGTGCCCGGCTCGGTCGTCGTCCTCGACGAGCTGCCCAGGACCGCGCGGGGCGACATCGCCCACGGGGAGTTGCCCAGCCCCGAGACCCCGGGCGACGAGAGCGGCCAGGTGCCGATCAGGGGCGGCACCGAGGAGGCGGTCGCCGGCATCTGGCGCGAACTGCTCGGCGTGCGGGAGATCGGCGCCGCCGACGGCTTCCTCGACCTCGGCGGCCACTCGCTCACCCTGGCCCGCCTCAGCCTGCGCTACGAGGTGGCGTTCGGCGTCGAGGTGGAACTGCCCGACCTGCTGCGCCACGCGACGGTCCGCGAGCAGGCGGCACTCATCGACGAGCGCCGCGCGCAGGCCGGCCTCACCGCAGAGGAGACATCATGACCTCGGTATCCGCCAGGCCGTCGCAGGCCACCGGTGAGGGACGACCGAGGACGCGGCTGGAGTCGCTGACCGGGCTGCGGTGGTTCGCCGCGTTCGGCGTGTTCTTCAGCCACGTCGCGATCCTGTTGCCGCTGCCCTACCTCAACGAGCTGTTCATCCTCGGCACCGCCGGGGTCACCTTCTTCTTTGTCCTGTCCGGATATGTTCTGACCTGGACGTTCTTCGACAATGACACCGCGCCGAGGTTCTACTGGCGCCGCTTCGCCAGGATCTGGCCGTCGCTGCTCATCACCACCGTCGCGGCGGTCGCGCTGCTCGTCGGCGGCCAGCTCTGGCCCACCGAGGGCGGCACCTCGCTGGTCTGGTGGACGGTCGCGACGCTGCTCCTGGTGCAGGCGTGGATCCCGGCGTCGTTCCAGAGCGACACCGTGCCGCACACCGTCTCCTGGTCGCTGTCGTGCGAGGCTTTCTTCTACGCGGTCTTCCCGTTCGTGGTCCGCCCGATCGTGCGGCGCACGCTGCGCCAGATGGTGGTCATCGCCGCCGTGCTCATCGCGATCAGCATCGGCACCCGGGTCTGGCTCTGGCTGGCCAACCCGCAGATCACCCCGGAGAACTGGTTCACCTCCGACCTGTACTACTTCGCCACCCACTCGCCGATCGCCCGGGTCAGCGAGTTCGTGCTGGGCATCGTGATCGCCGCCGCCGTACACCGCGGCTGGCGCAGCCCGCTCGGCCTGCGCGCGGCGACCGCGATCACGGTCGGCTACTTCGCGCTGCTGTGGGCGTGGTCCGTCTCGGGCCTGTGGCCGACCGCGCTGGCCGAGGCCGCCAACCGGGGCAGCATCGTGGTGTTCGCACTGCTCATCGCGGCGGCGGCCACCAACGACCTGGACGGTCGGCGCAGCCTGCTCGGCTCCCGCCCGCTGGTGGCGCTCGGCCAGTGGTCCTACGCCTTCTACCTGGTGCACTTCCTGGTGCTCTTCCCGATCGCCAAGCACGCGTTCGGCCGGCAGTCGCTCTACGACTTCCCGCCGCCCAGCTGGGCGCACCTGCCGTACGCGGTGGCCGGCCTGGTGGTCAGCGTGCTGCTGTCATGGGGGCTGTACCGGCTGTACGAGTACCCGATCGAGAAGCGACTGCGGGCCATGCTGCGCCGCGAGCCGAGGACCACACCCCCGGCCCCGGGCGCGGAGCCCTCGATGTGAGGCCTGGTGCGTTGGCGTGAGCAGGCCGTCCAGGTGAATCCGGAGCGGGCCGGTCAGCGGGCCAGGTATGTGATCATCGCCGGATGGTCGACCTGGACGGCGCCGTTGTAGCAGGTGACGTACCGGATGCTCACGTACGTCGAGTACGACTCCCAGGGGGCGAACAGGTTGCAGAACTCCGGGCCGTAGCCGAACGCGGTGACCTGGACGTTGTCCCGGTATCCGTTGAGGCCGCCGAAGATCACCTGCTTCCTGGCGACCGCGGACCTGCTGAGCTGCACGCCCCCGGACTGCGAGTTGTGGCTGACCGGGTACGGCGTCGGCAGGTAGACGCCCGGGGTGTCGGGGGCGTTGTCGAAGGTGTAGGCGAAGCGGTACGGCTGGGGTGTCCAGGTGATGGCCCGCTCGCGGTGGTAGGTCAGGCTCCATCCGGTGTTCAGCGGCGTGCCGGTGGCGTCGTAGCAGCGCACGATGATGTTCTGCGCGGCCGTCGTCGCGGTCCATCCCCCAAGCTTGCAGCGCGCCGGTACGGCCGGGTCGACCGCGGTGACCTGGATGTTCCCGGCGTGGCCCGCCGAGCCGAGCCCCGGCAGGGTGACCCGCCACAGTCCCGGGTTCGTCAACGGCGCGACGGTGTTCACCGCGGCCGGCGCCGAGGAGTTGAACTGCGCGGCCACGGCGGAGCCGTTCCAGCGCACGTACCCGAACGCCTGGGGCGAGGGCAGGTACTGGGCGCTGTACCCGAAGGTGACGGAGAACCACGAGGCGATCGGGCCCACACCGAACCGGTGGCACTGCACCGCCACGACCTCGTCGGCGCCCGACTGCCACCAGTCCTGGACCTGGCACCAGTCGGCGGACTGGGAGATCGCCGTGACGTGGGCGACTCCTCCGGTGGCCATGCCGATCTGCGGGAACCTCACGAGCACCTGGCCGGGGCCGCCCGCGACGGCCTCGACCTTGAGCCCGTCCGGCCATGAGCCCGCCTGGCGCAGGGAATCCACGACGGCGCCGCTCCTGACGACGGCGAATCCCCAGCGAGGGGGGTCGGCCGCGGTGGCCGCGGTGGCCGCCGTGGTGAGCCCGGTCGCGGCCAGGGCCGCGATGCAGAGCGTTCGTACGATCACTGCCCATAGCCGGCGCATGTCGTCCTTCATCACATCGGGGTGGTGGTCGTGAGCGGGAACGGTGTGTGCGTGTGCTCTCCGGCTCTTGATAACCCGCCGGCCGGGCCGCTGAGAAGGCCCAACTCGACTTCTGATCGAAACACGACCTCTCGGTGAACCGACATCGGTTCACCGAGAGGGGGCGCCGTGCTCAGGCGAAGTCGCCCGTGTCCATCGGCACGCTCCGCCGTGACCCCTTCCGTGAAAATTTCCGCGCCGACGCCGTCGTTCGGGCCATGGCGCCGCGCGGGCATTGACCGGTCCCGTTCGACCGCCTACCGTGACGCAGGCCCGGTGCTTGAGATCACCGATTGTTAACGCTAACAAATGTTAACGCTAACAATCGATTCGCCAATGTCCAGGAGGCCAGGTGTCACCCTCATCGCTCAGCCGCCGTCAACTGCTCCAGGCCGCCGGCGTCGCCGTCGTCGCCTCCACCGCGGGCCAGGTCGCCGGTGCCCCTGCGGCCGAGGCCGCGGTCGCCCCGGCCCGAGCCGACATCGGTGTGTCGGCGTACCCGTTCGAACTCGGACAGGTGCGGCTGACGACCGGTCGCTGGCTGGACAACCAGAACCGCACACTGTCCTACCTGCGGTTCGTCGACGTGGACCGGCTGCTGTACAACTTCCGCTCCAACCACCGCCTGTCCACTCAGGGGGCGGCGGCGTGCGGCGGCTGGGAGTCGCCGACGTGGGAGTTCCGCAGCCACAGCCAGGGCCACTTCCTCAGCGCCTGGGCCCAGGCGTACGCGGTGCTCGGCGACACCGTCTGCCGGGACAAGGCCGCCTACATGGTGGCCGAGCTCGCCAAATGCCAGGCGAACAACGCCGCGGCCGGTTTCAACGCCGGATACCTGTCCGGTTTCCCGGAGTCCGACCTCGACACCGTGGAGACCGGCGTCCGCAAGGGGGTGCCGTACTACTGCCTCCACAAGACGCTGGCCGGGCTGCTCGACGTGTGGCGGTACACGGACAACACGCAGGCGCGCGACGTGCTCCTGCGGTTCGCCGGATGGGTCGACTGGCGCACCGGCCGGTTGAGCCAGGCCCAGATGCAGACCACGATGACCATCGAGTTCGGCGGCATGAACGCCGTGCTGGCGGACTTCTACCAGCAGACCGGCGACGCGCGGTGGATGACCGTCGCGCAGCGGTTCGACCACGCCGCCGTCTTCGACCCGCTGGCCGCCGGCCAGGACCGGCTCAACGGTCTGCACGCCAACACCCAGATCCCCAAGTGGGTCGGCGCCGCCCGCGAGTACAAGGCGACGGGCACCACCCGCTACCGCGACATCGCGGTGAACGCCTGGAACATGTGCGTCGCCGCCCACACCTACGCGATCGGCGGCAACAGCCAGGGGGAGCACTTCCGGGCGCCCAACGCCATCGCCGCGTACCTGACCGACGACACCTGCGAGAGCTGCAACACCTACAACATGCTCAAGCTCACCCGGGAGCTGTTCCTGCTGTACCCGGACCGGGCCGCGCTGTTCGACTACTACGAGCAGGCACTGCTGAACCAGTTGGTCGGCCAGCAGAACCCGTCCGACGCCCACGGTCACGTCTGCTACTTCACGCCGCTGAGGCCCGGCGGGCGGCGCAGCTACAGCAACGACTACAACGCCTTCACCTGCTGCCAGGGCACGGGGCTGGAGACGCAGACCAAGCTGATGGACTCGATCTACTTCCACAACGGCACCACGCTGACCGTGAACCTGTTCGCGCCGTCGGTGCTGAACTGGACCCAGCGCGGCATCACGGTCACCCAGACGACGTCCTATCCGGCGAGCGACACCACCACCCTGCGGGTCACCGGCGGCGCCGGCGGCTCATGGCCGATGCGGATCCGCATACCGGGCTGGACCGCCGGTGCCACGATCAGCGTCAACGGCGTCCAGCAGAACCTGGACACCACCCCCGGCACGTACGCCGTCCTCACCCGCTCCTGGACCTCCGGCGACACCGTCACGGTACGCCTGCCCATGCGAGTGATCATGAAGGCCGCCAACGACAACCCGAACGTCTCGGCGATCACGTACGGGCCGGTCGTGCTGTCCGGGAACTACGGCGGCACCTCGCTGTCCGCGCTCCCGGCCCTGAACACCACATCGATCACCCGGACCAGCGGCAGCGCGCTCGCCTTCACCGCCACCGCCAATTCGGCGACGGTCAACCTGATCCCGTTCTACGACGCGCACGGGCACAACTACACCGTCTACTGGAACGCGGGCGGCCAGGGCGGCGGGACCACCGGTCATCGGCTGGTCAACGCGGCCTCCGGCCTGGTGCTGGGCATCCAGGACATGTCCACCGCCGACGGCGGCCTGGCGCTTCAGTGGGGCGACACCGGAACGGCGGACCACGACTGGGAGCTGATCGTCGACGGTGCCGCCGTACGGTTCCGCAACGTCAACAGCGGAAAGGTGCTGGGCGTGGAGAACATGTCCGTCGCCGACAACGCCCGCGTCCTGCAGTGGGCCGACAACGGCACCGCCGACCACCGCTGGACGATCGCCGACGTCGGCGACGGATCCCACAAGATTCGCAATGTCAACAGCGGCAAGCTGCTCGCCATCCTCAACGCCTCCACCGCCGCCGGGGCCCAGGCCGTCCAGGACCCGGACAACGGAACCGCGGACAACCAGTGGCGGTTCGTGCCGGGCGGCGCCCGGCGGATCCAGAACCTGGCCAGCGGGTTGGTGCTGGGCGTGCAGAACATGTCCACCGCCGACGGCGGCCTGGTGATCCAGTGGGGCGACAACGGCACCGCCGACCACCTCTGGACCGCCGTGGTCGACTCCGGCGGCTACCTGCGCCTGCGCAACTCCAACAGCGGCAAGGTACTCGGCGTCGAGAACGCCGGCACCGCCGCCGGCGCCCGGGTGCTCCAGTGGGCCGACAACGGCACCGCCGACCACCGGTGGCGACTGCGGTACGGCGCCGCCGGGCACTTCCGCATCCAGTGCGCCAACGGCGGCCGGGTCCTCGGCCTCAGCGGCGGGTCCACCGCCCAGGGCGCCCAGATCGTGCTCGCGGACGACACCGGAGCCGACGACCGCCTGTGGCGGTTCGTGTAGCCCACCTGCTCTCGGCCCCCGGCGGTAGCGGCCGCCGGGGGCCGAGGGCTTCCCGGAGGCTCCGCGGCCGCCCCCGCCGAACAGGTGAACCGGCCCGCCGAGTCCACTCTCGTCGGACGGACGATCGTGGCCCGGCTTCGCGCTCGTCGGCGCCTACGAGCGCCGGCGGAGTGGATGAACTTTTCATCCGGTTTTGCGGTGTATGGCCAGCTCCTGGCCCGTCGCCCGCCAAGGGCCGTAGATCACTGTTGCCGCCGACAGGGGACTGGGTGACGGTGGGGACACCTCTGGCGTGAGGACTCGGCCCTCACTCGGCGCGCCAGGACTCGTCACCCCCGGCATTCGAAAGGAAGACTGTGCAGATGAGGTCACGCGTGCTCCGACTCTTACGCGACCAGACCTACGTATCCGACGACGCGCCCCTCCGCCGGACCAGGTTCCGGCAGGTGTTCGTCGCGGTCGCGGCCGCACTCATGCTCACCACCGTGATGGTCGTCCCCGCCTCGGCGCACGGCTCGATCAGCGACCCGCCCTCGCGCAACTACGGCTGCTGGCTGCGCTGGGGGAGCGACTTCCAGAACCCGGCCATGGCCCAGCAGGACCCCATGTGCTGGCAGGCCTGGCAGAACAACACCAACGCGATGTGGAACTGGAACGGGCTGTACCGCGAGGGCGTCGCCGGTAACCACCAGGCCGCGATCCCCGACGGGCAGCTGTGCAGCGGCGGCCTGACCGAAAGCGGCCGCTACGCCTCCATGGACGTGCCGGGCGCGTGGAAGACCGTGGACCGCCCCGCCAGGTTCACCATGAACCTGATGGACCAGGCCTCGCACGGTGCGGACTACATCCGCGTCTACGTCACCAGGCAGGGTTACGATCCCAAGACCCAGCGGCTGAGGTGGAGCGACCTGGAACTGGTCAACCAGGTGGGTAAGCAGCCCACCGGCCTCACCACGCCCATCGACGTGTACGCACCCGGCCGTACCGGCCACCACGTCGTCTACACCATCTGGCAGGCCAGCCACTCCGACCAGTCCTACTACTTCTGCAGCGACGTCAACTTCACCGGCGGCACGAACCCCACCCCCACGCCGACTCCCACGCCGACTCCGACTCCCACACCGACCCCGACCCCAACGCCCACGCCGACTCCCACCTCGCCCCCGGCCGGCGGCTGCTCGGCCACCTACCACACCGTCTCCCAGTGGTCCGGCGGCTTCCAGGCCGAGGTACGCGTGACCGCCGGCTCCAGCGCGATCACCGGCTGGACGGTGAACTGGACCTTCACCGGCGGTGCGCAGGTCAGCTCGGCGTGGAGCGCGACCGTGACCGCCAACGGGTCCGCGGTCAGCGCCCGCAACGCCGCCTACAACGGCTCACTGGGCGCCGGCGCCGCCACCACCTTCGGGTTCATCGGCTCCGGCACTAGCGGAACACCCACCCTCACCTGCACCGCGACCTGATCCCCGGCCGCTGAGCACACGCGCGTCGGCCCGCCGCCTTCCAGCGGCGGGCCGGCGCGAGATGTCCTATGCCGGAATGAGCAGGGTGGTCAGCAGGTCGTCCAGGCTGACCAGTCCGGCCAGGGAGCCGTTCGCGGTCCGGACGAGCGCCAGCTGGCTGTGCGCGGCACGTAGTTCGGCGACCGCCTGGGAGATCGAGGTCTCCGCCGAGAGTTCGGGCAGCCGGTAGGCGATGTCTCGAGCGCGAATCCGTGTGCCGCGCCTGCGGGCCAGGTAGGCGTCCCGGACGTGGACCACCCCCGCTGGGCGATCACCGTCCCACACCACCAGGCGGGTGCGGCGCGTCCGGGCCGAGGCACTGACGATCTCTTGAGCCGAGGCGCCGATCGGCACTCCGGCGATGTCGCCCACCGGGACGGTGAGTGAGGCGATCGACGCGTTCGGGGCGTGCAGGGCCTGGGTGAGCACCGCGTGGTCGTCGGTCTCGATGAGCCCCAGGCGGCGCGACTCCTCCACCAGGTGCTGCAACTGCTCGGGTGTGCGAGGGTTGGACGTCTCGTCGCGGGGCTGCACCCGGAACATGCGCAGCAGCAGGTTGCTGACGCCGTTGAGCGTGGTCAGGATCGGCCGGACGGCCACGGTGAAGCCGCGAAAGGGCAGCGCCAGGGCCGTCGCCGAACGCTCGGGGTGGGCGATGGCCCATGACTTGGGGGCCATCTCGCCGATCACCATGTGCAGGAACGTCACGATGGCCAGCGCGATCACGAAGGCGACCGCGTGCGCGGCGGCCTCGGGCAGGCCAAGGGTGTCGAAGAGCGGTGTCAGGCTGCCTGCGATCAGCGGTTCGGACACCACGCCCAGGCCGAGGGAGCACAGGGTGATGCCGAGCTGGGCGCCGGCGAGCATCAGCGACAGCTCCCGGATACCCTTCACGGCCGCCGCGGCGGCGCGGCTACCGTGCGCGGCCGCCTTCTCCAGGCGGTGCCGTTTGGCCGCGACGAGGGCGAACTCGGAGGCGACGAAGAAGCCGTTGCCGATCAGCAGCAGTACGGTCAGCAGAATGCCGGTGGGCAGGTTCACTTCTCCTCCTCGCCTTCCTGGCCCGCCTCGGGGTTCCGGAAGGGGCGCAGGCGGACCCGGTCGGGTACGTGCCGGTCGAGGGTCAGCACCTCGATCTCCGCATGCGTGGGCGCCTGCTCGGCCATGGAGGGCACCAGGTCGACGGTGACCACGTCACCGGCCGCGGCGAAGCGGGCCAGACGCTGCAGGATGAGCCCGCTGACGGTGTCGTAGTCGTCCTCGTCGGGCAGTTCCAGGCCGGTGGCCAGGGAGACCTCGTCGATGCGCAGACTCGCGTCGATCTCCCAGCCGTCGCCGGCGGCGACCACGGTGGGGATGTCGAGGTCGTTCTCATCGGTGATCTCCCCGACGAGTTCCTCGGCGACGTCCTCCCAGGTGACCAGCCCGGCCAGGCCGCCGTGCTCGTCGAGGACGCAGGCGACCTCCTCGTCGCGTGCGTGCATCTGGGCGACCAGGTCGGGCAGCGAGACGGAGAAGGGCACCATCAGGACTTCGCGGGCGACGTCGGCCACCGGCGTGTTCGCGGCCTTGTCGGCCGGGATCGTCACCAGTTCACGCAGGCCCACGACGCCGATCACGTCGTCCAGGCGGTCGCCGAGCACCGGATAGTGGGTGTGCCCGTGACGGGAGATCAGCTCGTCCAGCTCAGGGATCAAGGCCGAACCGGCGATGCCGACGACGTCGGCGTGCGGGACCATGACCTCCCCGGCGGTGTGCTCGGAGAAGGCCAGTGCCCGCTCCAACAGGTCGGCCTGGTCGCCGGGCAGGTGCCCGTAGGCCTCGGACTCGCCGATGATGTGCCCGAGCTCCTCCAGCGTCGCGCCGTGGTGCAGCTCCTCGACCGGCTCGATGCCGACCGCGCGCAGCAGCCTGTTGGCCGCGGAGTCGAACAGCCGGATGATCGGCCCGGCGATCGTCAGGTAGGCCAGGGTGGAGGAGGCCAGCGCGCGGGCCAGCGGTTCGGGCCTGGCCAGCGCGAGGTTTTTGGGGGCGAGCTCGCCCAGCACCATCTGGATCACGGTGGCGACGATGAAGCCGAGCACCAGGGCGATGCCGCCGGTCGCGCCCTCTGGTACGCCGAGTGCGGCCAGCCCAGGGGCGATCAGCTCGGCCAGCGCGGGTTTGGCGATGAAGCCGACGACCAGGGCGGTGACGGTGATGCCGAGCTGGGCGCCCGACAACATGAACGACAGCCGCTCCATGACCTTGATCGCGCGGGCGGCCTTCCTGTCGCCTTCGGAGGCCTGCTGGGACAGAGCCAGACGATCGGCGGTGACATAGGCGAACTCCTGGGCGACGAAGTAGCCGGTGGCCAGGGTCAGCAGCAGAACGGCCAGCAGGCCGAGGGCGATGCTCACCTAGGACGCCTGTCCCGTGATCGACGGTCTTTCAGGTGGCCTCTGCTATGGCCGGAGTCCGACGACACGGACACCCCCACCTTGCCCTTCCATCCGGCCCTCGTGGCCGGCTCATGTCCTCCCGGCTCGTCGACGCGGGAGGATCTCCGTGTCCGCAACGCTAGCCGATCTTCTGGGGCCGGCCCGTTCCGGGGTTCTTCACCGAGGTCAACGCGTCGCGGACGAGCAGGGTTCCTTTTATGGCATATGTCATACATTCAGGGGTTTTCAGGGGTGGCCTGCGCGGGCTTACGATGATCGGCATTTGCCCCCTTCCCCCTCCGGGAGCTGACCTCTTGCCAGGGCGAGAACGCATTCGTTCCTTCCTTGAAACCCGGCTCTTCCAGCGGGTTGTCGTAGCCGTCATCGTGATCAACGCGATCACGATCGGCTGTGAGACCTCCTCCTATCTGACGGACCGGATCGGCGGGTTCCTGCACGCCGTCGACCGGATCGCCCTGGCGATCTTCACCGTCGAGCTCGCCGCCCGCCTCTACGCCTACCGGGGCACGTTCTTCAAGGACCCGTGGAACTGGTTCGACGCGACCATCGTGACCATCGCGCTGATCCCGGCGTCCGGCCCGACCTCCGTGCTGCGGGCCCTGCGGATCATGCGGGCGCTGCGCCTGGTCTCGGTGGTCCCCAGCATGAGCAAGGTCGTCGGTGCGCTGTTCGCGGCCATGCCCGGGATGGCGGCGATCGTCGGGCTGCTCCTTTTGGTCATGTACGTCTCGGCGGTCCTCGCGACCCAGCTGTTCGGCGGAATCGCCCCCGAGCACTTCGACGAACTGCCGACGTCGCTGTTCACCCTGTTCCAGGTCATGACCGGCGAGGCCTGGCCGGACATCGCCCAGACGGTCATGGCGGAGAAGCCCTGGGCCTGGGTCTTCTTCGTCGGCTACATCCTGATGTCCTCCTACGTGGTGCTCAACCTGTTCATCGCCGTCGTGGTCAACGCCATGGACGACCAGAACACCTCCGCCGAGGAACAGCGGACCGAGGACCAGCTCACCGCCATCCTGAAAGAGCTCGCCCGCCTGCACGCCAGGATCGACGCGATACAGGGTGCCCCCCGAGCGGCTCAGCCGGTCAAGGCGCCGCGCAAGAACGCCGCCCGCCGCTCCCGGTGACCGGCCCGTAAGAGATCGGCCCATCTGGGAACTCCCGGGGACGTGCCCTGGCGGGTGCGGGATCCGGCCCGCCGGGGCAGGCCGCGCCGACGCCGAAAGCCGTCGCCTGGCCGCTCCGGTACGCGGCGAGCTGCTGGAGCAGCTGCGCCCCGATCGCCGCGGACACTCTCCGGCAGAAGTCCTCGGGGTTCTCGTGCGCCGGGACGGGTTCGGGCACGACCGCCTGCACCACCCCGTCAGCCAGCAGCTCGTGGGAGCCGACACGCTGCCTGCGTGCCATGTCGGCCGCCAGTCGGGTGTGACCGTGAAGGATCACGCTCGCACCCTCCGGCGGCAGGGGCGAGAGCCACGCGTGCTCGGCGGCGATGCGCGCTCGGCAGGGGAGAAGGGCGAGGGCTCCACCGCCGCACCCCTCTCCCAGGAGTACCGACACGGACGGCACGGTGAGCTGGACGAGGTCGGCCAGGCAACGTGCTATCTCTCCGGCGAGAGCCCGCTCCTCCGCCTCTGCCGAGAGCTCGGCTCCGGGGGTGTCGACGACGCAGACCAGCGGGCGTCCCAGCTGCCGGGCGAGATGAATGCCACGGCGCGCGGCGCGCAGATCATCGTGGTCAAGCGGGCCGCCGCGAGCCTGAGCGCGTCGGTCCTGACCGATCACGACGCACGCGACCCCCTGAAAGGAGGCCAGGGCGCACAACATGCCCTGGCCGAGCTCGCCCGCGCCCGTCCCCGACAGGGCGACGGCCTCGCCGGCCCCGATGCGTAACAGCTCACGGACTCCTGGGCGGTCCGGGTGACGACTGAGCCGGATGGAGTCCCACGGATCCCCCGGGAGTGTCACCACGGCGGTGTCGGGGACCCACGCCCGGGTCGCGCTCGCAGGTCTGGCCGGTGGCCCGGCCAGCAAGGCGAGTGCCTTCGAGGCGACGCCGGCGAGCCGGTCGCAGGGCACGACCGCGTCGATGATCCCCTTGGCGACCAGGTTCTCGGCCACCTGGACACCGTCGGGGAACGGATGCCCGTTGAGTGCCTCGTAGACCGATGGGCCCAGGAAACCGATCAAGGCGCCCGGTTCCGCCACGGTGACGTGCCCGAGCGACCCCCACGACGCGAACACCCCGCCAGTGGTGGGGTGTCGCAGATACACCAGGTACGGCAGACCGGCCGCCTTGTGCTCGACGACGGCCCGGGAGATGTCCACCATCATGACGAAGGCCGGCGTGCCTTCCTGCATCCGGGTACCGCCGGAGGCGGGCGCGGCGATGAGGGGCAACCGCTCGGCCGTCGCGCGGCGCACGGCCGTTACGATGCGCCCGGCCGCGTCACGACCGATCGACCCGCCGAGGAAGCGGAACTCGCTCACGACGAGTGCCACGTCGTGACCCCCGATCCGGGCCCGGCCGGTGACGACGGCCTCGTCCGTGCTGGAACGTTCCCGAGCCTGGGACAGCGCTTTCTCATACTCCGGATCCCGGTCGCCGGCGGCGATGGGCACATCCCACGAATGCCAGGAGCCCGGGTCGACGTTCGCCTCGATCAGTTCGAGGGCACCCGGCCGACGCGTCATCGGACCACGTCGCCGATCCAGCGCCGCACCGATTCCCCGTGCTGGTCGAGGACGGGCGGCGGCCGGTGCGCGGTCCGGGTGTGCTCCCGCCCGGACGGTTCGAAGAAGCGCAGCGGTGGCCCGGGCAGCCTGAGCGGGCCCAGGGTCTCGTGCGTGACGTCGATGACCAGGCCCTGGCTCAGGGTCTGCTCCCAGGTGTAGACCTCGTCCAGGGTGCGTACCCTGCCGGCAGGTATGCCCAGCTCGCGTAGCCGTTCGAGCAGGTTGCCGGCGCTCCGGTCCGCGAAGACCCGTTCGACCAGTTCGATGACCCGGTCACGGGACGCGACGCGTTGGGCGTTCGTGGCCATACCCGGTTCCTCGGGGTCGAGATCGAAACCCGCGCAGAACCTCTGCCAGAGCCCCTCGCTCCCTACGGCGATCTGTACCGCTCCGTCGGCGCACCGGAAGAGTCCGTAGGGCGAGATGGACGCGTGGTGATTGCCCGCCGCCCGCCCGACCTCGCCGGCGACCGTCCAGCGGGTCCCCTGGAAGGCGTGCACGCCGACGGCCGCGGCCAGCAGTGAGGTGCGTACGACCTGGCCTCGTCCGGTCGACTCACGCTGGCGCAGTGCCGCCAGGACACCGTAGGCGCCGTACATGCCGGCGAGCAGATCACAGATCGGCGTCCCGAACCGTTGCGGGTCGCCCGGCGCCGATCCGGTCAGGGACATCAGGCCGCCCTCGCCCTGGGCGATCTGGTCGTAGCCCGGCCGTCCGCCTTCGGGACCGTCGTGGCCGAAGCCGGTGATCGACAGTTGCACGAGCCGCGGGTTGAGCTTTCCGAGCGCCTCGGCGCCCAGCCCGAGCCGTTCCATGACTCCGGTCCGGAAGTTCTCCACCAGCACGTCCGCCCGTCGCACCAGGGCGAGCAGAACCTCGCGGTCGTCGTCGTCCCTGAGGTCCAGGCAGACGGACTCCTTGTTCCGGTTGGCCGACAGGAAGTACGTCGACTCTCGTTCCCCCTCGTCTCCGACGAAGGGCGGTCCCCAGCCTCGGGTGTCGTCTCCGTGCCCCGGTGCCTCGATCTTGACCACCCGGGCACCGAGGTCGCCCAGCATCATCGTCGCGTGGGGTCCCGCCAAGGCGCGGGACAGGTCGACCACGAGCACGCCCTCAAGGGGGCCGGCCAGGCTGGAGCCAAGGGCGGCGCTCATGCGGACGCGCCCGATCCCAGCACCTCGTGGCGCTCCTGGTTGGCCACGACCGGGTTCCGCAGCACGCCGAGCCGCTCCACCTCGACCTCCACCTCGTCGCCGGGGCGCAGGAGCCACGGTGGTGTCCGGGAGTAGCCGACCCCCGACGGGGTTCCGGTGGCGAGCAGGTCGCCGGGGCGGAGGGTGAGGGTCCGGCTGATGAGCGAGAGCGTGTCACCGACCGTGTAGACCATCTCGTCGGTGCTGCCCTGCTGCACCACGGTGCCGTTCACGCGCGTCTCCACCTTGAGCCCGTCACGCAGGTCGCCCACTTCGGCGGCCGGTACCAGCGGTCCGAGCACACCGGAACGGTCTCCGTTCTTGCCCAGCGTCCACTGGGAGGTGAGCTTCTGTGCCCGGCGCGAGGTCACGTCGTTGAACGTGGAGTAGCCGACCACGGCCGCCAGGGCCTCCTCGGGCGTGGCGTCCACGAGGGTCGCACCGACCCAGGCCACCACCTCACCCTCCCAGTCCACACCGTCCTCGTCGGGCGGTACCGGGATGCCCATGCCTCCGACGGTGAGCGAGCTCGGCCACCGTGCGAACAGGGTGGGGTGATGCGGCACACCCTCGCTCGCGTAGGAACCCTCCGCGACGTGCTTGAGATAGTTCAGCCCGATACAGATGACCTTCGCGCCCGGCAGCACCGGGGGGACGAACTCGACATCGTCCAGCGGCAACGTGGCCACCACCTGCTCGGTGGCCGGCTTGCCGGCCAACCAGCGTCGGGGTTCGGCCCAGAACTCCTCCAGGGGCGCGAGGACGCAGACCCCGAGGCCGTCGTCCGTGAGGATCCCCACCAGGACCGATTCGTCGGTATGGCGCAGTCCCACGATGCGCATCGGCATTTGTCATCTCCTTGACGTGCCAGTTCATGCTTGCTTCCCGCTCCCGTCCGAGTTCGGCGGGCGCACCGCGTGCGCCCGCCCGTCGTCAGACCGGGATCGCCGCGTAGGTCGCGTCGAGGTACTCCGTGATGCCTTCGAACCCGCCCTCGCGACCGAGCCCGGACTGCTTGATGCCGCCGAAGGGCGCGGCCGCGTTCGACACGACGCCGACATTGACCCCGACCATGCCGCTGGCGAGGTTCCCGACCATGCGCAGCGCGCGCTCCAGGTCGCGCGTGTAGACGTAGCTCACCAGCCCGTACGGGGTGCCGTTGGCCGTGTTCACCGCCGCCTCCTCCTCGCGGAAGGTGGTGATCGGGGCGAGCGGTCCGAAGATCTCCTCGTCGAGCAGTGCCGTTCCCGGCGCGACGTCGCTCAGGACGGTGGGTTCCACGAACCGGCCGTTCGCCGATCCGCCCCCCACCTCGATCGTCGCGCCTCGCTTGAGGGCGTCGGCCATCAGCCGTTCGAACTTCGCGACCGCCGCGTCGTCGATGAGCGGCCCGACCTCGGCGCCGTCCTGCCAGCCGGCGGCGACCCGCATCGCTCCCATGCGGGCCGCGAGCCTGCCGGTGAACTCGGGGGCGATCGACTCCGCGACGATGAAGCGGTTGGCCGCCGTACACGCCTGGCCGCCGTTACGCATCTTGGCCAGCAGCGCGCCCTCGACCGCGGCGTCGAGGTCGGCGTCCTCGCAGACGATGAAAGGCGCGTTCCCCCCCAGCTCCATCGAGGTCCTCATGACGTGGGCCGAGCACTGGGCCAGGAGCAGCTTGCCCACCTCGGTCGATCCGGTGAAGGAGAGCTTGCGGGCGAGCCCGGACCCGATCACCGCGCCGACGACCACGGCTGGACGGGAGGTGGTGACGACATTGACCGCGCCGGCCGGAGCACCGCACTCCTCGATGATCTGCGCCAGGAGCAGGCTGGTCAGGGGCGTCTGCTCGGCGGGCTTGAGCACGGACGGGCAGCCGGCTGCGAGCGCCGGGGCGATCTTGCGCGCCCCCATCGCCAGGGGGAAGTTCCACGGTGTGACGAGCAGGCAGGGCCCCACCGCCCTGTGCTGGACGAGGATGCGGGTCAGCCCGGTGGGGGACAGCCGGTAGTCCCCTCCTATGCGGAGGGCCTCGTCGGCGAACCAGCCGAAGAAGTCGGCGGCGTAGGCCACCTCCCCGCGGGACTCGGTGATCGGCTTGCCCATCTCCAGGGTGATGAGCAGGGCGAGCTCGTCCGCACGCTCGCGCAGCGCGGCCTCGACCCGGCGCAGCAACGTGGCGCGCCGGGCGGGGGACAGGGCGGCCAAGGAGGGCTGCGCGTCGGAGGCGGTCCGGATCGCGTCCAGCGCGTCCTGCGCGTCGGCGTCGGCGACCTCGATCAGCGTCTCGCCGGTCGCGGGGTTGTCCACCGGGAACGTGGCTCCACCCGCCGCTGGGCGCCAGCGCCCTCCGGCCAGCAGCGTCGATGGGACGGCCGGGAGCGATGGGGCGAGGGTGGACGTGGCGAACGCGGTCATCGGTACCTTCTTTCTTGCGGTGTCAAGACGGTCCTGGGCGCCTCACAGCACCGCGACACCACCGACGGGGCACCCGGACGCACCGGTGATGGGCAACGCGGGCGCGGTGAAGAGGAACTCGTACTTTCCGTAGTGGGCGCAGGTGGCCGCGAGCTCCTGAAAGTCGAAGATCTCGCCGATGGCCAGTCCCATGTGGACCAGTGCCACGACATGGAACGGCTGGAAGCAGTCGATCTCGTTGGGGCGGACCTCGACGCCCCAGGTGTCCGAGGCGACCGCGGCGATCTCCCGCTCGTGGAACCACGGGACGGTGTGCAGCGACACTCCCGGGGCGGCACCACCCGCGTAGTCGCCCCAGGCGTGCCGGCGAGTCTCGAGGAAGCCGGTGCGGATGAGCACCGCGTCCCCGCGCCGGACCTGAACGCCCTGGGCTTCCGCGGTCGCCTCCAGTTCCTCGACGGAAACCGCGTAGCCGGGCTCGAGGGAGTCCACGCCCAGCTGCCGGGCCACGTCGAGCAGCACGCCTCGCATCACGAACTTGCCCGCGTAGTTCTCCACGCCGTTCTTGGCCGCCCCGCCGGAGGAGACGAGACCCGCGGAGTACCCGTTCCACATCTTCCCCTTCCAGAAGATGTGCGAGAGCGAGTCCCACTGGGTGCCGGCCTGGTTGGGCACGATGAGGATGTCGTCGGAACGCCCGTAGCCCTTGGCCGGGCCGAAACCGGCCGGAAGGATTTCCTGTGCTCCGGCCAGGTGGTCCGCGCCCGTCGCCGTCATCACGTTGCGCGGGTTGGCCCGCAGGCTTCCGGTCTGGGGGCCTCGCTGGTCATAGGGGAGTGAGCAGGAGACGGTCACGCCGTGCTCGACGAGCGCCGCGGCGCGCCGTACCTCCTCGGGCCCGACGTAGTTCATCGTCCCGAGCGAGTCGTCCTCGCCCCAGCGCCCCCAGTTCCTGCACTGCTCGATGTAGCGATCGAGAACATCCGCTCCAGCGAAGTCGGACATCTCACCTCCATGGTCATGCTCGCCGCGACGGCGGGCGGAATGGTCAAGAAGCGGTCGACGTGGCGAAGACGCCGACCAGCCGGGAGCCGAAGGCGTCGATCGCCTGCTCGGTGAGAGGCTCACCGCTCCGCGTACGCAGCACCAGTAGGTAGCGGTAGCGGAAGATCTCGCCGGTGGGCGCGTTCGTGATCGTGCGTACGGCCAGCCCGAGCGGGGCCAGGCGCGCGAGAGCCTCGTCGAGCTCCTGAGCGCCGTCGACGCGGACCGCCAGGTGGTCGGCACCGGGGGAGACCTCCAGCGCGGAGCCGAGCGCCCACCACCCGCCGACGCTGCCGTTGTCGACGTCGCGCTCGATGATGTCCAGGCCGAGTTCCCGGGCCACGGCCTCGGTGCCGATCAGGGCCATCGAGCCGTCACCGGCGAGCACCTCCCGCGCCGCGGCCACGGAGTTCAGCGGGTGGATCTCGACCGTGGCGGCGGGCAGCCGCTCCGCCAGGAAGCGACGGCACTGGCGGATGGAGCCGTGCCCGCCCACATACGTGATGTCGTCCAGACGGCTGCCCGGCCTGCCGAGCAGGGCGCAGTGGTACGGCACCACGATCTCGTCGCTGATGAAGAGCTTCTCTCCGGCGAGGATGCGGGCGGCGGTCTCGGTACACGCGGTGTTGGAGGTCTCCGAGGTCAGCACCCCCAGGTCGATCCTGCCGTCGAGTACGGCGGCGGCGACGTCGTCCATGGTGGGGAAGTACTCCGGGCCGCCCAGTCCGGGCCTGCGGTCGAGCAGGGCCCGTGTCGCCTGCCCCGCGAAGGTGAGCTCGCTGCCCAGCGTGCCGACCCGCCGCGCCGGCCGGTGTTCACTACCGCTCACGGCACCCTCTCAGTAGGTGAATAGTGTATTCATTCGATGAAAAGTGTATTCAGTAATCGGTAATGTGGCAATGCCTTCCGGTCGCCGACCGCGCTCGGCGTGAGGCTGATCTCGCGGCGTGGCGAGAGCGCTCGCCGAGGACGGGCGCACCGGCCCGAACACCCCGGCGGCGTGCCGCGACGGGCGGCCGCTCAGGGTGGGGAGCCGGTGCGTTCCGGGGGGCTTTCGGGGAGGGAGATCCGGGTTCCGGTCTCAGCCGCCCGAGGTCTCGCCCCAGTTCATGTGGACGAGCCGGTCACGCGTGTGCTCGACGTGGGCCTCGATCAGGGTGCGGATCTCGTCCTCGTCACCTCGTTCGAGGGCTTCGAGGATGGCCTGGTGCTCGGCGAGCACCTCCTGGCGACGTGGGAGGTCGGGGGTGGCCAGGTGCACGTAGCGGTAGATCCGGAACCGTACCTCGTCGATGATGCTGGACACGGCGGAGCCGCGACCGTGCAGCGAGTGGTGGAACTCCATGTCCGCCTGGAGCCACTCCTCGGATGACATGTCCAGGTCCATGGAACCGGCGACCGCCCGGGCCGCCGGCAGGTCGACGTCGAGGAAATCGGGACGAGATCGCGCACGGAGCGTGGCGAAGATCTCCAGAGTCTGGCGCAGGTCGTAGAGTTCGAGCACCTGCTCCTGGGAGAGCTGCGTGACGACGTAGCGCTGGAAGGGGTTGGCGTCGAGTAGGCGTTCCGCCTGGAGTCGCCGCAGGGCCTCGCGTACCGGCACCCGGCTCACTCCGAGCGTGTTGGCGAGCTCAACCTGGTTGATCTCGGTCCCGGCCGGGAGCTCTCCTCGGATGATGGCCTCACGGACGCGATCGTAGACACGATCCCCGAGCGTCGAACGTGAGACGGCACCCATACCTGCGACTCCGGACGACCGGTCCAGGCTGCCGAGCGCTCCGCTGCTCACAGGAGAGAGGATCGGCTTCTGTGGCGCTCCTCGAGTATTTTTCGGCACCCCTCAAGTATAGGTTCCTCATGCGTATACAGTTGCCAGAAACTGTAAAAGATCATCCGGGCCTCCCCTCAAGCCTGCGTCACCGGTGCTGCCGGAGCGTGTTCCCGGAGGTCGGACACCTCCGGTGGTCCGGTGGAGCTCACCCGAGCCGTGTCACGCTCCGCCATGTGATCATTCTGGGTTGCGCCCGACAAAGTACTCCTCGTCAGGGTCGTCCGTCACCCAAAGCCCCGAGTCCACCAGCGCTCGCCGGAACGCCGCCATCTCGCCGCTGTGCAGGCGGTTCGCCGGGACACGCATCGGCCCGCCGTTGAAGCCCGCGAGCCACGCCTGGTACTTCCACGCGGACCGGTTCACGGAGTGGGCGTGCGGGACGGGGGCGACGTTGCCGTTGGCCTTCCACGCGGGGGCGATCTTCCAGAGCAGGTCCATGGCCTCGTCGATCTTGCCCTCCTGGGCCAAGGCCAGCATCCGCGGGGCGGTGTCGCCGTAGTACTCGGTGTTCGAGGTCGCGATCACCCGTAGCGGGACGAGCGCGGCCAGCGCGATGGCCTCCTGGATGATCGGCATGGTGATCAGTACCTTCTCCGAGAGCCGGTGCCAGGCGTGTGCGAAGCCCGCGATCGACGGGAATCCGCCTTCGGCCTTCACCGAGACGACGTTCGGCGCGGCGTCGACCAGGTCGGCCAGCATGTCGACCGGCAACGAGGCGGAGTGGAGGCGTTCGAAACCCCAGTGTGTCATCGGGAAGAGGATGACGGCCAGGTCGGTGGCGTCACAGAACGCCCTGGTGTAGTCGTAGATCTCCTGCAGGGACTTCGGATAGAAGCTCGGCGGGTAGGACAGCAGCGCGAGGCGGGCTCCTGCGGCCTCGGCACGCCGCGCGGCGGTGATGTTCTCCTCCAGCGTGTTGAACGACGCGTGGAAGATCAGGTTGAGCCGGCCACCCGCCTCGTCGTGGGCGATCTCGGTGAAGCGGACGTACTCGTCGAGGGTGATGTTGGTCTCGCTGACGAGCAGCGTGCCGGTGAACCCGAGTTCGATCACCCGCCGGACGTCGTGGCGGACGCCGCTTTCGTTCAGGCGGGTCAGATCGGTGGAGAAGCTGGGGATGAGCACGTTGTTGACACCGTGGAAGTGCTCACGGGCCCAGCCGCGCGCGTCGTGCTTACCGATGGCTGTGGTCATGATGGGGTTCGTCTCCTTATCAAAGGTGCGTGTGGCGGAAAGCCGGGAGGCCCGGACGGTCAGCGGCGGCTCTTGGGCACGGCCAGGTTGTCCAGGGTGGTTCCGAGACCGGCCTCGATCGCGCGCCGGTACGCCAGCTCGGCGGCGACCATGTCCTGGAGCGCGGTTCCGACGGACTTGAAGATGGTGAGGTCCCCCCGCGGGGCCTCGGGGAGCGCGACCTTGCCTTGGAGCAGGTCGCTGAGCCCCAGGACGGTGCTGAGGCTGCCGCCCTCGTCGACGAACTCCCGAATGTCGCCGGACTCGTCCGCGACCTGCTCCGGATCGGCGTCGAAGACGAGGGTTCCCGCACGCCTGAAGACGGCCGTATCGAGCTCGCGCAGGTCACGGTGGGTGGAGCCGATCGCGCTGATGTGCAGACCGGGCCGGAGCCAGCCGGACTCGCACGCGATCGGGCCGCCGTAGCCGGTGTTGGTCGCGGTGATCACGTGGTCGACATCGGCGCATGCCTCCGCGGTCGTGGCGGCCGGCACCACCGGTAGGCCGAGCTCCTCGCGCAGCCGGCCGGCGAGCCGCTCCCGGCTCACCGGGTTCGGGCTGAACACCTTGACCTCGTCGATCTCACCCACCGCGGCGAAGGTGCGCAGGTGGGTCTCGGCCTCCAGGCCGGACCCGAGAACACCGAGGCGTGTCGCCTTGACTCCCAGGGCCCGTGCGGCGACCACGCTCGTCGCGGCGGTGCGCGCCGCCGTCAGGTGGCAGGCGTCCATCATCGCCAGAACCTCGCCGCTCTCGACGGAGGCGATCATGATCAGGTAGCGGACCCCCACGCCGTTGCCGCCGAAGAACGCCTTGAGACCCATGACGCCCGACCGGGGCACCACCGCGGGCATGATGCGGAAGAATCTGCCGCCCCCCGAGAGGTTCAACCGCCCGGGAACGTCGGCGGGGGCTTCCGCGTCGGCCCGGATGGCCTGGTCGATCGCCTCGACGAGTGAGGCCGGGTCGAGCACGCTGCTCACCGAACGGTCATCAAGCAGGAGAGTCATAGCGGTTCCTTGGGAAGCGGCGCCAGTGATCGTGTGGAACGGAGTCGACGGTTCGGCCCATGACCTTGCATCACCCCGACAACTGTATACACTCTAATGACAACTTTGCACGCGTCAAGTCGTCGGTTACATCGGGACGAGCGGCGGCAACGCGCCCGTCTTTCGCGTTGCGGCGGGCGGCCTCTGGTGGACCGGCCACTGACGAGCGACGAGAATCACGCAATTACCGACAATTAGGTCGTAACCGGAAACTGGAGGAACTATGGAGCAGTCAGTCGAGCGTCTCGGATACGTCGTGATGGGTGTCCCGGACCTCGCCGAGTCGACGAAGTTCTACTCGAACGTCGGCCATCTCACCGTGCATGACCGCTCCGCGGGAACGAGCTTCCTCGGCGGCGGCTACGATCACCACTGGCTGCGGCTGGAGGAGAACCGGCACCGGCGCGGGCTGATGCGGGTGGGCTTCCAGCTCACGGGTGACGAGGCGTTGTCCGAGGTCGCGAACCGACTGGACGAGCGCGGTATCCGATTCGAGGAGATCGGTGACCTGGAAGGCGATGGGATCGATCGCGGTCTTCGGTTCGTGGATCCCGACGGGGTCGAGGTCGATGTCTACACCGACATGCTGTCCCGGGCGGTGAAGCCTGCTCAGGACGCCGTGCGCATGACGGAGATGCTGCACGCGGTGTGGTTCTCATCGGACCCCGTCGCGGCGCATCGGTTCTACGCCGACGTCCTCGGGTTCCGGGCGTCGGACTGGATCAAGCGCAACGCGGTGTTCATGCGGTCGGCGAACAACTACCACCACTCGCTCGGCATCTTCCGTTCGAGCCCTCAGCGCGCCGCGTCCATGGACCACTTCTGCATCCTCGTGGAGAACATCGACGATGTGATGCGGGCCAGGAACATCGCACTGCGCCAGGGCGCGCAGCTCCAGAAGGACGTGCTTCGGCACGCCGCGTCCGGCTCGATCAGCGTCTACATCGCCGACCCCATGACCGGCATCTCCTTCGAGTTCTGCACCGAACATGACATCGTCGACGCGGACCACCGGCCACGCCTGCTGGAGGGGTCGCCGATCACGCGTGACGTGTGGCAGGCGGGCAGCCCGGGCCTGGCCAGGAACGCGCCGCTGGGTGCCACCTCGGACGCGCCGCTCCCGCGGGTGTCCGAGGAGAGCGGCGTCGCCGACATGGCGAACTCCATCGCCTGAGCCTCACCGGTACCGGCTCCAGGCCGGAGGCGCCGCCCCACCGCGTCCTGTGCACGGCAGGGCGCGGTGGGGCGCGACCACGCTCACGTACCGCGGAGGCTCTCCGCGACGAACTGTTCGACGTCCCAGGGGGTGACCGTCAGTCCGTCCAGGTTCGACTGCCTCGCGGCCATGTCGAGCATCGCCTTGTTGGCGGCGAACCCGTACGGAAACGGGTCCGCCCCGAAGACCGACGCCTGCCAGTCCATGTCGTCGTTCCCGTCGAGGAAAACACCGGCGGCCTTGCGGTCTCGCCGGTACGCCTCCCGCTTGGCGGCTTCGAAAGCCTCGAAAAGCGCCTCGGGCACCCATGGCTCCTTCTCGACGAGGCGCCGCTGCACGAGCACGACGTGGTTGACGGGCAGGAAGCCGGTTCTGCGCTTGAAGTCCGCCATGAACCGACGGCCCCCGTCGGGGAAGAGCCGCGCCACCCTGCCCGTCGAGGTGTCGATCGCGGTCCCGCCCGCCGGGAACGCGGCGTCCAGTTCCCCGGTCTGGAGCATGCGGTTCACATCGCCGCCGCCGGTCCAGTGCAGCGTGACGCCACTGGGCGGATTCAGTTCGAAGCCCATCTGCCGGCCGTGGCTTTCCTCGCCCTGCCGCCCGATGTACCACTCGATGTCCTGGGGACCGATACCCCAGAGCACCTCAAGCTGCGCCCGGAACCAGAGGCCCGCCGTCATGGTGTAGTCGGGGATCCCGAACTTCTTGCCCCTCAGGTCGGCGCCGCCCTCGATACCCGCGTCGGTGTTCACCCACGTGTTCAGTCCGAGGGTGGCCTTGCTGGCATAGACCGGGATCATCACCCAGTCCCACAGGTCCTTGGGACGTTCGCGAGTGACGATGAAGTTCGAGATGGAGAACTCGAACACGTCGTGCGCGCTGTCGCGGAGATGCATCGTGTGCAGGTCGCCCGCGTTGCCGTGCTCCCAGGTGATCTCGATGCCCCTGGGCTGGACGGTGCCGTCGACGAGCGGCGCCACGCGAGGGTTGAGCGAGAAGGTGCCGCGCAGCTGTATTGCCATTCCCGGCCTCCGATTTCGGAACTCTTGAGCGGCGAAAGTATACAGTCGCCACAGTCGAATGCCAGGGCCGGTCCTCGGCCACCCGGTCGGCTCGGCGTGGGTGACTTCTTCGCGCAGGTGGACAGGTCCACGCCACTCCGCGGTCGGCTCGTTGCCCGCCGTGCCGGATGCGCGGGCTCACCGGCCCCGGCCTCGGTGTTCGCCTACGTGCGCATCCGGGGGGCCGCCCGATCCTCCGCCTGTGACGTGGGGGTCATCTCGATGTAACTATTGACACACGTTGCGGCGTCAGTAATCTGTATACACCTAGGCCTCACGGGTCGTTACGGTTCGAGCGATGACACGGTCGCGCCGGCAGCCGGCACCGCGTAGCACGAGGACAGCGGCCGTTTGTGGATGACCAGAACCCGTATCGCAGATAGACGTCCCCGGACTGCTCAAGCAGACGAGGCAGGTTGAGGAGGACTGAGAGTTGGGCGACTTTTCGCCTCCGGGCACCGGCGTGGGCAACGCCGAGGTGCCCGTGGTGGAGTTCAAGGATGTGACGGTACGTTACCCCGGCAAGGGTGTGATCCGTCCCGCTGTGGTGGATGTCGACCTCACCGTGCCCAAGGGACGCTTCGTGTGCGTGGTCGGGCCCAGTGGGTGTGGCAAGTCCACGCTGTTGCACGTGTGTTCGGGCCTGCTGAAGGTCTCGAACGGGCAGTTCCGGTACCTCGGCAAGGAGTGGCGCAAGCTACACCCGGGCATCGGTTATGTCACGCAGCGGGAGACGTTGCTGCCCTGGAAGACGGTCCTGGGCAACATCGCGCTACCGCTCAAGATCAAAGGTGTGTCGCGGGCGGAGCGTCGTGAGCGAGCGGCCGAGATGGCCGCGAGCGTCGGTCTGGGGGACTGGCTCAACCACTACCCGCGGGAACTCTCCGGGGGCATGCGGCAGCGAGTCCAACTCGGACGCACCCTGGTCACCGAGCCGACGCTGTTGCTCATGGACGAGCCGTTCGGTGCCCTGGACGCGGTGCTCCGGGTGCGGATGCAGGAGTTCCTGAAGTCCCGGATCGAGGGGACCGACCTCACCACGATCTTCGTGACCCATGATCTGAACGAGGCGCTGACCCTCGGTGACGAGGTGGTCGCCATGGCGGGAGCGCCGGGAACCGTCGACCAGATCGACACGCTCGAGGATCTTCCGCGCGGGGTCTCGCCCGTCGAGCTCCGGCAGACGCCCGCTTACGCGGTGCACGAAGCCAGGTTGTGGAAGACGATCGCCGGCAACCTGTCGGATGACGGTGTCGCACTGAGCAACCCCGCTCTGGAACACGATGACGACCAGGCCGTGACCGCCGCGACTCGCAGCGGGAGGGGAATCTCATGACGACGGAGACAGTGGCACCCGAGTCGGCGTCCAAGAGGGCGTCCGGTCCCGCCAAACCGGCGCAGGACCGGGAACAACGCCGGGAGCGGCTGCTCGACCTGGCCAAACTCTGGGGGATCCGGATCGCCATCGTGGTGGTCTTCTGCTCGGCGTGGCAGTTCGCCAGCGGCAGGCTTCTTCCGGTGTTCATCATCTCAAGCCCGACGACGGTCGTCGAACGCTTCGGTCAGTTCATGGAGGGTGGCAAGCTCCTCTCGCACCTGTCCTACACCATGCAGGCCTGCGGCCTCGGCTTCGCGATCGGCGCGCTGATCGGCAGCACGCTGGGCCTGCTCTTCGGCATCTACGAGTCCACCTCGCGGGTCATCGCACCGTTCGCCGCCATGCTCTACTCGATGCCGAAGATCATGCTGTCACCGCTCATCGTGGTCTGGGTCGGCGTCGACCTCACCATGAAGGTGTTCGTCGCGGCGTTCTCCTGCATGTGGGTGATCTTCTACAACGTGTGGAACGCCACCCGGCGCATCGACCACAACCTGCTCGACCAGATGCGCCTGATGGGTGCGAACCAGCGCCAGATCATCACCGGCCTCTACCTGCCGTCGGCGACGACCTGGCTGCTCACCAGCCTGCGCGTCGCGTTCCCGGTCGCGCTGATCGGCGCGGTGGTCGGCGAGTTCGTGGCGTCCTCGCAGGGCCTCGGCCATCTGGCTCTTGATTCCGGTCAGCGCTATGACTCCGCGGGGGTGCTCGTCGCGGTTCTGACGATCACCGTCACGGCGATGACCATCGACTCGGTCTTGGGGGCAATTCAGCGCAAGGTAGCGCTGTGGCAAGGTGAAGGAGCACGTGGATGACCACATCTGACAACAAGGCCCGGACGCGGGGAACGCGCCGGCTGGCGACCATCGCCTTGAGCGTGTTGCTCACGGCCGGGACGCTGACCGCCTGCGGAGGTGGCGGCGAGACGATCGCGGCGGATGCGAAGACCGGCAATCGGAAGATCCGGATCGCGGCGCCGTTCATCTCGACGATGAACTCGGCCATCCTGTACGCGCAGGGCACCGGCATCCTCAAGAAGCACAACATCGAGGCGGAGTTCATCGAGGTCCACGGTGGTGGCAGCCTGCAGGCGACCCTCGGCGGCAGCACCGACATGGCGATCACCTCGTCGGTGAACCCGATGGCGGCCCTGCAGCAGGGCCAGGAGTTCCCGATCATCGCGCAGGTCGGCAACGGATTTCCCGAGTCGGTCATCATCACCGCCTCCGCCTGGAAGGAGAGCGGTCTGAAGGACGACTCGTCGCTGAAGGACAAGATGAAGTTCCTCGCCGGCAAGCCGTGGGGCGTCTCCAGCCCTCAGGGGTCGAGCAGCTACATGGCCAAGTACATGTTCCAGCTGGCCGGCCTGTCCGCGGACGACTTCAAGATGAACTCGATGGGCTCCGCCTCGGGGACCCTGGCCGGACTCAAGAGCGAGAAGGTCGTCGCCGGCAGCATGGGTTCGCCCTACCCGCAGGTGGCGGAGTCGGAGGGCTACGCGAAGCTCTTCGTCAACGTCAGCGGCGGTGAGGTGCCTGAGCTGACCAACACCCTGACGTCGGTCGTCGCGGTCACCCCGGACTTCTACAAGAACAACAAGGAGCTCGTGGCTGACTTCAGGAAGGCTCTGGGGGAGGCGCAGAAGGAGGTCTACGAGAACTCCGCGGTGGTCGACGAGTGGATCTACAAGGAGAAGTTCGAGGGCAGCCCCAAGGACGCCGTGCTGTCGGGGGTCAAGGACCAGCGGGACGGCGGTGCCATCGCCAAGCAGCCCGAGGTCAGTGAGGAGTCCGCCGAGAGGCTGGTCGCCTTCATGAAGGCGACGGGTCAGCCCGTGCCGGACGACTGGCGCAAGATCTTCGTGGACCTGTCCGCCAACTGAGTCGTCCACCGGGGTCGGACGTCGACGGTGACCCGAAACGGCCGTGGGTGTGGGGTCGGCTCCACACCCACGGCCCGGGGCCGGCCGGTCGACCCAACTGTCCGAGACGTTCCTCCAAGGACGTCGAACTGAGAACGCGACCCAGGCCGATACATGGGTGACGCGAAGGCAAGGAGTGCACGTGTCGGAATTCATTGATGGGCGGATGCTCATCGGCGGCGAACTCGTGGAGAGCCGGACCTCGAACTGGCTGGAGTCGGTGAACCCGGCCAACGAGGAGGTCATCGGCCGGGTGCCCGCCGCCGGACCGGAGGATGTGAACGCGGCGGTGGAGGCCGCGGCGGGGGCCTTCGACGCGTGGGCCGGACTGTCGATGACCGAGCGCGCCAACGCGCTGCGAGGCTACGCGCAGCGCCTGAAGGAAGAGGGCAAGCGGATCCTCGACATCGAGGTCCGCGACACCGGCAACACCATCGCCAAGCTCCGCCACGATGTCGCGAGCGCGGTGCGCGGCATCGAGTACTTCGCCGGCCTCGGGACCGAGCTCAAGGGTGAGACGATCCCCGCCAGCGCCGACGCGCTGCACTACTCCGTCCGCCAGCCCTACGGGGTGGTGGGGCGGATCGTGCCGTTCAACCACCCGATCCTGTTCGCCGCGAAGTTCGGGGCCCCGCTCATGGCGGGCAACTGCGTGGTGATCAAGCCGTCGGAGCAGTCGCCCCTGTCGGCCGGCGTCCTCGCCGAGATCGTGCGGGAGACGCTGCCGCCCGGCGTGGTCAACATCGTGACCGGCGACGGGGCCGGCGCCGGTGTCCCGCTGGTGCGTCACCCGCTGGTGAAGCGGATCTCCTTCATCGGCTCTGTGCCGACAGGGCTGGCGATCCAGCGTGCGGCCGCCGAGGTGGCCGTCAAGCACGTCAGCCTGGAACTGGGCGGCAAGAACCCGATGATCGTGTTCCCCGACGCCGACCCCGACCAGGTCGCCGCGAGCGCGGTCGCCGGCATGAACTTCGCCTGGATGGGTCAGTCCTGCGGCTCGATGAGCCGGATTCTGCTCCCGGACTCGCTCTACGACGCGGTCCTGGAGCGCGTGGTCGCGAAGGCCGAGGCGATCGTCCAGGGTGACCCCGCCAGCGAGGAGTCCGGTGCGGGGCCGATGAACTCACGGGCGCAGTACGAGAAGGCACTCGGCTACATCCAGGCGGGGATCGAGGACGGGGCGCGCCTGGTCGCCGGCGGCACCCGCCCGGAAGGCCCCGAGTTCGAGCGCGGCTACTGGATCCGCCCGACGGTCTTCGCCGACGTCACCCGGGATATGCGCATCTTCCGGGAAGAGATCTTCGGTCCGGTGATGTCCCTGATCCGCTACCGGGACGTCGACGAGGC
The DNA here is from genome assembly GCF_040678965.1 of Streptosporangium sp. NPDC049248. Lineage (NCBI taxonomy): Bacteria > Bacillati > Actinomycetota > Actinomycetes > Streptosporangiales > Streptosporangiaceae > Streptosporangium > Streptosporangium sp. NPDC049248. The sequence goes on from NZ_JBFAQY010000014.1 coordinate 196,606, forward strand.
GATGGAGCTGGCCAACGACGTCGAGTACGGCCTGACCGCGTCCATCTGGACCAACGATTTGAAGCAGGCCATGCGGGCCGCGCGCGACGTCCGAGCCGGTTACGTCTGGGTGAACGGTGTGTCGCGGCACTTCCTCGGCACCGGGTTCGGCGGTTTCAAGAACTCCGGCACCGGACGTGAGGAGTGCTTCGACGAGATGCTCAGCTACACCGAGACGAAGACGGTGCACGTCCATGTGTGAGCGGACGACGGCTGCCGAGCAGATGCGAGTGGAGTCTCCGTGAAGCCAGAACAGTTGAACGTGCCGATCACCGAACGGCCCCCCATGGAATGGGGCAGCGACGCCATCGCGGAACTGCTCAGCCGTCTCGATCTGCCCTACATCGCCATGGTCCCCGGATCCAGCTACCGGGGACTGCACGACAGCCTGGTGAACTACCTCGGCAACACCGGGCCGCAGATGATCGTGTGCCTGCACGAGGAGCACTCCGTCGCCATCGCGCAGGGGTACGCCAAGGTGACCGGCCGGCCGATGCTCGTCGGGCTCCACAGCAACGTGGGCCTGATGCACGCCGCGATGGCGATCTACAACGCCTACTGCGACCGCGCCCCCATGGTCCTGATCGGCGCGACCGGCCCGCTGGACGCCGCGAAGCGCCGGCCGTGGATCGACTGGGTTCACACGTCCGCCGACCAGGCGGCGATCGTCCGCCACTACGTGAAGTGGGACGATCAGCCAGGCTCTGTGCAGGCGGCGCTGGAGTCGGTGATGCGCGGGTACCGCCTCACCCGGGCCGAGCCGTCCGCCCCGGTCTACATCTGCCTCGACTCCGAGATCCAGGAGTGCGAGGTCGACGACTCTGTCGGGATCCCGGAGCCCGAGCGGTATCCGGCACCCACGGACCCCGCGCCGGACGCGGGCACGGTCGGTGAGATCCTCGCGATGCTCGCCTCGGCCGAGCGGCCGCTGATCCTCCTGGGACGAGCCGGCCGCACCGAGGAGGAATGGGACCGGCGGGTGGCTCTGGTCGAGGCGCTGGGCGCCTGCTGCCTGACCGACATGCGCATGCCGGCCGCCTTCCCCACCGAGCATCCACGCCACCCCGCCAAACCCGGCGCGGGCCGGCTGAGCAGGTCCGGTGCCGAGCTGGTGCGCCAGAGCGACCTGATCATCAGCCTGAACTGGACGGAGCTCTCGGGCACTCTCACCGCGGCGTTCGGGGACGGCCCGCGGCCTACGGTGGTCCACTGCAAGAACCTGGGAGCCCTGCTCAACGGGTGGACCAAGGACCACTTCGCGCTGGTCTCCTCGGACCTGGAGGTCACGGCCGGCGCGGACCAGATGGTCTCGGCCCTGCTCGCCCGGGTGGACGGGAACCCGCCGGTCGAGCGGCCCGGCTGGCCCCCGGCGCTTCCGGCGACGCGGCCGGTCGGCCGCCCGGAGGTCGAGGGCGACCCCATTCTGATGTCCGACCTCGCCGCGGCGATCCGCGAGGCCGCCGGTGACAGGAGGATCAGCTACACCACGCTCCCGCTGGGATGGTCCGGGGAGGACGCGCTGTTCTCCGAACCGCTGGACTATCTCGGCCGTGACGGCGGTGGCGGTGTCGGCTCCGGGCCCGGTATCGCCGTCGGGGCCGCGCTGGCCCTGGACGGGACGGGCCGCGTGCCGGTCGCCGTGCTGGGAGACGGCGACTACCTGATGGGCGGCTCGGCACTCTGGACCGCCGCCCACTACCGACTGCCGCTGCTGGTGATCGTCGCGAACAACCGGTCGTACTTCAACGACGAGGGACACCAGCAGCAGGTCGCGGAGCGACGCTCGCGTCCGGCCGAGAACCGGACCGTGGGCCAGCACCTGCGCGATCCCGACCCGGACCCGGCGACGATCGCCCGTGGTCACGGGCTGTCGGCGTACGGTCCGGTCCTGGACCCGAGTGAGCTGCAACAGGTGCTCGCCAAGGCGTTCGACGAGGTCGGCGCGGGCGGCACGGTCGTCGTGGACGTCCGGGTCAATCCGTACGGCTACGGGCGGGCTTGATGGTGTCCCGGCGGCACGGCGAGTGGCGACCGGCTGCCTCGCCGTGCCGCTGGCGGTGTCGTTCCGGAGGGACGTGGACGTCATGGAGGGGCAAGTGCTCCGGGTGGCCCTGGTCAGGGCCGTCACGGTCACGACCACCTAATATCAGGGAGTTCTCGTGAAGCTGTACATCGAGTTCGAGAAGTGCTGCGGGTTCGGCGAGTGCGTCGCTCTCGCACCCGATCTGTTCCGCATGGGTGATGACAACCGTGCCCATCTGATCGGTGACGGGACGGTGAACCAGGCCGACGAGGAGCGTGCGCGCACCGCGGCCTTCGCCTGCCCGGCGGAGGCCATCGGGGTCGACGGATGACCGACCGCAGTGACGTTCTGATCATCGGCGGCTCGATCGCCGGTGTGAGAACCGCGGAAGGGCTGCGCCGGCTCTCGTTCGAGGGCGGCATCACCATCCTCGAAGCGGGCCCGGATCTCCCGTACGACCGTCCCGCGCTGTCGAAGCAGATCCTCACGGGCGGTGGGAGCGCCGAGTCGGTCATGTTGCGCTCGCAGGCGGACCTGGACAAGGCCCGGATCGAACTGCGGCGGGGCTGCCGCGGTGTCGGTCTCGACGTCGGGGCACGTACGGTGCGGCTGGCCGACGGCACGGCGATCGAGTACTCCGATCTGGTCATCGCCACGGGCTCCGTGCCCCGGAGACTGCCCGCGGCGCCGGCGCGTCCCGGTGTCCACTACCTGCGTACGCTGCAAGATGCCCTGGACCTTCGCGACGTCGTCGACGCGCCGGCCCGGGTCGTGGTGGTGGGAGCCGGGTTCATCGGTTCGGAGGTGGCCGCGGCGGCGGCCGTGAGGTCGGCGAGCGTCACCGTCGTCGAACCGTACGCGTTCCCGCTCAGCCGGGTTCTCGGCGACCTCGTCGGCAAGCGGCTCGCGCGGCTGCACGAGAGCAGGGGAGTCCAGCTCGTCCTGGGCCGCTCGGTGAGCGACGTCGGTGACGACGGCGCGGGTGGCCGGCGCGTCGTCCTCGACGACGGCACGACGTTGGACTGTGACGTGGTGGTCGTCGGCATCGGTGCGACTCCCGACACGGACTGGCTGGCCGAATCGGGACTCGACGTGGCCGACGGCGTCGTCTGCGACGAGTTCTGCCGCGCGAGCGCACCGCACGTCTTCGCGGCCGGCGACGTCGCACGCTGGCCGAACCCGCTGTACGACGAGCCGATGCGCATCGAGCACTGGACGAACGCCGTCGAGCAGGCGGGGGTCGTGGCGTGGAACATCGCGCGTCCGGACAGTCCACGCGCTTATTCGCCGGTCCCGTACGTGTGGTCGGATCAGTACGGCAGCCGGCTGCAGATCGTCGGCCGGCCGAGGGCTGAAGACGAGGTTCGGATCGTCCTCGACGGCCCGGCCGGTGACAGCCTGGTCGCGTTGTACGTCCGCGACGGGGGACTCGCCGGCGCCTTCGCGCTGAACGCGCCGTCGCAGCTGCTCGCGCTGCGTCGCGCACTGGCCGCGCGGACTCCGCTGGACGAGATCATGGCGACCTTCGAGGATTGAGCATTGTATGTACACTGAAGAGTGGATACACTTACTTCTCGTACAGGATGAGCGTGCGGGCCGCCATGCGGGACCGCAAGCCCGCTCGTTTCGTACGAGAACGCTGATGAGTCCGTCGCGTCCATGACCGGACACGCTACTGCCCCGTCCACTCCCGCGTCGCCGCAGGTCCCCTCGCCGGTCGGCGGTCCGGGCCCCTGGCGACGGAAGAGCGGGGCGCGGTAGCGGCCGAGGCGCCGCCGCAACCAACGAGGTCCGGAACCGGAAGGTGTCCCGACGTGAGGTACGCGGCATTCCCGAGGACAGGGTCTGGATGTGGGAGAGAAAGGTTGTGGGGCTGTGGCTCATTTCGCTGAACTGATCCAGCCGGACCGCGTGCACTCCGCGGTCTTCACGAGCGAAGACATATACAAGGCCGAACTCGAGAACATCTTCTATCGCTACTGGGTGTTCGTGGCGCACGAGTCGGAGATTCCGCAGCCGGGCGACTACTGCACGAAGTGGATCGGCGAGAAGCAGCTCATCGTCTCACGTGGCGCCGACGGTGAGATCGGCGTCTTCTTCAACCGCTGCCGGCACCGCGGTGCCGCCGTGTGCATGGAGGAGTACGGCAACGCCTCCTTCTTCCGCTGCCCCTATCACGGCTGGACGTACAACTCCTCAGGAGACCTGGTCGGCGTTCCGTACCCGTCCCGGTACGGCGACGACTTCGACAAGAGCACGCTCGGTCTCGGCCGGGTCCCCCGCGTCGGGTCCGCCTCGGGGTTCATCTTCGCCTCGATGGCGGAGGAAGGCCCCACGCTGGCCGAGCACCTGGGCAAAGCCGCCGGTTACCTGGAGGACTTCGTCAGGGCGTCGCCTCAGGGCACCGTGAGCCTGTCGGCGGGAACGTCCAAGTCGATGTTCTGGGGCAACTGGAAGTTCGTGGGCATGGACGGCTACCACACCAACTTCACCCACAAGACGGTCCTCGATCTGCGTCAGCGCAAGCAGGGCGCCTCCTACAAACGGGGCGCCGGCAACTCCGACAAGTCGTCGAACGAGAGCTGGGACCTGGGCAACGGTCACTGTCGGCTGGACCTGACCGGGAAGGACAAGGTCGTCGTCGGGGCCGCGTCGAACACGTCGATCGCCGCCGGTATCCCCGACACCGCCGACGGCCGTGAGTACATGAGCCTGATGACCGAGGCGTACGGAGACGACGCGCCCGAGGTGATCCGCCGCTCCCGCGACGTGCACATCCACGTCTGGCCGAACCTGCAGCTGATCGGCTCCCAGGTGCGCGTCGTCCGCCCGCTCGCCGCGGGACGCACCGAGGTGATGAGCTATCCGGCGATGTTGGACGGTGTTCCGGATTCCGTCAACACGGAGAGGATCCGCTCCTTCGAGTGGTTCAGCGGCGTTGCCAGCTTCGGCACGCCCGATGACACCGAGATCTTCGAGCGCAACCAGATCGGGCTTCAGGCCGACCACATCCCGTGGCTGGTCCTCGCGCGCGGGCTGACGGTCGAACCTCAGGAGGACGGCTCGCTGGTCGGCAACGTCACCGACGAGGTGCCGCAGCGCGCCCAGATGGGGGCGTGGCTGCGCGCCATGAGCGACGGTCCCGCGGAAGCGGCCGACGTGGTCGCGCACACCGAAGGAGAGGCACGGTGACCGACATGACCCTGCTCGGTGAGGTGACCGAGTTCCTGTTCCTCGAGGCCGAGCTGGCGGACGCGAACGCGTATGACGAGTGGCTCGCGCTCTGGGACGACCAGTGCACCTACTGGGTGCCGTGCAACCTTGACGACTACGACCCGGCGAAGCACGTCTCGATCATCTACGACGATCGTGCCCGTCTGGAGGAACGCTGCTTTCGGCTGACGACCGGAGGGGCTCACTCGCAGGAGCCCCGCTCGAAGGTGTCCCGGGTGGTCGGGAACATCCGCGTCGTGAACCCGAACGGCGAGGACGGGACCGTCGAGGTCACGGCCCAGACGATCATGGTCGAGCTGCGGCTGGGCCGCAAGTCGCTCTACGCCGCTCGCTGCCACTACACGCTGTGGCGCTCGTCGTCGGGTTTCAAGCTGCGCCGGAAGAAAGTGATGTTGCTGGACGCCGACGAACGGCTGGGCAACATGACGTTCCTGATCTGATCGACGGTGAACGAGACACCGGACGGAGGTATGCCGTGACCGACCTCAATGGCTCGAAGCGGGGCGGCGGCCGGGCCGAGCCGCTCGCCGGTTTCGTCGACGGAGTAGTGGTCGGCAACGAGTTCGCCTCCATCGAGATATCGGTCGACACCTCAGGACGGGTACCCAGAGCAGTCCTGAAAGACATCACGTCAGGCCAGGCCCGCTACATCGATCCGCTCGTGCTCCAGGCGCTGGTCTACATGCCCGACGACGTGATGCAGTCCCTGGCGGATCCGAACCTGATCGTGTCCGACTAGCTTTCGCGCCGGCGGCCAAGGGCGGCTCCGGGCGACCGGCATGACCTCGCCGGTCGCCCGGAGCATCATGGCCCGCCGGTTCCGCGGTGAAGAGCAGCAGGTCATCGGTCCCGCGCAGCTGTCTCGAACCGGCGATTCCGGTCATCTCCCGGAACCTGGAGGTGGTGGTCGCCGGGTGGCGTGGTCGAACTCCAGCCGGTCACGCGGCGGGCCGGTTGTACCAAATGCTCACCGAGCGTCGACGTCCCGTATCAGAATGACATGACGCCAGGTGGTGGCCGACTTCTGCGAGGCTGGCATGGACAACGTAATGCGGCTGGTCGATGCCGCGGCACTCGATCCGCGGATCACCCCCGAGCAGTTGACCGCCCGCTATGGCCAGAACGACCACGTCTTCAGTCTGCTGGCCGTCGCGGAGGCGATCCTCAACCGGGTTCCCGCCGGCGTCACCCGGTGGCTGTCGGCCCCCGGCGCGCGGACGATGTGGGAGGAGGTCCTCACCGTCCAGGAGGGCAACCACCAGCTTTCGTGGTGGAGCAAGATGATCACTTTGGGTATCGAGCACCCCGACACCCTGCGTGCGGACCGGCGGCTGGCCAGGATCCGCCAGCGTCGCCGAGAGGCACAGTTCGTCGTGACCGCATCGATGGACCGGTCGGTGGACGGCCGGGTGCGGGACACCGCGCTGCGGCGGCTCAGGGACGCCCATCCCCAGGAGACCGATTCGATACTCGGCGAGCTGCGTCGCCTGAGTGGCGTCGCCGGTGACGAATGCCCCACCCCCGAGGCCGAACGGCTTCTGCGTCTGAGCGATGAGCCGTTTCGCAACCTGGTCGCCCAGGATGTCCGAGGACGCGCGGACGTCGACGAGCTGAGGCATCCCGCTGTGCTGGCCCGCTGGTATGACGCCCTGGTCGAGCTGGGCTCTCAGACCTTCGAGCAGATCGGCCTCGAAACCGGGGAGCGCCACGTCCGGGCCTGGTTCGCCGTTCCCGACCGGTACCTGATCGATACCCGGCACGACGCGTCCGTCGAGGACTGGGCCCCCAAGCTCACCTTCCTCACCCACCTGCGCACTCGCCTGATGGAACGCGGCAGGCTTCGCCGCGCACACGACCTACGGCTGTTCCGGCAGGTGCACGGCCCCCTGGAGCAGAGGCTCAGGACGGTCTACCCCGATGAGTACGCCCGCTACCGGCAAGAAGAGCCCCCACATGCCGCCGCGCCGCAGACGGGCGAACCTCGTCCGCCTCATCCCGCCGCGTTCTCCGGGTACGCGGAGGTGTTGCACGAGCACACGTGGGATGTGAAATGGATCTACGACGGGCACCGGGTGTGGTTGGACGCCTGGCACGGTGACGACTGGCGCAGGGGCGGCCGCATCGTCGTCACCGCCGCACGGAGCAGAAACGCCGGTAAGTCGTCATGGAGCAAGCCCAACTTCGTGTTCCACAACCGCCGCTCCCGCCGCTACACCCTCCTGTCGAGCGCCGAGGCCCTGGTAACGCTCGCCGCGGAAAACCCGGCGGTCACCCCGGCCCGATACCTCAAGGCCGTGGTACCGCAGGTACGCGAGCATCTTGAGGCGCTCATACCCCCGGACGGCTTCCGATGGCGGCACCCGTACCCGCCCCCGTGCGGCTCGGCTCCGGACAGGCCGCGGGAGCTTCACGAGCCGCCTCGGCCGCGCGGGCTTCCGGGAGGGGAGCTAACCGGGTTCGCGCAGCGCCGAGGCCAAGCCCGCGGCCGTGGGGTGCTCCCACAGCAGGCGGGCCGCCACCGGCCTGCGCAGGCCGCCACGGAGGCGGTCCAGCAGCGTCACCGCGAGCCGTGAGTCGCCGCCCGTCTCGAAGAAGGTGTCGTGCGGGCCGACCCGGCGGTCGTCCAGCACCCGCCGGAAGGCTTCCAGCACCTCCAGTTCCAGCCGGTCACGCGGCTCGTCCGGGTGTTTCCCGGCGCGGGCGGCCGAGGAGGCCAGCCGGCGACGGTCGATCTTGCCAGCGCTCGTCAGCGGCAGTTCGTCCAGCACGTGCACGGTCCCCGGCACCATGTAGCCGGGCAGCCGCCCGGCCGCCCATGCCCTGGCGTCCTTCGCCGTCACCGGCCCGGAGGCGGCGGTGCGGGCGGACGCGGGCACGGGGACGGACACGGGGACGGACAGGTAGGCCACCAGCTGGTCGTCCTCCAGTGTCACCGCCGCGTCGTCCACACCGGGGCAGGCGCGCAGCGTCTGCTCGATCTCGCCGAGCTCGATCCGGTAGCCGCGGTGCTTGACCTGGTGGTCCACCCGGCCGATGAAGTCGAGGCGGCCGTCGGGGCGCTGCCGCACCAGGTCGCCGGTCCGGTAGAGCCGTCCTCCAGGCGCCGGAGGCCGGCCCGGTGCGGGGGGAAACGGCCCGGCGAGAGGCACGAAGCGTTCGGCGGTCAGCGCGGGTCGCCGGTGGTAGCCGCGGGCCACGCCCACGCCGCCGACGTGCAGCTCGCCGGGCACGCCCCGTGGCGCCGTCCGGCCCGCGGCGTCCAGCACCAGCGCGTACGCCCCCGCCATGGGCAGCCCGATCGGGGGTACGCCCTCGCCGGGCGAGCAGTCGGCCAGGGTCGCGATGACGGTCGCCTCGGTCGGCCCGTAGGCGTTGACCATGCGCCGGCCGGTGCCCCAGCGCTCGACCAGTTCGGGGGGGCACGCCTCGCCACCGGTCACCAGCACCCGAAGGTCCGGCAGCGGGTCGTCGCCGGGCAGCGTCGCGATCACCGAGGGGGGCAGCAGCACGGCGTTCACCTCGCGCCCGGACAGGCACCTGCTCAGTGCCCGGCCCACGAGGATGTTCCCGGCCTCCGGTACGCACAGGGTGCCGCCGGAGGTCAGCGTGGTGAACACCTCCCAGACCCAGGCGTCGAAGGTCGGCGGCGCGAACTGCAGCAGCCGCGTGCCGGGACCGATGCCCAGCTCGGAGGCGAGGGCCGTGACCAGGTTGCACGCGCCGGCGTGCTCAAGCAGCACCCCCTTGGGCAGGCCGGTCGAGCCCGAGGTGTAGATCATGTAGGCGAGGTCGCGCGGCCCGGCGGGACCGACCGGGGCGGTCGGCCCCGCTCGGCCGGCCGGGTCGCTCCGGTCGAGGTCGAGGCGGCGCCCCCCGCTCGGCGGCAGTTCGCGGAGGATCTCCCCGGTGCTCACCAGGACGGCCGCGGCCGCGTCGGACAGCAGGTACTCCAGCCTGGCGGCAGGCTGGGCCGGGTCGAGTGCCAGGAACGCGCCGCCCGCGTACAGCACCCCGGCCACGACCGTGACCAGGCGGGCCGAGCGGGGCAGGCAGATCGCGGTCACCGTGCCCGGGCCCACCCCCTCGGCGGCCAGCCGGCCGGCCAGTTCCCGGGCGCGCTCGTCCAGCTCGCGGTAGGTGAGCCGCCCGTCGTCGCCGTCCACCGCCGTCGCGCCGGGGGTGCGCCCGGCCTGCGCGGCGATCAGTACGGCCAGGGTGGAGTCCGGGGCCACGGCCACCGGTGGGCCGGTAAGAGGGCCGGAGCACTCGTCCAGCGGCAGGTCGAGCACCGGCCGAGCGGGGAAGCGGGACATCTCACCGAGCAACCGGACCAGGCGGGCGGCCATCAACTGGATCGTGGCGTGGTCGAAGACGTCGACGGCGTAGGTGAGGGTCGCCCGCAGCCGCTCGTCGCCGCCTTCGGGAAGGGCCACCCCGCCGTTCCCGGCGAGGGGAGCGCGCGGCCGGTCGCCGCTCTCCCCGCCCTCGCGGCCCCTGGCCGGCGCCTCCGTGGTGAGGCGCAGGTCCAGGTCGCGGGCCGTCCACGGGGTGACGGCGTCCGGGGCGCCGAGCGGTTCCAGGCGCAGGCCCGCCGCCTGGCGCGTGACGGGAGGGGGCACGACGCCGTACGTCACGTCGAACAGCGCCCCCCTGCTGGGGGTGCGGGGCGGGGCGACGGCGGCGGCCACGTCCTGCAGCGGCAGCCGATGCCGCCAGGCGTCGCCGACGGCTCGCTCCAGGCGGGCGGAGAGGGCGGCGGGGCCGGGGTCGCCGGACAGGTCCACGCGCACTGGGAGGAGGTCATCCAGCGGCCCCACTGTCCCGGAGAATTCGTTCGGCTCCCCGCCGAGCGGCCCCGAGACGCGGCCGGGGGAGTGCACGCCGATCGTGAAGCGCTCCTGGCCCGAGCAGCGCGACAGCAGCGCGGTGAACGCGGTGAGCACAGCGAGCGGAGGGTCGCCCAGCCCGGCCGGTACGGCCACCTCGAAGTGGTGTGCCCCGCCCGCGCCGGAACGGTGCCCGGGGCGGGGGCGGTCGGTGGCCACCTCCAGCGGTGGCACCTCCCGCAGTGCCGCACGCCAGAACTCGGGCCTGGCGTGCGGCGCCGCGGGAACACCGCCGGCTGACCCTGCCGGTTGATCGGCCCCGGAAGCCAGGGGCCGCGTGGGCGCGGCGCGCGAAGAGAGGTCAGAGGATGTCGCGGGCGGGCGGGGGAAGTCGCCCGCGACCGGTGCGCGGGGCGGATCGGGCAAGTGCGGGGAGTCCCCTTCGGCTCGCGCCCGGTACAGCTCGGCCAGGTCGGCGGCCAGTACGGCGGCCGAGCCCTCGTCGGTGACGCACGGGTGCGCGCGCAGCACCAGCACGTGCTCCGCCGGGCCGAGCGCCAGCAGTGAGACGCGGGCCAGTGGCCCGGTCACCAGGTCGAACGGCCGGGACTCCAGCTCGGCCAGCGTCGCGCCGAGCTTCTCGGGCTCGACCGGCACCGCCCGCGGGACGGGCAGGACCCCGGCCGAGACCACCGGGCGCGGCCCGTCGCCCCGGGCGGGCAGGGACCAGCGCAGCACCTCGTGCCGCGCGGCCAGGTCGCCGAGCGCCGCGCCCAGTGCCGCCTCGTCGAGGGGGCCGGTCAGCCTTAGCCGCAGGGAGATCCCGCCGGGCGCGGCATCGCCGAGCAGGTGTTCCAGCCAGGCCCGCTCCTGGACGGGCGAGAAGAGCCTCACCGCTCGCTCCCGGGCAGGTTCAGCCGGAGCCAGTCCAGCTCCTGTTCGATCATGCTCTGGAAGTTCGCGGGCGAGACCATCGAGTACGGCATGTGCGCCTCGCCCCAGTAGCTGACCAGCCGCACCTTCTTGGCCTGCCTGGCCAGCGCCGTGTACATCTCCTCGGAGCCGGTGTGGGTCAGATAGTCACGTTCGCCGTGCAGCATGAGCACCGGAGTCTTGATCTTGCCCGCGTGCAGCAGCGGGCTGTTGCGCACGTACCGCCGTGGGTCCTCCCACGGGGGCTTGCCCAGCCCGAACTCGAAGGCCGGGTCCTCGATGTAGGCCGGCGCGAACCATTCCTGCGCGCGCGGCGTGTAGCGGAAGCGGGCGTCGAACACGCCGTAGCTGCTGATCACGTCGGAGAAGCCGGAGATCGCGATCGCCGCCTCGAACCGGTCGGTCTGGGTGACGAGGCTGTGCACGTTGTAGGAGCCGAAGGAGTGCCCCATCACCGCCAGCCGCTTGGCGTCGGCCACCCCCGCGTCGATCGCGGCGTCCACCGCGTTCATGATCGGTTTGGTCGGCCAGGTCATCGGCTCGGCCGCCGCCTTGCCCTCGGGGCGGGGGATCGACGGGACGAGCACGGCGTAACCATTGGCGGCCAGGAACTGCAGGGTCAGGTAGCTCGGGTTGTTGACCTGGAACTCCGGCACGTCCTCCAGGGTCGAGACGATCCGGGTGCCGTACACGTTGACCACGAGCGGGTGACGTTGCCCGTCGCGGTGGCCCGGTGGCAGCAGCAGCGCGCCGGTCAGCTTCTCCCCGTTCGCGCCCTTGTAGGTGACGAGCCTGCGCTGCGGGGGGAGCACCTGGGCGAGGTGGCCGTTCAGCGAGATGCGCTGGGTGTGGCGGCCGGCGTGCGTGGTCCACAGCGCGGTGCCCTGGTCGCCACCCGCGCCGAAGACCGCAGTGCGGTCGGCGGGGGAGTACCCGGCGACGCCCGCTTCGGGGTGCGGCGCCGGGAGCGGGGTCAGCACCGGCGTGGCGCCGGGCGCCAGCTCGTACAGGCCGCCCTTGGTGTCACGCACCAGCACCAGGGGGAAGTCGCGGTCGAGCCGGGGGTTGGCCGGTTCGGCACCGCCCCGGTCGGTGGGGCGTACGCCGTTGCGCCTGACCCCGTCGTCCAGCGGCCAGGCCAGCTCCGCCAGCGGGGCGGCGCCGGTGGCCTTAAGGTCGCGGGCCTGCCCGGTACGCGGGTCGATCAGCCAGGCGCGCCCGTCGGCCACGCCCAGCACGCCACCGCTCACCGGCACCAGCTCCAGCGGGGGGACCTTGAACCGCGAGGTCAGGTCGCGCGGCTTGGCGGCGGGATCGGCCGGGTCGAACGCCCACCAGTCCTGGCGGGCCGCCGGATCGGCGGCCTCGGCGACCTGCGTGCCGCGCACCAGCGGGGTACCCGCGCCCCAGAGCAGGCCGGTGGCCACCAGCCGGTCGGCGGCCAGCGGTGCGGCCTTCCCGCCGGCGGCGGGCACCAGGTAGGCGGTGAACGGGTCGGGCGTCTTCGGCGTGGCCTTGCCGACGACCAGCAGGTTGGCGCCGTCGGCGGCCCAGCGGGGCTGCACGGTGATCGAGGGACTCGGCACCTCGGTCACCACGCGTGGCTGCCCGCCGGAGGCGAAGGCGATCGCCAGCCGGGTACGCCGTTCCAGGACGCGCTTGAGCTGCCCGGCGCGTGCGGGGGTGGGGCCGAGGTCGTCCACCCGGGCGATGTGCCGCCCGGTCGGGTCGGCGACCAGGTTGCCCGCCGTGTAGGTGCGGGCCGGTCCGGCTGAGGTGATCTTGCCGGTGACGGCGTCGATGACGGCGATCTCCTCGTCCAGCGCGTCCGCACCGTCGGCGGTGGAGCTGTCGAGCACGGAGGCGGTGTTCTCCTTGCCGCGCTCGACCTTGGCCCACTCCTTCGGGGCGGCACGCTGAGCCTCCAGCCACTGCCCGTACTCCAGCGACCAGCGGCCGGGGTTCACCATCGGCGCGATCACCCGCCGGGAGTCCAGCCACTGGATCAGGTAGCCGGAGGCGTTCGTCATCGTCTGCACCCCGCGCGGGGTCAGCTTGCGGATCTCGCCGCTCTCCCGGTCCCACACGTGCAGGAAGACGTCGTCGCCGCCCCGGGTGGAGGCGAAGGCCAGCATGCGCCCGTCGGGCGACCAGACCGGATTGTAGTGACCGGTGCCGTCCTTCGCCCCGTGCGTCACGTCACGGGCCGGTCCCGCGCCGTCCGCTATCCAGATGTCGGCGCGCTCGTTTCCATCGACAAATGATGCGCCATATCTGCTCGACTCGCTCGGGCCGCGTTTCACGACCGCCGCCACTGATTTACCGTCGGGGGACGGGACGACCTGACCGAGTTTCTTCGTGGTCAGGAAGTCCCGCATCGTGAACGGCCCGGGGGCCCGCACCGCGACAGGCCGCTCCACCGGTGGGGAAGCGCCTCCGACCAGGGCGGTGGCCGTGAGCAATGACAGGACGAGCTTGACACGTAGCACCATGGGAGGACGATAACCACGTCATCGGAAACGCGGAAAAACGCCCGGGTGGCCCTCCGGCGGGCGGTTTATAATCCCGCCTTCGCCTTAATCGGAACAACCCGAAGCTTAAATCAGTGCCATCCCGCCGGCGAGATGACGGCTGCCGGGAGTTTCTCCGAGGAATGGGAGGTTCGTAAATGACCGATGTCGATCTGGCCGACGCCGATCTGCACGTCGGAGACAGACCCCACGAGGTCTTCCGCCACCTGCGTGACCATGACCCGCTGTACTGGAACCCCGAGGGCAGGGAGCCTGGCTTCTGGTCGGTCACCCGCTACGAGGACTGCGTGAAGGTGCAGAAGGACCCCCGGACCTTCAGTTCCAACCAGACCAACACCCTTGGCCCGCACCGCAACACCGGTGACCAGGGATCCGGAAAGATGATCAACACGACCGATCCGCCCCGCCACACCGAGCTGCGCAAACTGGTCAACAAGTGCTTCACACCCCGGGCCATCGCCGCCCTGGAGCCGTACCTGCGCTCGGTCGTCAGGGACGTGTTCGCCGACGCGCTGGAGCGGGGCGAGTGCGACTTCGCCGAGGTCGTGGCGGCCCTGCCGGTCGCGGGCATCTCCGCACTGCTGGACGTGCCGCGCCAGGACTGGGACCTGATGCTCAACCTCACCTCCACCGCGTTCGGCTCGCACGACAGCGAGTACCAGCTGACCTCCGACGTGCGCGCCAACGCCGCCCAGGCGCACGGCCGGCTCCTGCTCTACTGCCAGGGCCTGGTGGAGCGGCGGCGCGCCTCGCCCGGCGACGACATCGTCAGCCTGCTGGCCCACTCCCAGGACGCGGGGGTGCTCAGCGAGGAGGAGTGCCTGCTCTTCTTCGACGTGCTGATGCTCGGCGGCAACGAGACCACCCGGCACGCCGCCGTCGGAGGGCTGCTGGCCCTCATGGAGCACCCCGACCAGTGGGAGCGGCTGCGCAAGGAACCCGAGCTGGTGCCGGGCGCGGTCGGCGAGCTGCTGCGCTGGACCTCGCCCAGCCGCCACGTGCTGCGCCGCGCCGCCCGCGAGACCGAGCTGTACGGCAAGACCATCCATCCGGGCCAGGACGTCGTCATCTGGCACACCTCCGCCAACCGTGACGAGCGGGTGTTCGACGCGCCGGAGGTGTTCGACGTCGGACGACCCCGCAGCTCACGCAACGGGCACGTCGCGTTCGGCTCCGGGCCGCACTTCTGCCTGGGCGCCGCCCTCGCGGAGCTGGAGCTCACCGTCTTCCTGGACGAGCTCGCGACCTCGGTGTCGGCGGCCGAACTGCTCGGACCGCCCGACTACCTGCGCTCCCCGGTCATCAACGGCGTCAAGCACGTCCAGGTTCGGCTCCATCCGATGGGGTAGAGGCATCCACCATGAATTCGCTCACCTGGGATCAGGTCCACGCGCGGCGGCTGGCCCGCCACCATCTCGTGAAACCCGTCTCCGGCGACCTGCGGAAACCCGTGCGTGACGTGTGCGGGGTGCAGGCACAGGTCGCCGCCGCGGCCGAGCTGGCCATCGGGTCACGGGTGAGGGACGCCACCCGCGAGCAGGTCCGCGCGGAGCTCTACGACGACAAACGCCTCGTCAAGACGTACAGCCTGCGCGGCACCCTGCACGTGCACGCCGCCGACGAGCTGGCCTTGTGGCTGGCGGCGATGCGCTGGAAGCCCTACTGGCGCGCCAAGGGCAGCTGGCACGCCCACCACGGGCTGACCGCGAAACAGGGCGAGTCGTTCGTCGACGCGGTCCGCGAGGCACTGGACGGCGAGTGCCTGACCCGCGAGGAGCTGGCCGGGGAGGTGTCGGGCCGGGTCGGCGCCTGGGCCAAGGACAAGCTCGCCTCCAACTGGGGCGAGCTGCTGCGTCCGGTGGCCTACCTCGGCGTGCTCTGCTTCGGGCCGGTACGGGGCGCCAAGGTCACCTACGTCAGGCCCGACCGGTGGGCGGGGCTGAAGGTCGAGCTCGGCGAACAGCCCGACCCCGAGGAGTCGGCGATGGAGATCATCCGCCGCTACCTGCGTGCGTACGGTCCCGCCACCCACCAGGACCTGGCCCGCTGGTTCGCGCTCAGGCCGCCCGAGGCACGCGAGGCGCTGGAGTCGCTCGGCGACGAGATCGTCGGAGTCGAGGTCGAGGGCCGCAGGGCGTACGTCCTCGCCACCGACGAGAGCCGCTGGCCGTCACAGGCGAGCTGCCTGCGGCTGCTGCCGCAGTACGAGGCGTACATCCTGGGCAGCGGCCCCAAGGAGGTCGTCGTACCCAAGGACACCGCCGGACGGGTCTTCGAGCACGGCCGGGGCAGGTACGAGGGCGCGGTCGCCCACCAGGTCATGCTCGTCGACGGGGTCGTGTCCGGCATGTGGGAGCGCAGGGAGAAGGGCGGCAAGGTCGAGATCAAGGTCGAGTCGTTCGTCGAACTCGATTCCGGCCGGAGCGAGGAACTGGAGCGGGAGGCCGAGCGCGTCGGCCGCTTCTACGGTGCCGAGGCCACCCTGTCCATGGGCAGGCTCACCGCCAGGAAACGCTGAGTCCTCCGCGAGTTCCGCCGCCCAGGCCCCGGGCGGCGGCTCGGTCGTGGCCTTCGCTCATCGGCAGGTGCCGAGGTCCTCCCGGATCGCACGCAGCACCGCCCGGCGCTGAGTGTGGACGAAGAAGTGCCCGCCAGGCAGCAGCCGGAGCCGGAACGCCGACTCCGTCTGCGCGCTCCACGCGCCCAGACCGGCGGCCGTCGTCGTCGGGTCCCCGATCCCGCCGAACACCGAGATCGGGCAGGCCAGCGGCGGCTCGTCCTGGTGGACGTAGGACTCGGCCACGTTCAGGTCGGCGCGGAGCACCGGCATGACGAGGCTCATCAGCTCCGCGTTGCCGATCACCTCCGGCGGGATGCCGTCCAGCCGGTGCAGCACTCGCATCAGGTCCTCGTCGCAGAGTCGCCCGAGCCGCGGCATGCCGTCGCGGATCTGGGGGGCGTTCCAGCCGGAGACGAACAGCCGCCCCGGGCCCGGCAGCCCGCGCGAGCGCAGCCGCCGCGCCGTGGTGAACGACACCAGCGCGCCCATGCTGTGCCCGAACAGCGCGAACGGCAGCGGGGCCAGGCGCGACAGTTCGTCGATCACCGGATCGACGATCATCGACAGCCGGTGCGGCGGCTTCTCCCCGATGCGGGTCTCCCGGCCGGGGGAACGCACCGCCCACAGTTCCACGTCGTCGGCCGGCAGGTCGGCCCAGCCGCGGAACGTCGTGGCGCCGCCTCCCGCGTTGGGCACGCAGACCAGCCGCGCGCGAGGCCGTTCCGGCCGCCGCAGCGGTACCAGCCAGCTCGCGGTGCTCAGGCGAGCGGTCAACACGAGACCTCCAGGGATCGTGCGGAGTCCCGGACCCGCTCGCAGGTGGCGACCAGGTCCGCCAGGGATTCGGGGGGGAACATGTGAGCCGCGTCGCCGGGGCGATACAGCCGCTCGGGCTTCGTACACGACTCGATGAGCAGCCCGTCCACACCGTACGCCGAGGCCGCCAGCGCGGCCGGGGCCACCAGCGAGGCGGAGCGGGTGCTGTGGCTGGGGTCGAAGATCACGGGCAGCTCGGTACGGGCGCGCAGCGCGGTGATCGCCCCGAAGCCGGGCTGCTGCGGCGTTCCGGTGGCACCCGCGCAGAGCACCACGGCACTGTTACCCCGGGTGAAGACGAACTCCGCGGCCCGCAGCCAGTCGTCCAGGCTCGCCCGTGGCCCCCGCATCAGCAGCACAGGGCGTCGCTGAGCACCCAGCTCGGCCAGGAGCGGCCGGTTGTCCAGTTGCCGGCCGTCCACCTGCAGGCAGTCGGCCACCTCGGCGACGGCCGCCACCTCGCGCGGGTCACAGACCTCGGTGATCACCGGGATGGCCGCCGCACGCCGGATCTCCGCCAGCGCCTCCAGGCCCCGCAGGCCCCTGCCGGGAAAGTGATAGGGACTGCTGCGCGTCTTGGACAGCCCGGCCCGCAGCGCGTGCGCCCCCTGTGCTCTGACCGTCAGGGCCGTCTCGACCGCGTCCTCGGTCGATTCCAGCGCGCACGGTCCCGCCGCCCACCACAGCCTCGGCCCTCCGACCACCCCGACTTGCCGAGGCGCCTCCGGCGGGCCGGACAGCGGTGGGCCGATCGTCACCTCGCGCGGGGCCACGCCGCTGTCGCGCCGTACCAGCCAGTGGCCGTCGGGGGTGGGGCGGCGGGCCAGCACGGCGGGTGAGGCGGGTACGTGGGCGAGGGATTCGTCGCCGCTCACCACGACGAACACCCTTCCGGCCAGGCGCACCGGCCAGGCGGTGACGTCCTCGTGCGCCCCGGCCCGCGCCGCCACCTCCTCGGCGGCCTCGGCGGAGGTGCCGGGCCGCAGTTCGATCAGCATGCCGGGACCCCCGCGCCGATCTCCTTCCGCCAGGTCGCGATGCTCGCCTCCAGCGCGGCGACGTCAGGACCGTGCCTC
The DNA here is from genome assembly GCF_040678965.1 of Streptosporangium sp. NPDC049248. Lineage (NCBI taxonomy): Bacteria > Bacillati > Actinomycetota > Actinomycetes > Streptosporangiales > Streptosporangiaceae > Streptosporangium > Streptosporangium sp. NPDC049248. Next base: position 214,644 of record NZ_JBFAQY010000014.1, read on the forward strand.
AGCACCCCGGTGGTGACCGGCAGCACGGCCCGCCCCGGCGCGTCGGCGGCGACGGCGACGAGGTCGCGGGTGTCGCGTCCGGCCCGGCCCAGGCCGGGCAGTTCCACGACCGCGGACGGCATCCGGGCCACCAGGTCGCGGGCCTCCCCGGGGGCGGCTCCGACCACGGCCGCCGCCGCCACGCCGTGCTCGTCGTTCCACTCCCGCACCTCGTCGGCGGTGCGCTGGGCGACGGTGCGCGAGCCGGTCATGGCGCACTGCACCCCGCCGGCCGCGTGGTTGGAGGTGCGTACGAGCACCATGACCAGCGTTCCGCTGTCCCAGGCCCGGCGCAGCAGCGGGCCGAGGGAGCCGAAGCCCATGAACGGGGTCGCCGTCACCGCGTCCCCGCGCAGCACGCTGCCGGGCCCCAGGTAGAGGTCGGCGTAGGAGTCCATCGTGTCGTCGGCGTCGCACACCTTCGCGTCCAGCACCGCCAGCGAGCCCCGCTCGTGCACGCCGTCGACGACGTCACGCAGCAGGGCGGTGCCCGCGGTGCCGAACCGGGTGAAGAACGGCGCCTGGATCCGGTAGACGGCCACCTGCTCGCCCGCGGCCTCCAGCACCGTCGCGCACATTCGCCGGGCGCCCCCCACGTCGTCGGGCATTCGCCATGCCTCCAGCCACTTGGGGGAGGGGGCGAGTCCCAGGCAGAGGGCGGATCGGGTCTGCAGCAGGTCGGTCCATATCGGTACAGCAGCCATGGGGCCATTGCACACAACCGAGCCCGCTTCCGCACGGCGTCCACTCGCCGTTGAGGTTCCGGCGAGTAGAATCCCCGTTCCTCACCGCGGGCGCGGTGAGGAACGGGGATTCGACGTTTCTTGATCTACATCGTAAAGGGGTCGGCTCGGTGAAAATCCGCCGCCGACCGGGCTTCCGGACTGAAGACCCTCCCCGAAGAGCGAAGACGGATTCGGACGCGCCGCTGTCCGTCGCTCAGCGGTTGGTCCACAGGTGCCAGAACCAGTCGCCCTCGGAGCAGGTGTAGTGCTCCCAGTGGCCTCGGTCGATTCCCCCCTGGCCGGCTGCCACGCAGTTGGAGTGGCTTGAGAACCAGTCGCGGTACACGTCGTCGCCGGCGGGTAGCCGGCCGGCCGTGCCGGCCTGCGCGGCGCCCGTGCGCGCCCCGGCCCCGTGGGCGGTGGCCGAAGCCGCGAAGGCGGGGGTGCCCGTCGCCAGCAGGGCCATGCCGATGATCGCGCCGACCGCCGGCAGCGCGCGGACGCGGAATGCCCTTGTGGAGCGGCTCTGCTCGCCCAGGGGGCCGGAGACGCCGCGACGACCTGTGTTCATCTTCACTCCTCGTGTTCGGTGTGAGATGCCGATCACCTCACGCCTGCTGTCCGCGAAGACCGTGACGCGGAGACCGTGACGTGGGGCCCGTGACGTGGGGCCCGCGCTCCGGGGCGAGCTCGGATCGCCGCTCTTCCGGAGGATTCCGCCGAGGTCGCCTTGCTCAACTCCGCCGTCACCGGCATGATCGTCGATCGTCCGGATTTCCTTGTCGGCCGTCTCCTGTTTCCGCGACGGCAGGCATACGGGACGCCGCCGTTTCGGTCACCGCTTGATTACGTAGTGTAATGGCATCCGATTGGCAAAGGACGGGTTTTCGGCACGAGGAGGAACGAGCATGCGGGCGGGGTCGCCGGAGGAGCCTTCGTGATCTCGCACGGGCTCGTTGACGGGCCACATGGGCCGATCCTGGCGCGCGTTCCCGGAGATGCCGGGTCGCTGGCCGAGCTGGTACGCGGTCACTACGTCGGTGAGCGGCGGCTTCGGGAGGTCCGCGACCTGGCCGCGCTGCTGGCCGAGTCCCGGCGGGTCCACCACCTGTTGCCGCTGTTCGGGTGTGTGCCCGCCGAGCCGGACACCTGGGCGGAACTGATCGCCTGCCTGGCGCAGGAGCTGGTGGTGCGCGGGGTCAACCTGACCCGGGTGCCGGCGGCGGTGCGGTGCGCCGCCGCCCTGCGCGAGCTGGGGCATCCTCTCGCGGGACTGCCCCTGAGGCTCGGCAGGGGGGAGCGCCGGATGCGCGCGCCCTGGTTCGAGTCGGGCTGGGTTCCCCGGCGCGAGCACTACATTCCCGAGCACCCGGAGGTCGCGCGGATCTTCCTGGACGGTCGCGCGCCCGCAGGGGTTCCCGGTGGGGAGCCCGCGACGGTGAGCACCCGGCAGGAGGAGCGGCTCATCACCACGGCGGTGGAGCACTGGAATTCATCAGGATGGGCGAAGATCTTCGAACTTCCCGGGGCCGTCGGCCCTGAGGAGCTGGTGCCGCTGGGGGTGAACGCCTTCCTGCCGGGGGCCTTCGGAGCGGAGACCGCGTTGCACGGGGGGCGGGGCAGCCTGGGCGCGGTGGTGGGCGAGCTGTTCACCTCCGCCTACTGCGACGCCTCTTACTCCTCCGGGCTCCGCGGCGGGTACGGCAGGCTGGCGGCGTGGCGGTCGGTCGCCGGTCTGGTGCGCGCCCCCGCCGACGCGTCCGTCCACCGGGTCAACGAGCTCGCAGCCCGGTGGCGGTGGCTGGTGTTCAGGATCACCAGGCGCACGCCGTACTGGACGGACCAGGAGCTCGCGGTCGGCGCGCTCAGCCCGCGCGGGAAGGTGCTGAGCCTGCTGGTCTCCTACGACACCGACTAGCCGGCCTGCTGAGACGTTCCCGGGTCGGGACCGGCGGGACCCCGTGTGGGGCAGGGGTCCCGGGGGCCCTGGGGGCCGCGGTAGGGCAGGGTCTGGCTGTAGACGAGGTTGGTGGTGGTGCTGCCGAACCGGGCCAGTTCGTCAACGAGCTGTTCGAGGTGGGCCATGGAGGTCGCGGCCATCTTCAGCACGTAGCAGTCGTCGCCGGTGGTCCGCAGGCACTCCAGGATCTCGGGGCGCTCGTCGAGCAGCCGGTGCAGGGGCCGGTGCTGGTGCCGGCTGCCCGGATACTTCAGGCGTACCACGGCGAGCACGGCGAAGCCGACCTTCGCCAGGTCGACATGGGCGTGGTAGCCGGTGATGACGCCCGCCGCCTCCAGGCGCCTGATCCGCTCGGTGGTGGCGGAGGCGCTGAGGTTCACCCGCCGTCCCAGCTCGGTCAGCGGGATGCGGCCGTCTCGCTGGACCTCGACCAGGATCGACCAGTCGGTGGCGTCGAGGCTCTCGGTCATCCGGCAAAGGTACCGGCATATTCACGGCATATCTAATATTACGCCGGGAAAACTCTCTTCCATTGGAAAACAGCAGCTGGATAGCCTGAACCAGTGCAAATAGGCGTTAATGTCCCGAATTTTGGGCCGGGCACCGACCCCGGCGTGCTGCGCGACTGGGCGCAGACGGTGGAGGGCCTGGGTTTCGACCTGCTCATGGTCTCCGACCACATCGCGATAACACCCGACGTCGCCGAACAGTACCCGGCGCCGTTCTACGAACCCTTCACCACCCTCGCCTGGCTGGCCGGCATCACCGGCAGGGTCAGGCTCGGGACCACGGTGCTCATCGTGCCCTACCGGCACCCGCTGCTCGTCGCCCGGATGGCCGCCAACCTCAACCGGCTCAGCGGGGGACGGCTCGTCCTCGGCGTGGGCGTCGGCTGGGCGCGGCAGGAGTTCGACGCGCTCGGAGTCCCGTTCCAGCGGCGTGGGGCGCTGACCGACGAGCACCTCCGGGTGATCCGCGCCGCCTGGAACGATGACAAGGACTACCGCGCCGGGCGGATACCGATCTGGGTCGGCGGCAACAGCGACGCCGGCCTGCGCCGGGCGGTACACCTCGGCGAGGCGTGGCATCCACTGCGGGTCACCCTGCCCTGGCTGCGCGAGGCGCTGGGGCGGTTGAGGACCATCGCCGAGGAGTCCCGGCGGCCGGTGCCCGCCCTGGCCCCCCGGATCGCCCTGCGGCTCACCGAGGCACCGATCACCGACCCCGGGCGGCTCGCCGGGGAGGGCACGATCGACCAGGTGCTCGACGACCTCGAACAGCTGCGCCTCCTGGGCTCCGACACCGTCGTGCTCGATCCGTTCAACGGCGACCCGGACGAGACGCTCCGTCCGCGGGCGGCGTGGCAGGCGCTCGCCACCGTGGCCGCCCACTGGTATCCGGGTACGCGTCACTCAGAGAGAAGGCAACCATGACGCGCGACGACGAACACCTGCTGCGCAGGGCCATCGAGCTTGCCGCCGCGGCGCGGGCGGCCGGTGACCCGCCGTTCGGGTCACTGCTGGCGGGCCCGGACGGCACCGTGCTCGCCGAGGACCGCAACACGGTTCTCAGCGACGCCGACATCACCGCCCACCCCGAGCTCAAGCTGGCCAGGTGGGCGGCCCGCGAGCTCGACCCCGCCGCCGCGGCCACCACGACCATGTACACGAGCTGCCAGCCCTGCCCCATGTGCACGGGCGCGATCGAACGATCCGGCCTCGGCCGAGTGGTGTTCGCGCTCTCCACCGAACAGCTCGCGAGTCTCAAGCCGGAGGCGTCCGGCACCGGCGCCCGCCAGGAGGGCCCCGCCCTGTTCGACGAGGCGCGCGTCCCGGTCGAGGGCTACTACCGCTGATCCGGTCCGATGGTTTCCACGGCCGTCCCAGTCCCGAGGGCGGTATCGGCTCATCACCGGAAGGCTCCCCTCTGCGGGGGAGGAGACTCCCCGTCTCCATCCCCCGCCCGAAGGCGGGGGTTTCCACGTTGGAGGATTTGATGAAGGCGGTCGTTTACCGGCGCTACGGAGGGCCGGAGGTCCTGGAGATGGGGGAGGTCCCCGAGCCGAAACTCGGCCCGGAGTCCGTTCTCATCGACGTCAGGACGGTGTCGGTCAACCCGGTCGACTGGCAGATAGCCGCCGGGCGTCTGGACAGCCGTTTCGACGTGCATTTTCCCGTCGTCCCCGGCTGGGACGTCGCAGGAGTGATCGCGAAGGTCGGCCCGACGGTCACCGGCTTCGCGGTGGGGGACGAGGTGGTCGGGTACGTGCGCGAGGATTCCATCGGAAGGGGGACCTACGCCGAGCGGGTGGCCGCGCCGGTGCGCACCATCGCCCGCAAGCCGGCCAATCTGAGCTGGGAGCAGGCGGCGGCCGTCCCCATCGCCGGCCTCACCGCCTACCAGTCGCTCGTCCACGCGCTGCGGGTGGGGGCCGGTGACACCGTGCTGGTGCAGGCCGCGGCGGGCGGTGTCGGGTCGTTCGCCGTACAGATCGCCGCCGCCCTGGGAGCACGTGTCATCGGCACCGCCTCGGCCCGTAACCACGACTACCTGCGGGGCCTCGGCGCCGAGCCGGTCACCTACGGCCCCGGGCTCGGCGAGCGGGTCCGGATGCTCGCGCCGGCCGGTGTCAGCGCGATCGTGGACATGTACGGCGGCGAGACGCTGGTCTCCTCCCTCGGCCTGCTGCGCGAGGACGCGCGGGGGCGGGTCGTCTCGCTGACCAACGACGGCGTGCTGGAGCACGGCGGCGTCTTCGTGTTCGCCAGGCCGAGCACGGCGGACCTCGACGAGCTGCGACAGATGATCGAGAACGGTCTGGTCGTCCCGGAGATCGCGACGGTGCTGGATCTGTCGGAGGCCGCCGAGGCCTTCCGGTTGAGCCAGAGCGGGCACGTGCGAGGCAAGATCGTTCTTCGGGTGTCGGTGGGCTGAGACAGGCCCGGCCGGGTGGCGTCCGCATGGGGCCGCCCGGCCTTCACCGACGGCGAGCGCTCCAGCAGCCGCGGCGAGGCCGGTGACGACCTGCGCTCGAATCTCGTCCGCGTCCAGGCGGACAACGGGGCCAGGCCCGCCCGGCCGTTGAGGAGACATCCAGGTGACAGGCGTCGGTGACCGTGGCGATCCGCTGCGGTACGCGTTCTGTGTCAGCTTCTCGGTCCTGAAGGGACCGAGCTTGCAGCTCCTCGCCGTGCATGGGGTGCACGGTTCAGGCCGCGTCGTCGGCAGCGTGACTCACTGCCCTGCGACCGATGTTGATCGCAGCGTTGTGGTCGGCGGGGCCGGCGAACCCGCAGCCGAGGCACGTGAAGTCGTCCCGGTTGGGACGGTTGCGCTTGTCGCAGTGCCCGCACCGATGACAGGTGCGGGAGGTGTTACGGGGATCGACCAGACGCACGGGCACCCCGGCGATGGCCGCCTTGTAGGTCACGAACGTACGCAGCTGGTGAAACGCCCACGAGTGCAGGTCGGCACGCCGAGCCTTGTGAACCGTTACCCGCTCGCGGATGCCTTCGAGGTCTTCGAGGGCGATCCCGGTCCGGGTGTCTTTGGCTTTACCGACCAGATGCTTGGAGATGACGTGATTGGTGTTACGGGCGAACCGGGACTCCTTGCGGCGACGCGCCTTGAGAAGCCGCTTGGCGGACTTGGTGCCCTTGGCCTGCAGGCGTGCCCGCAGACGGACGTTGCGCCGCCGGACGGCGCGTACACCCTTGCCGGTATGTGCCTCGCCGGTGGAGTCGGTGGCCAGGTTCACGATGCCAAGATCCACCCCCAGCCACTCGTCCGGC
>NZ_JBFAQY010000015.1:0-210530 GCF_040678965.1 Streptosporangium sp. NPDC049248
GGGGGCGGGGGGTGGCCGCGCGGGGGGGGGGGGGCGGGGCGCCCCCCCCCCCCCCGGGGGGGGGGGGGGGGCCCCCGCGCCCCCCCCCCCGCCTCGCGTCGTCGTCAGTCGCGGAAGTGCGTGCTGCTCCAGCCGCCGTCCACCGGGATGGTGAGGCCGGTGACGAAGGCCGCCTCGTCGGACGCCAGGAACGCGACGACCCGCGCGACGTCGATCGGCTCCCCGACCCTGGGCAGCGGGCGCGACCGGGTCACCAGGTCGTCGAAGGCGCCCGCGGCGATCTTCGCGCGGGTGGCCGGGGTCTCGATCAGGCCCGGCGCCACCGCGTTGACCCGGATGCCGCGCCGGCCGTAGTCGGCCGCCATCTGGCGGGTGAGGCTGGAGACCGCGCCCTTGGCCGCCGAGTACGGCGCGGACCCCGCGACCCCGGTCAGCGCGAACGCCGAGGACGTGTTGACGATCGCCCCGCCCGCGTCGCCGAATGCGATCACCGCGCGGCGGCTGAGCGCGAACGTCGTGCCGAGGTTGGTGCGCAGGAAGAACTCGAAGTCCTCGTCCGTGGTGTCGGCCGCCGGGCGGTCCCCGGCCTTGCCCGCGATGTTGGCGAGCACGTTCGGCGCGCCGACGGTCTCGGCGCAGTGATCGAAGACCAGCTCCGCCGCGCCCGCCGCGGTGAGGTCCGCGGCCAGCACGGCCACCTCGCCGCCCGCCGCCTCGTCCCGCAGCCCCAGCAGGCCCTCCTCATTGAGGTCCACAGCGAGTACCGCAGCGCCGCGGGCGGCGAACAGCGCGGCGGTCGCGCGTCCAATGCCCGACGCAGCCCCGGTGACGATCGCCGTCTTGCCGCGCAACTGCCCGTTCATGAAGCCTCCAGAAACCCGATGTCCATGCGCACCGATCATGCGCGTTGGCACAGTGCCCGGCCACCTGCGGCATTCCGCTCAATGAGAACGGGTCCTGGCGGCCGGAGCCCGCGTCCGGTCAGCTTGGGCCATGGATGTACGTGGACTGCGGGTGACGTTCCCCTCCGAAGGAATCGCGCTGCTGGAACTGGACCGGCCGCACCGCCGTAACGCGTTGGACCGCACCCTGCTCGACGGGCTGCCCGCGGTGCTGCGCGAGCTGGACGGTGACGCCACCGTACGGGCACTGGTGGTGACCGGGCGCGGCGGCGCGTTCTGCGCGGGCGGCGATCTGGACGCGATCGGCGACCTGGGAAACGAGACGCCGCAGGAGGCGCGGGAGCGCATGACCCGCGAGTTCTCCATCGCCGAACTGCTGCTGGAGTTCCACGCGCCGACCGTCGCCGCCGTGGACGGCGCGGCCGTCGGCGCGGGGATGGCCCTCGCCCTCGCGTGCGACCTGCGGATCGGATCGCCCGGCGCGGTGTTCGCCAGCCCATTCATCAAGATGGCGCTGGTCCCCGATTTCGGCGTGTCGTGGCTGCTCGCGCGGGCGGTCGGCGCGGCGCGGGCGACGGAGCTGGCGCTGTCCGGGCGCAAGGTCGCGGCTGAGGAGGCCGTGCGGATCGGCCTGCTCGACGTCGTCGTGGCCGACCCGCTCGCGCACGCGCTCGGCCGCGCCGAGCAGCTCGCGGCAGCACCCCCCGAAGCGGCGAGGGCGACCAAGCGCCTGATCGCCGCGGCGGCCGGTGGCGGGTTCGCCCAGGCGGTGGACCGGGAGATCGCCGAGCAGATTCGGGCGACGCGCTCGCCCGAGTTCGGGCGGCGGTGGGCGGAGTGGTCGCGCGCGGTGCGTGGCCGCTGACCGCGTTTCCCGGCGGATGGAAACCGTTCGTTGAGCGTGCGCCGATGGCACGCGGAGAGTGTACGGCACACCGAGAAAGAGGAGGACCAGGGGTGGAATCGTTCGGGCATGTCATCGCGGGCGAGGAGGTTGCCTCGGCCGATGGGACGACGTTCGAGTCCGTGGACCCGTGGACTCGGGAGCCGTGGGCCACGGTGGCACTCGGCTCGGCCGATGACGCGGGGCGCGCCGTACTGGCCGCGCGGTCGGCTTTCGACGAGGGGCCATGGCCACGGATGGGCTTCGCCGAGCGCGGCGCGATCCTGCACCGCCTCGCCGACCTGCTGGAGAAGCACATCGACGAGCTGGCGGCGGCCGACACCACGGACATGGGCAAGCCGATCACCCAGACCACGGGCCACGACGTCCCCCGCGCGGCGCGGAACTTCCGGTTCTTCGCCGATCACGCGCAGCTCACCCCCGCCGAGACGTTTCCCATGCCGGCCGGGCACCACGCCTACACCCAGTACGACCCCGTGGGTGTCGCGGCCGCCATCGCACCGTGGAACTTTCCGCTCATGATGGCGAGCTGGAAGGTCGCGCCCGCGCTGGCATGGGGCAACACGGTCGTGCTCAAGCCCGCAGAGCAGTCGCCGGCCTCGGCCACCATCCTGGCCCGGCTGGCGATCGAGGCGGGCCTGCCGCCCGGCGTGTTCAACGTCGTCCACGGGTTCGGGCCGAACTCGGTGGGCCAGGCGCTGACCGAGTCGCCGCTGGTCGACCGGATCACCTTCACCGGCGAGTCGGCCACCGGCCGGCTGATCTCCAGGGCCGCGGCGGCCAACCTCACCCCGGTGAGCCTGGAAATGGGCGGCAAGGGCGCGAACATCGTCTTCGCCGACGCGGATCTCGACCAGGCGGTCAGCTGGTCCATCCAGGCGATCTACAGCAACAGCGGGCAGGTGTGCCTGGCCGGGAGCCGGCTGTACGTGCAGCGCGAGGTGTACGAGGAGTTCCTGGCCAGGTTCACCGCCGCGGCCGACGCGCTCGTGCTCGGCGACCCGAAGGACCCGGCGACGCAGATCGGCCCGCTGTCCTCGTGGGAGCACTTCACGAAGGTGGCCGGTTACCTCGACCTCGCGACCGCGGCCGGCGCGCGGCTGCACACGGGCGGCGTGGGCGAGGGGTGGTCCGTACGGCCGACCGTGGTGGTCGGCGCGGGGCAGCGCGACCGGGTCACCCAGGAGGAGATCTTCGGGCCGGTCGTGGTCGTGCTTCCGTTCGACGACGAGGCGGACGCGGTGGCGGCGGCCAACGACACGCCCTACGGACTGAACGCCATGCTGTTCACCCAGGACCTCTCCCGCGCCCACCGCGTCGCACGCGCGCTGCGGGTCGGCACCGTCTGGGTGAACTGCTTCTTCGTCAGGGACCTCCGCGCGCCCTTCGGCGGCGCGAAGAACTCCGGCGTCGGCCGCGAGGGCGGAACGTACAGCCGGGAGTTCTTCACCGAACCCAAGGCCGTCATCATGGAGATCTCGTGACGGCGGTCGCCGCACCGCGACCGCACGTCCGACTCAAGGAGCAGGTCATGACCGACATCCGACCCGTCAGCACCCGCAACGCACCCACCGTGGGCTTTTCCACGGGTACGGCCGCGCCGCTGTCCCAGGCGATCGTGCACGGCGACACCATCTACTGCTCGGGCACCGGGCCGCTGGACCCGGAGACCCGCACCATCGTCTCCGACGACTTCGCCGAGCAGGCCAAGCAGACGCTCGCCAACCTGGTCGCGGTCGTCGAGGCGGCGGGCGGCAGCCGGGAGACCATCCTCAAGTGCACCTGTTTCGTGCGCGACGTGGCGAACTTCCCGGTGTTCAACGCCGTCTACCGCGAGTTCTTCGAGGGCAATCCACACTTCCCCGCGCGGACCACGGTCATCGCGACCCCGCACCGCACCGGCGTCCAGGTGGAGGTCGAGTGCGTCGCCGCCGTGAACCGGCCATGACCCTGGTGACCGACCTGGTCCTGCTCGGCGGCCGGGTGCACACGCTGGATACGCGCGGCACGGTCGCCGAGGCGGTTGCGATCACCGGTGGCCGGGTGTCCGCGGTCGGCCCGGCCGCCGACGTCGCACGCCTGGCCGGCCCGTCCACCAGGGTGGTACACCTGGCGGGCCGGACCGTGATCCCCGGCCTGGTCGACTCGCACTGCCACTTCGAGAACGCGGGCATGGACGGGCACACCGTGTCGTTCGCGGGCGTCCGCACGCTCGACGCCGCACTGGACCGGATCGCCGCGCTGGCCGCCACCCGCGAGCCCGGCGCGTGGGTGCAGGGGCAGCCGTGGAACCCCGCGCTCCAGCTCGTCGAGGGCCGCGGGCCCGACCGGCGTGAGCTGGACCGCGCGGCGGGCGGGCGCCCGGTGTACCTGCCGGAGGGCCACGCCGCGACGGCCAGCACCGCCGCGCTGGAACGGTCCGGCATCGACCCAGGCGGGCACGACGGCAGGCTGGTCGAGGGCGCCATGCACACCGTCGCGCGGGTGGTCCCGGATTGGACCCGCGAGGAGCGGGCTGCCCAGCTCACCGCCGCCATGCGGGCGCTCAACCGGCGTGGGATCACCTCCGTCGTGGCGGGCGCGCTGCGACCGGCAGACGTCGAGACGGTGCGCGAGCTGGCCAGGGACGGATGCTCCACGCTCCGCGTGGCCGCGATGGTCATGCCGACCGGCGAGCTCAACCCGTCCGTCCCGCTCGCGGACTGGGAGGCGCTGCTGGCCTCCGGCCCGCCCGCGCCCATCGGTCAGCACTACCTCACCCGGGGTATAAAGCTCCAGGTGGACGGTGGCATGACGCTCGGCACCGCGGCCACGCGCGAGCCGTACCTCACCCGTCCCGGCTACCACGGCGAGCTGTTCGCCGGCCGGGACCGGCTGGCCGAGCTGGTAGGCGCGGCGCACCGCGCGGGCTGGCCGGTCGGCACGCACGTGGTGGGCGACGCCGCGATCGACCTCGCGCTCGATGTCTATGAGGCCACCCGGCACCGGGGCCTCCTGCCGGACGTGCTCATTCACGCCAGCCTGATCCAGCGTGACCAGATCGCCCGCGCCCGCGCGCTGGGCGTCCAGGTGGCCGCGCAGATCCCGTTCCTGTGGCGCAATCGGGCGGCCATCGCCGGCCACCTCGGCGATGCCCGCACCGAGGCCGCCGTGCCGCTGCGCGACCTCGTGGACGGTCTCGGGCTCGACGGCGTCGCGGCCGGCACCGACTATCCGATCAACGCGCTCGACCCGTTCCAGAACATCTACGCCATGACGACCAGGCGCGATGCGGCGAGCGAGGTCGTGGGGGGCGCGCAGGCGGTCACCCGGGCGGAGGCCCTGCGCCTCTACACCACGTCCGGTGCCGCGCACACCGGTGAGCAGGAGGTGAAGGGCCGGCTCACCGCGGGTGCGCTCGCCGACCTGGCCGTGCTCGGCGCCGACCCGCTCACCGCGTCCGACGACGAACTGCGCGCGACCGAGGTCCTGATGACCGTCGTCGGCGGCCAGATCGTGCACGACACCGGCCTGCTCGGCTGAGCAACACACCAGGAGGTAGCAATGCACCCCAGCCAGATGCCCATCGTCGAGTTGCGGAAGGCGGCCGGTGAACTGCGGGAGAGCGGTCGGCGGGTCAAGGTGTTGTGGCAGGAGAGCGAGTCGCTCGCCTTCCTCGCCCGTGGCCGCGAATACCGAAGCGAGTTCCACCTCAACCCGAGCGACGAGGTGATGTTCATGGTGCGGGGCTCCATGGACCTGCACTACCGCAGGCCGGAGGGCGGCTCGGACATCGCGGTGATCCCCGAGGGCGGGACCATTTTCACGCCGACCGGCATCGCTCACTCGCCCAGGTTCGCGCCGGACGCGTTCGTACTGGTCATCGAACGGCTGCGGCGGCCGGGCGAGCTGGACCGTTTCCGCTGGTTCTGTCCCGCCTGCGATGAGTTCCTGCACGAGGAGGCCGTCCACGTGAGCGACTACCGCACCGACCCGGTGGCGGGCGCCTACCAGCGGTTCTACGGCGACGTCGCCGCGAGGACCTGCAAGTCCTGCGGCACGGTCATGCCGGATGAGCGGCTGTGACGGCGATCGGCGGGCTGGTGCTCGACGCGTTGCGCGCGCGATCCGGCCACGTCGCGTTCCGGCACGGAAGCGCCGAGGTGACCTACCGCGAGGCGGAGCGGCTGGTGCTGGGCGTGGCGGACGCGCTGGCCGGGGCCGGCCTGCGGCCGGGCGACACGGTGCTGCAGATCCGGCCCAACGACCCGCTGCAGTGGCTGGTGAACGCGGCCTGCTACGTGGCGGGTCACCGCTCCGCTGCCCTGCCGCCGGGGGCCCTGCGCGGCGCGGCGCTGGCCGAGCGGCTTGACCTCGTCGCGCCGGACGCCGTGCTCGCCGAGCCGGGCGACCCGGATCTGGACGCGTGGCTGCGGGCCCGTCCGGAGGTTCGCGTGCTGACCGATCGTGACCTGACCGCCGTGCGGGAGCCGGCCGTACGTGCGGTCGTGCCCGCGAGCGCGGTGGTACGGCTGGCGTTCACCTCCGGCACCACCGGGCCGGTCAAGGGCGTCGAGCTGTCCGGCGGCGCGCTGGGCGCGGTGGCGACCGCGCTGCGCGACACTCTTCCGTGGCCGGAACGGCCGCGCGTGCTGTGCCCGGAGTCGGTGTCCGGCGGCTTCGGCAACATGGTGCTGCCGACGCTGATGCTGGGCGGGACGTTCGTCATTCCGGAGCGTCCCGGCCCCGACGCGCTGCTGGAGGCCGCTGCGGCGCACCGCCCGACCGTGCTGATGGCGATGCCGCCCGCGCTTCGCGCCCTGCTGGCCCACCCGGGTGCCGCCGGGTACGACTGGTCGTCCCTGGCACTGGTGGTCTACAGCGGGGCCTCGTTCACCGGTGAGGAGATCGACCGTGCGCACGCGCTGTTCGGCGAGGTGCTGTGCGGGGTGTTCGGCCAGGTCGAGGTGCCCAAGACGATCGCGTGGACCCGGCCGGCCGACCACCTGGACCCGCGATTCCGCTCCTCGCTCGGCGTGCCGTTTCCCGGGACCGAGGTCCGTGTATGCGGTCCCGGCGGCCGTGACCTACCGGCGGGGCAGGCGGGGGAGCTGTGGGTGCGTGGCCCGACCACCGCGCACGCCTACGCCTTCCCCGCGGGCACGCCGGTCGAGGACGGGTGGCTGCGCACCGGAGACGTCTGCCGGCGTGACGCCGACGGCTGCCTGCACTATGTGAACCGCGTCCAGGACGTGCTGCGGATCGGAGACGCCTACGTGTGCCCGAGCGACCTGGAGGCCGTCGTGTCGCGGCACACCGGGCATCCGGTGGCGGTCGTCCCGACCGGCCCCGCGAGCGTCGCCGTTCTCGTCGAGGGCGTCGCGCCGCTGGACACGCTGCCGAGGGAAACGGTGGAGAAGGCCGTGCGCGACGCGCTGCGCGACGCCCCCGTCACGATCGACGCCGTCGTCCCGGCCGAGCGGCTGCTCCGCGACGTCATGGGCCGGCTCGACCGCGCCCGGCTCGCCGAGGTGGCCGGATGAGCGACATCACGCCGATGCCCGGTCCGGTGATCGACGTGCACAGCCATGCGCTGCCGACGCCCTTGCTGACCTGGCTGTCCGGCCGCGGCCTGGCCGATCTGTCCGACCTCGCCGCCGGCGTGGTCAGGATCGACCCGCGGGTGTCCGGGATACCGAAGGGCGCGCCGATACCGCTGCCGGCCGCCCAGTACGACGTCGCCGTGCGGCTGGAAGACCTGCGTCGCACGGGTGTCACCCGCCAGCTCGTGTCGGTGCCGCCGTTCGTGACGTGCGCCGACGCCGCCGAAGAGCGGGACGTCCTGGCTGTGGTCCGCCGCGGCAACGACGCGCTCGCCGACCTCCTCACCGGGCATCGCGGGGTGCTCGACCCGCTCGGGTACGTACCGCTCGGCACACCTGCCGCGCCGGACGAGGCCCGCCGCTGCCTGGACGAGCTGGGGTGCGCGGGCATCGCCATCGGCACCCGTGGCCTCGGCAGGGAGCTGGACGATCCCGTGCACGAGCCGCTGTGGGAGTTCCTCGCGGAGCGCCGGGCGTTCGTCTTCCTGCACCCCAACAGCGTCCCCGGCGGCCCGCGGCTCGCTGACTACTGGCTGCCCCAGCTGGCGGGCTACCCGATGGAGACCGCGCTCGCCGTCTCGCGGCTCGTGCTCGGCGGTGTCCTGGAGCGGCACGACCTGCGGCTGTGCCTCGCGCACGGTGGCGGGTGCCTACCGTCCCTGCTCGGCAGGTTGGACCTCGGCTGGTCGCGCAAGCCGGTCGCCCGCACCACGCCGCGCCCGCCGAGCGACTATCTACGCCGCCTCTACTACGACACCGCCACCTTCTCCCCCCCGCTGTTGCGGCGGCTCGTCGAGGACTTCGGCGTGGACCACGTGCTCGTCGGCACGGACTACCCCTTCGAACTCGCCGACACCGACCCGCTCGGCACGGTCGCGGCGCTCAGGCTCGCGCCCAGGGACGCGGCGACCGTCCGGGCGGGGACGGCTACCGCGCTGCTGACCGGATCGGCGTGACGGTGCCGGGCGGGCCGCCGACCTCCGGCCCGCCCGTGTAGCCCTTGGCCAGCTCGCGGGAGATCGACTTCGCCGCCAGCCGTAGCGCGGGCTCCACCGCTGCCAGCGACCGCGCGTGGGTGACGGTGTGCGAGACGACGGAGAGCGCGGCCACGACCCGGCCGTCGGGCCCGTGGATGGGGGCCGCCACGGAGGCCGTGCCCAGCGCCAGCTCCTCGGCGCACCGGGCGATGCCGGTCTCGCGGATTTCCTGCAGCGCCCGCATCAGCAGGCCGGGCATGACGATCGTGTGCGGCGTGTAGCGCTTCAGCCCGGCCGCGAGCACGGCCTGTCGCAGCTCGTGCGGCGCGTAGGCCAGCAGCACCTTGCCGACCCCCGTGACGTGCAGCGGTTGGCGCCCGCCGACGCGGCTGGCCACGCCGACCGAGCGGGGTCCCCACACGCGCTCGACGTAGAGGACCTCGTCGCCGTCGAGCACCGCCAGGTGGACGTTCTCCGCCGTGGCCTCGTAGAGGTCATGGATGAACGGCAGCGACACGTCCCGCAGCGTGCGCGGCTGCGGGCACAGCGAGCCCAGCTCCCACATGCGCAGCCCGATCCGGTAGGTCCCGTCGCGCCCCTTCTTCAACGCCCCCAGCTCGACCAGTTCGGCTGCGATGCGGTGCACGGTCGAGACCGGCAGCCCGGTGACGGCGGTCAGCTCCACGAGGCGGAGGGCGGGCCGTTCCTGGGAGAATGCGTCGAGCAGGGCGAAGACCCGGCTGGACACCGTCCGGCCGGTCTTGCGGGCGTCTCGCAGCGCGGTCATGGGGATAATCGTGGTTTCGGCTGTCGAAAACTCATCCATCCGGTTCACCGATGGTACCTTTCCGGGCGTCGCAGGTCATGAGCGAGTATGACGATTACGGCCGCCGCGACCACGGCCATCGCCACCGCGAGCGCGCGCGGTTCGGTGGGCACGGCGGGGTCGCCGGGAGCGAACGCGCCGACCAGCCCGACCGCGAGGATCGCGCCGACGTAGCGGGCCGACTGGAACAGGCCGCCGACCACACCGGACATACCGGCGGGCGCGCGCTCGTACATCAGCCTCTGCAGGCCGAGGTTGCACAGCCCGTACGGCACGCCGAGCACCACGCCGTCGAGCACGATGGCCCATGCGGGCGTCGCGGTATCGAACGTGGTGATCGCGGCGACCCCGGCCAGCAGCAGCCCGCCGCCGGCCAGCAGGGTCCGCCCGACGCCGAGCCGGCGCATGATGGGACCGCCGAGTACGGTCGCCACGACGCTCGTGGCCGCGATCGGCATGATCAGCAGCCCGGTGTGCGCCGCGTCGAACCCGAGTGCGGTCTGCAACCACGGCGGCAGCCCGTAGAACGCGCCGTAGTAGGCCAGGTTGAACAGCACGAACGTGCCGAGCACCGGCACCAGCCCGCGGGCCGAGCCGAGCGCGCGGACGTCCACGAACGGCTCGGCGGCACGCCGTTCCCACCACAGGAACCCGGTCCCGGCGACGACCATGGCGGCCAGGCCGGGAACCGAGACCCTCGGGAGGGCGAGCATCAGATCCAGCAGGCCGACCACCGCCACCGTGAACAGGACGACCCCCACCGGATCGATCGCACGGACCAGGCCCCCGTGTGCGGCCTGTCGCTCCTCGGGACCGATCGCGCGCCACGCGAGCACCAGCGCCCCCAGCATGACCGGCAGGTTGACCCAGAAGATGGCCTGCCACCCGGCCCAGGAGGTCAGCAGCCCGCCGAGCACCGGGCCGACCGCCCCCGCGGTCGTGTTGACCGTCGCGACGGCGGACAGCCGCGTCGCGTCGCCGTGCCGCCGGATGACGACCATCGCGCACGGGAACGCGGTCGAGACGCCGGCGGCCTGCACGCACCGGCACAGCACGAGCAGCGGCAGCGACGTGGCCGTGGCCGCCACCGCGGAGGCGACCGCCGCCACCGCCATCCCGGCCGCGAACAGTCTGCGCGGGCCGACGCGGTCCGCCACCCGGCCGAGCACCGGCTGGCAGACGCACGCGGTCAGGTAGAAGACGGTGACGACCCACGTCGTCGTGGCCAGCGGCTGGGCGAGGTCGCGCTGGATGGGCGTGAGCGCCACCGCGACCATCGAGGAGTTGAGCGGAGCGAGCAGGGTGCCCGCGAGCAGCGACGCCAGCGCCATCCTCGCCCTGCGGTCCGGACGGACGGCGGTCGTCATCCCGTCGGACCGCCCGCCCGCAGCAGCAGCTTGCCCCGGACCCGGCCGTCGGCCAGCTCGCGCAGGGCACGCGGCCCCTGGTCGAGCGGGAGCACGTCGTGCACGTGGTGGCGCAGCCGGCCGGCCGCGGCCCAGTCGAAGATCTGGCGCAGGTTCCGCTCCTGGGCCGCCCGGTCCCGCCGGACGAACTCGCCCCAGAACACCCCGACCACCGAGGAGCCCTTGACCAGTGGGATGTTCAGCCCGACGCGCGGGATGCCGCCGGAGGCGAACCCGACCATGAGATACCGGCCGCCCCACGCGGCGGCGCGCACCGCCGCCTCCGCCACCGCGCCGCCCACCGGGTCGAACACCACGTCCGCGCCCGCTCCGCCGGTCAGCTCCTTGATCGCGGCCTTGGCGTCGCCGGCGTCGCCGTAGGAGAAGGTCTCGTGCGCGCCGTGTCGGCGGGCCGACTCCGCCCGCTCCGGCGTGGAGGCGCCCGCGATCACTCGGGCGCCGAGCAGATCTCCCACGTCCACGGCGGCGGAGCCGACCCCGCCCGCGGCGCCGAGCACGGCGAGCGTCTCGCCCGCGCGCAGCCCGGCCCGCTGGACGAGCGCGTGGTAGGCGGTCGAGTAGGCCACCAGGATCGCCGCGGCCTGCCGGTCGGTGACGTCACCGGGCACTTTGGTGACCCGGTCCGCCCTGACCAGTACGGCGTCGCGGGCGCACCCGTACTCCTCGTTGCCCGCCACGCGGTCGCCGATCCGTACGGACGTGACCCCCTCGCCGACGGCCAGCACCGTGCCCGCGTACTCGCTGCCGGGGGAGAACGGCGGCTCAGGTCTTACCACGTGTGTGCCCGCGATGATCAGTGTGTCGTGGAAGTTCAGCCCCACGTGGCTGACCGCGACCACCACCTCGCCCGGCCCCGGGCTCGGCGTCGCCACGTCGGCCAGCTCAAGATCCTCGGGCCCGCCGAGCCGGGCGCAGACCAGCGCGCGCCCGATCACTCCCCGCCTCCGGGGGCGGACACCACACCCGCGGACAGGAAGCCGTCCACCTCGTCCGGGGAGAACCCGGCCGCGCGCAGCACCTCCACGGTGTCCGCGCCGAGTTCGGGGGGCGCCGTGCGCAGGCCGGGCAACTCGCCGTCGTAGCGGACCGGGTGCCGCAGCACGGTCGCCCGCTCCTCGCCCACCGGGAATTCCGCGAGCAGTTCTTCCGCGGCCACCTGGGGGTCGTCACGCACGTCGTCGTAGGTGGCCACCCGCTCGAACCAGAACCCGCGCGGCTCCAGCAGGGAGGCGACCTCCGCGTAGGTCATCCCGGCGAGCACACCTGCCACCGCCGCGGTGTACTCCTCCCGCTTGGCTCGCCTGGCCCCCTGGTCGTAGCCGGCCAGCGCGGGGGAGCCGAGCGCGTCGCCGAGGCCGTCCTCCGACCCGTTCAGCGCGATCACCATCGACGCGTCCAGCAGCCGGTACACGCCGTAGGGGGCGTCGATCGACCAGCATGCCAGCTCGGCGGGGCGGCGGACGTCCGCCTCGGTCCTGCGGCCGGAGTAGTACAGCGCGAGCGATTCCGCCTGCAGGTCGAGCCCCGCGCCGAGCAGGCTCGACTCGACCCGCGTGCCCTCGCCGGTGGTCAGTCTGCGCGCGTAGGCGGCCAGCACGCCCATCGCGAGCAGCGCCGCGCCGTGCTGGTCCACGACTGGCGTGCCGGCCGCGGTGGGGCGGTCGCCGGTGACGTCCAGCAGCCCGGTGCGTGCCTGCACGAGCAGGTCCACCCCCGGCCGCCCGGCCATCGGGCCGCGAGAGCCCCAGCCGCTGGCCGAGGCGTAGACGATATCCGGCTTGATCGCGCGCACCGCCTCGTACCCGAGGCCGAGCTTCTCCAGAGCGCCGCCCCGATAGTTCTCCAGCAGCACGTCGGCCTGCTCGATGAGCGGGCGGAGCACGGTGCGGGCGTCGGGGTGCTTGAGGTCGACGGCGATCGAGCGCTTGTTCCGGTTGACCGACAGGAACGTCACGCTGCGCCCGGCGACCCGGATCCCCGCGCTGCCGATCCTGCGCTCCCACGACCCGCCGGGCGGCTCGACCTTGACGACGTCGGCGCCGAGGTCGGCCAGGTACTGCGAGGCCGCGGGCCCCTGTACGAAGTGCGAAAAACTCAGCACTCTCATCGAGTCGATCATTTAGCCTCCCAGCAGCGGTGACACCGGCGGTACGACCGTAGGAACACGCGGTCCCAGCCCCCAACGCCGCGTTCCCGCTGGGCGGAAACGCGGCCACGCCGGGCGGGCCTCGGTCCGGCACCATGGCCGCCATGACAAGAGGGTCGTCCCCGATACGCGTCCGGCTCCCGGGCTACGTGATCAACTGCGTGGTCGCGGGGCAAGGACCCGCGGTGCTGCTCCTTCACGGGTGGCCGCAGACCGCCCACGCGTGGCGCGAGGTGGTGCCGCTACTCGCCGACCGGTACACCGTCGTGGCCCCCGACCTGCCCGGCTTCGGGGCCAGTTCGCGGCCGGATGGCGGGTACGACAAGCGCACGGTGGCGAGCACTCTGGCCCGGCTCATGGCCGCCCTCGGGCTGACCCGTTACCACCTCGTCGGCCACGACGTCGGCGGCCAGGTCGCCTACCCGCTCGCCGCGCTGTATCCGGAGTCGGTGCGCAGCCTGACGTTCGTCGAGGCAGGCATCCCCGGGCTCGGCGAGAGCCTCGCGGCGGCGAACCCGCTGACCGGCGGGTCCTGGCACTTCGGCTTCAACATGGTGCCCGACCTGCCGGAGTTCCTGATCGCCGGTCGCGAGCGCGGCTATCTGGGGTTCATGTTCCGCCGCGACACGGTGGGCCTGTACGTGACCGGGGCGATCGACGACGCGGCCATGGACGTCTACGCGCGTGCTTTGGCCGCCCCCGGAGCGGTGCGCGCCATAATGGCCTACTATCGGGCGCTGCCGATTGATATCGCCGACAACCGGGAGCTGTGCGCCGCCGGGCCGCTGCGGATGCCCGCGCTGGTGGTGGGCGCGCGGCACGGCGTGGGGCTCGGCTGGCTGGACACGGTCCAGGAGGCCGTGGCGGACGTGTCGGCGCGCTGGGTGGAAGAGTGCGGACACTACGTGCCCGAGGAGCGCCCCGCCGAGCTGGCGCGGCTGCTGGCGGAGGCGTGGCAGGAGGTCGAGTCGCGTGACCGGCACGAGTGACGTGGTGCTGATCCACGGGGCCTGGCACGGGGCCGGGCACCTGGTGGCTCTCGCCGGGGCGCTGACCGCCAGGGGCCACCGCGTCCTGGCGCTCGACCTGGTGGGCCACGGCACCCGGGCCCGCTTCCCGGCGAGCTATCTCACCGGGGACGTCGCCGCGCTGCGCACGGAGGTGTCCCCGCTCGCGGGCCTGAGCCTCGACGACGTGGCGGCGGACGTGGTGGCCACGCTGCGCCCGTTCGCCGCCCCGCCGGTCGTGGTCGCGCACAGCATGGGCGGGACGGTGGCCACCCGGGTCGCCGAACTGGCCCCCGAGCTGGTGGCCGGGCTGGTGTACGTCACCGCGTTCGTCCCCACCTCGCTGGGTCCCGCGGGCGCGTACCTGGCCCTGCCGGAGGCGCAGACCGCGCTCGGCGGCGGGCTCTACCTGGGCGATCCGGCGGCCATCGGCGCGGTGCGGATCGACCCGCGCAACACCGACCCCGCCTACCAGGACGAACTGCACGCGGCCTACTTCAGCGACCTCGACCGCCCCGGCTTCCTGGCCATGGCCGCCTCCCTCACCCCTGATCAGCCGATGGCGTTCCTCACCACCCCGACCGGGGCCACGGCCGAGCGCTGGGGGACCGTGCCCCGGACCTACATCCGCACCACCCGTGACCGCGCGCTGCCCGTCGCGCTCCAGGACGTGATGATCCGGCACGCCGACGAGCTGGCCCCCGCGACCGCGTTCGCCCAGGCGACCCTCGACGCGGGGCACGCCGTCTTCGCCGGCGCCCCGGCCGAGGTGGCGGACATCATCCACCACGCCCCGGCACGACGGTGACGACCATGCCGATCACGCCGATCACGCCGAGGTGCGGCCCACCGGCGGCCCACCCGGGACGGCGGCCAGCAGCTCGCGGGTGAACGGCGCCTCGGGGGCGGCGAGCACACCGGCGGTCGGGCCGGACTCGATGATCCTGCCGTCCCGCATCACCGCGAGCCGTCCCGCGGCGGCGGCCACCACGGCGAGGTCGTGCGAGATGAGCAGATAGGCCATCCCGTGCCTGTCCTGGAGCCGGCGCAGCAGCGCGAGGATCTGGGCCTGTGTCACCGCGTCCAGGGCGGACACCGGCTCGTCGAGCACGATCAGGTCGGGCGACGGCGCCAGCGCGCGGGCGATGGCGACACGCTGGCGCTGCCCGCCGGAGAGCGCCGATGGCCGCCGCCGAGCGACCTCGGGGGGCAGGGCGACATCCTCCAGCAGGCGTCGCACCCGTTCCCGGCGCTCCGCCCGGGTGCCCGCGCGCAGCGCACGCAGTGGTTCCGCGATGATCCGGCCCACGCTCATCAGCGGGTCGAGCGACGCGTACGGGTTCTGCGCGACGAACTGCACCCGTCCGGCCCTGACGGGCGCGCCGTCCAGCAGTACGCTCCCGCCCGTCGGCTCGACGAGCCCGGTGATCATGCGGGCGATGGTCGACTTGCCCGACCCGGACGCGCCGACCAGCCCGAGCGTGCCCGCCCGGTCCAGCGTGAACGAGGCGCCCTCGACCGCGACCGTGCCGCCCGGGTACACCTTGCGCAGGTCGCGGACCGCGAGCAGCGGGTCTCCCACGGTCGGCGCGGGCCCGGTCAGCGGCCGGGGGACCGAGTCGAGCAGCAGCCGGGTGTAGGCGGCCTCGGGGCTGCCGAGCACCCGCTCCGCCGGGCCTTCCTCCACGACGCGGCCCTCGCTCATGACAGCCACGCGGTCCGCGCGGTCCGCGGCGACGCCGAGGTCGTGGGTGATCAGGAGAATGCTGGTGCCGTCCCTGGCCGCGACCTGCTGAACGAGATCGAGCACGGTCTTCTGCACAGTGGTGTCGAGCGCGGAGGTCGGCTCGTCGGCGATCAGTAGCGCGGGCCGTCCGGCGAGCGCCATGCCCAGCAGCACCCGCTGCCGGAAGCCGCCGGAGAGCTGGTGCGGGTGGCGGTCGAGCACCGCCGCCGGGTCGGGGATGCCCACGCGGTCGAGCGCGTCCTCAAAGGCGGCCTCGCCGGGCCGAGGGATCCCGGTCAGCCGCAGGGCTTCGGCGAGCTGGGCGCGCACGGTCATCAGCGGGTTGAGCGCGGTCCCCGGGTCCTGGGGCACGAACGCGATCCGCCGTCCGCGCAGCCGCCGCCATGCCCGCTCCCGCAGGCCGTCCACCCGCTCGCCGCCGAAGGTGACCCCGCCGCCGGTCACTCTGGCCGTGTCCGGCAGCAGGCCGGCCAGCGCGTGCGCGAGCGTGGACTTGCCCGACCCCGACTCGCCGACCACCGCCACGATCTGCCCGGCCTTCACCGTCAGATCGGCGCGGTCCACGGCCGGCCGGCCGCGCCCGGACGGCCCGTAGCGGACGGTCAGGCCGCGTACGGCCAGCAGGGGTGTCATCGTCTCTCCGATCGCGTGCGCAGCACGTGTCCAAGGTGGTTGACCGCGAGCACCACGGCGACGATGACAAGACCGGGCACGGTCGTCAGCCACCACGCCGAGGCGAGGAACGGGCGCCCCGCGGCGATCAGCGAGCCCCACTCGGGCGCCGGCGGCGGGGCCCCGAAGCCGAGGAAGCTCACGGCGGCGACGGTGAGGACGGCGTTGCCCAGTTCGAGCGTCGCCAGCGCGGCGAGCGGCCCCGCGGCGTTGGGCAGGACGTGGGTCAGCAGCACGGTGGGACGCCCGGTCCCGCACACCGCGGCGGCCTCGACGTACCCGGACCCGCGGACCCTGATGACCTCGGCGCGCATGATCCGGGAGAACACCGCCGCGGCCGACACGCCGACCGCGACGGCCACCTCGCGCGTCCCCGGCCCGAGCACCGCCACGACCACGAGGATCAGCAGGAACGACGGCACGGCGAGCAGCACCTCAACCCCGCGCATGACCAGGTCGTCCAACCGCCCCCGCGCGGTTCCCGCCACCAACCCGATCGCCGAGCCGGCCAGGACGGCGATGCCCACCGCGATGACGGCGGCCTGCAGCGAGGGGGCGGATCCGTGCACGACTCTTGCGAACACGTCCCTGCCCAGCTCGTCCGTACCGAACAGATGCGCGGCTCCCGGGGGCAGCAGCCGTTCCGTGAGATCACCGCGCAGCGGGTCGGCGGCGGAGAACAGGGCGGGCGCGAACGCGGCGGCCATGGCCGCCAGCAGCACGAGGGCCGACGGCACGACGCCGAGCCGCCTCGCGAACGTCATGCGGCACGCTCCCGCAGCCGGGGGTCCACCAGCGGATGCGCCATGTCCACCGCGAGCGTGAGCAGCGTGACGACCGCCGTGGCCACCACGACCAGGCCCTGCAGCATGGGCAGGTCCCGGGTCGTGACCGCCGACTCGATCAGCCGGCCGAGCCCGTTGCGCGCGAAGACCGTCTCCACCACGACCGACCCGGACACCAGCCAGCCGGCCAACAGCGCGATCATCGTCAGCGCGGGCATGGCGGCGTTGCGCAGCGCGTGCGCCGTCACCGCTCGCGCCCGCGACGCGCCCTTGGCTCGCGCGGTGTCGACGTACGGCTGCCGCATCTCCACGGTCAGCCGTTCGAGAAGAACCTGCGCCATGAAAGCCGACGACGGCACCGCCAGCGTCACAGTCGGCAGCACCAGACCGGCGAGCCCGTCCTCGGCCCTGGCGGGGAACAGCGGCAGCCCGAACGAGAACGCCTGCAACAGCACCAGCCCGAGCCAGAAGGTCGGGACGGACAGCGACAGGCCGGGCAGTGCGCCGAGCAGGCGGCGCAGCCACATGTGCCGGGTGTACGCGGCAGACCAGGCGATCAGGAAACCGAGCGGGAGCGCCACCAGCAGCGCGCCGCCCGCCAGCGCGAGGGTGCGCGGCGCCGCCTCGGCGATCGTCGCGCCGACGTCCCGCCCGGTCTGGAACGACGTGCCAAGGTCGCCGCGCAAGGTGTCGAGCAACCCGTCGAGATAGCGCTCGACCGCCGGGCGGTCCAAGCCGTACTCGGCCCGCAGCGCGGCCACCCGAGCCTCGTCCACCCCGTTCTCCGGCCCCATCATGATCCGCACGGGATCGGCGGGCAGCATGTCGAAGGCCGCGAAGGTGAGCGTGTAGGCCGCCAGCACCACGGCCGCCGCCTGCGTGAGGCGCCGCGCCACGAACCGGGTCATCTCAGCTCCGGATGTCCAGGAGGATCCGCTGCCCGCCGATCTCCTGGCCGGTGTAGAGCACCACGTTGCCCGGCCGGAGCCTGCCGAGCAGCGCGAGGGTCAGCGCGCGCTGCCCCCCGGTCGGGATGACGCCGCCCTCGGGCACCGCCACCTCCCCGTCCTGCCGGAGCACCGCGCACCCCGACCAGGCGTCGATCGCCGTGGCCGTGGCCGGCGAGTCTTCCGAGGCGGCCGGGCGGGCGGCGTAGCGGTGACCGCGCAGCGCGCGCCCGAGGTCGGCCGTCCACTCGTGGCCATCGAAGCCCACCACCAGGCTGAGCGTACGGGTCGCACCAGGACCGGGCGGGCCGGGCACCAGCCGGTCGGTCAGGCTGACCACCTCGACGTCGCCGATCACGCGCGCCGGGGCGGACAGCGTGCCCGCGGACTTCCCGTCCTGAAGCCCCTGGACGAAGTACGCGGTGTCCTCGGCGACCAGCGTCCCCTCGTGCCGGCTCAGCAGGTACGCCGGGCCGAGCAGTTCGCCGTCGAGGGCCACCGGCGGCAGGACCACCGCGCCCCCGTGCTGGAACCCGTAGGCCCCCTCGGCGTACCCGCCCGTCACGGCCTCGGCGGCGAACCGTACGATCGCCGCGTGGGCGATCCGCCGGGTCATCACCTGGACGGCGAACCAGTCGCGGGCGTCCTGGAGCCTGGTCAGACCGTCGGTGTCGGCGAGCACCCGCACCCGCGACGGGTCGGTGAACGGGATGAGGGCGTCCCGCAGCAGCACGAGCTGCCACAGCCACTCGTTGTAGAGGTTGCGCGCGGCGTGCAGGCCGGGACCGGCGATGAGCCGTTCGACCACCGGTGGAATCCAGGCGTACCCCACGCAACTGCTGTGGATGTCCGACGGACCGGGCGCTCCCGTGCCGGGCACGGTCCTCACCAGGTCCAGGACCACCTCGGACACCGCGATGGCGTTCTCACGCAGCTCGCCTCTGACGCCCTGGTCGGCGAGTCCGGCGTCCAGCCGCAGCGTCGCGTAAGGGCCGGACGTGCTCAGGCCGGCCTGGAGCCCGGCGATGAAGTCGGCCCTGGTGGCCTCGCCGCCGCCC
Source organism: Streptosporangium sp. NPDC049248 (assembly GCF_040678965.1). Classification (NCBI taxonomy): domain Bacteria; kingdom Bacillati; phylum Actinomycetota; class Actinomycetes; order Streptosporangiales; family Streptosporangiaceae; genus Streptosporangium; species Streptosporangium sp. NPDC049248. The sequence continues at coordinate 18,981 of NZ_JBFAQY010000015.1, forward strand.
GCGGCGGCGACCGCCGACTCCAGCAGCGTGCTCGCGGCGGCGACGAAGGTCACGGGATCCACCGCGCGGCCTCCGGCGAAGTCGTTCCATGTCATGCGCGTACCTCCGCGTCCTGGAAGATCGGCCGCCCCGACGCGTCGAGGCGGACCCCTGTCACCCGCTCCGCGAGCCCCACCGACGACGCCTGCTCGAAGAGCGGGATGCCGTGGCCGCCGGAAAGGATCGCCTTCGCCGCGGTCTCCACGGCGCCGGCGCGCTCGGCGGGATCGAGCACCGTGGCGATTCGGGCGATCGTGCTGTCCACTTTGTCCGGCTGAGTGCGCCGCAGCGGGTTCGCGCTCTCCACCGGGTACACGCTGGCGAGGACCGCGGGATCGCCCCTGGTCACCGCCCAGGAGACGAAGTCGTAGTCGCCCGAGCCCTGCCGCGCGCTGTTGGTGGCGTCGTCGAGCGGTGTCGGCCGTAACTCGATCCCGACCTCGGCGAGCTGCTGGGCCATGAGCTGGTACACCGAGCCGTAGGGTTCGTTGGCCGAGTAGACCAGGTCGAACGACAACCGTTGCGATCCCATGACGCGCACGCCGTCCGGACCGCGCCGCCAACCGGCCTCGTCGAGCAGCCGGGCCGCCTCGTCGGGCGCGAATGCCAGGTCGGCGGAGCGGTCGGCGTAGCCGGGCGTGGTGGTGGCGAGCACGTCGGTCGCCGGGCGTTCCCCCGCCGCGAGCAGCGGCGCGAACCGCGACCGGTCGAGGGCGGAGCCGATGGCACGCCGTACCGCGGGGTCGCGCAGCGCGGGCCGCGACTCGTTGGGCAGCAGCGTGAACACGATGCCGGGCCGGGTGGCGGAGAGCAGCCGGGGACCCCGCTCGCCGAAGGACCGCTGGTCCTGCTGGAGCACCTGCAGGTCGGCGTCCAGCTGCCCGGAGAGGAGGCTGCCGTGCCTGACGCTCGGGTCGGTGACGATGGCGAAGGTCAGCGCGCGTACGCGCGGGACGCCCTGGTGGGCGGCCAGCTCGCTCGCCCAGGCGTATCCGGTGCGCGCGGAGAGCCGTACCTCCTCGTTGAGCGCGACCTGGCCGAGAACGAACGGCCCGGAGCCGGCGAGTGCGCCCGCGCAGCGCTGCTCAGGGGTCTTCCCGAGCGTGCCCGGGGAGAGCATGCCGAGCGTCACTGTCGAGGTGGCCTGGAGGAACTGCGCGCTCGGGGCGCCGAACCGCACCTCGACGGTCTTCGCGTCGGGCGCGGAGGCTCCCGCGTACCCGGCGAGGTAGCCCGAGCCGAGCGGGGACCGCGCGCCGAGCCTGGAGATGTCGTCGAGGTTGGCGACGACCGCGGCGGCGTCCAGCGGCACGCCGTCGCTGAACGTCGCACCGTCGCGCAGGGTGAAGGTGAACCGCTTGGCCTGCTTGTCGACCTTCCATGACGTCGCGAGCCACGGCACGATCTCTCCGGTGCGCGGGTCCTGGTCGGTGAGCGAGTCCACGAGCTGGCGCGACACCTGAAGGTTGGAAGTCTGCGGGGTCTGGTGCGGGTCGAGGCAGCTCACCGGCGCGGCGAGCCCGACGGTGAGGGCGTCCCCGGCGGGCCGCTCGGCGTCCGCGGTTCCGCAGGCCGCGAGCAGTACGGCGCAGCACGCGAGTACAGAGGTCAATCGATGCACGGCCACCACTCTGCGAGCCTGCCCCCGAAATCCCGAGGCCCCGTTCTCACTCTGTGGAAAGCGGGCCGGGGTTTCCGCTCAGTGGAACCCGGGCGCCCCACCCCCTGCCACCAGACGATGTCCTACGGCGGGGTGCCCTTGAGGAGGAACCCGGCCGCGCCTACGCGCAGCGCCCGCAACAGGTGTGCGTCGGTGTGGAAGGTGGTCAGGACCGGTACCTCCGGAGCGCCGGACCTCACCCGCGAGCAGGAATCCGTGCGGCCGGATACTTAAGTACATCCATCGACCGCAGACGGCCGACTTTGGTCGCCGCGTGACCGTCCTAAGCCCGATTACGCGCCGGGCGTCATCTGCCTACCGTGGAGCCATGACCTCCACCGACTCGAAATCCCCCCTGGCCGGCCTGTCGGGTCTGCTCTGCTTCATCCTGGTCGCCGGTGGCGCGAGCGGCCTGCTGCACGAGTGGTTCGGCTGGATCCATTTCATGGGCTTCCTCCGGTTCCTCGCTCCCGAAGGCTACGAGATCTACAGCTACGCCTTGATGATCGTCCTCGGTCTTGCGATAGGCGCGGCCGGCAACGCGCTCACCCGACGAGGCCGCAGGTGAACCACTTCGGGTGACCGTCTCGGGGCCTGGGAGAAACGGATACGCGGGTCGGTGTCCGTGCCGCGCCACGCTGCTTGTAGCGTCCGCGTGTGACCGAGGAGGAGTGGGCCGAGCACCGGCCGGCGGTTTTCGGGGCGGCTTATCGGCTGCTCGGCAGTGTCGGCGACGCCGAGGACGTGGCGCAGGACGTCTGGCTGCGCGCGGCCGGCGCCGACCTGTCCGGGGTCGAGGATCTGCGGGCCTGGCTGGTGACGGTCGCCGCCCGCAGGTCCTACGACATCCTCCGGTCGGCACGGGTGCGGCGTGAGACGTACGTCGGTCCGTGGCTGCCCGAGCCGTTGCTGACCGGCCCGGACGCCGCCGAGCCGGTGCTCGTCGACGAGTCGGTGAGCATGGCGATGCTTCTCGTCATGGACCGGCTCACGCCGCCCGAGCGAGTCGCGTTCGTGCTGCACGACGTCTTCGAGGTGCCTTTCGACCGCATCGCCTCCGTACTCGGCGTCACTCCCGCCGCCGGCCGCCAGCTCGCCTCGCGGGCGCGGCGCCGGGTGGCCGCGACGCGGCGGCAGCCACGCGCGAGTCGCCCGGAGCGCGAGCGGGTGCTCGCGGCGTTCCGCGCCGCGTACGAGACGAGCGACCTGAAGGGGCTGGTCGAACTCCTGCATCCCGACGCGGTGTACGTCACCGACGGCGGCGGCAAGGTCTCCGCCGCGCGCAAGGTCATTTCCGGCGGTGAGCGGATCGCCATGGTGCTGTCCCGGGTGGCCGGGCGGTGGGGGCTCTTCCCGCTCGTTCCCCGCGAGGTGGGTGGGGAGCTCGCGCTGGTGGCGTACCGAGATAGGCGGATCGTCCTGGTCGATACCTTCGACATCGCGGCCGACGGCCGGATCCTGGAGATACGGCGGGTGGTCAACCCGGACAAGCTTTCGCATGTCGGCCCGGCGCGCTGATTTTTTCTGGCAAAGGCCGTCACATCGGCGGGTGCCGTCTCGTCTCCCTGGTGAGAACCGAAAGAGAGACCGGGAAAGGTGGGAGCACGATGTCACGCTTGAACATCGCCGAGGTGGCGCCCGAGATTTACAAGGCGTTCCTGCACACGGAGCAGGTGATCTCGAAGGGGCCGCTGGACGCCGTGGTCCGTGAGCTCGTCAAGATCCGTGGCTCGCAGCTCAACGGCTGCCTCTTCTGCATCGACATGCACATCCATGAGGCGCTGCGGCTCGGTGAGACGCAGGATCGGATCTACCAGCTGTCCGCCTGGCGGGAGTCGGAGCTGTACACCGACGCCGAGCGGGCCGCGCTGGCGTACGCCGAGGCCGCCACGGAGCGGCCCGACGGCGTGTCGGACGAGGTCTGGGACGCGGTGGCCGCCGCCTTCAAGCCTGAGCAGGCCGGGTACCTGGTCGCCCAGGTGGCGCAGATCAACCTGTGGAACCGCATCGCGGCGCCCATGCACACGCTCCCTCCGAAGCGAGGCTGACGGGGCGCGCCGGGACTCCCGGGTGACCTGGGTCGTCTCGTTCGGACAGGTCGGAGCGTCGGCCGGACCGGCACGACGCCCCGGGCCCCGGCGGGGGCGCCGTGCCGGTCCGGGGCGTCGTGCCGCCGTTCAGGAGTCTGGCCGCGACGGCGGCTCTGACCTCGTACGTGAGCTCGGACAGATCCTATGTACCGACATGGCGGGATCGGACCTCGTTGATCTCCGCCTCGTGGAGCACCGCCCAGTCCGCCAGTGCCGACAGCGGTTGGAGCAGGGTGCGCCCCAGCGGGGTCAGGCTGTACTCGACGCTGGGCGGCACGGTCTGGTGCACCTCGCGCCGCACCAGCCCGTCGGTTTCCAGGCTGCGCAGCGTGCGGGTCAGCATGCGCTGGCTGATGCCCTCAATGGCACGGTGCAACTCGTTGTACCGGTATGGGCGCCTCCCGAGCAGGACCACCAGCAGCATGCTCCACTTGTCGCCCATGCGCCGGAACACATCACCGACCGGGCACGCGGCGAGCTCGTCGGCCGGCACCGGGCGAGGCAGCTCGTGGGCGAGTACCGAGGGAACACCGGTGTTCGTACCGGACATGAAACTGCCTTCTTTCAGTCTGCGGCGGGACGACTCACGATGGACCAGTTGATGTCGAGCCTATGGAGGACACCGTGCCGAGCCAACCGTCGAAGACCGTGATCATCAGTGGTGGTACCGACGGTATGGGCCGCGCGACCGCCCTGGAACGGCTTTCGAGGGGTGACCACGTCACCGTGATCGGCAGCAGCGAGGCCAAGGGACGTACTCTGCTCGACCAGGCCGGGCATCCGAACCTGCGGTTCCTGCGGGCGGACCTGTCCTCGATCGCCGAGGTCGAGCGGGTGATCGCTCGCATCGGCGAGGAACACGACACCGTCGATGCGCTGGCGCTGTTCGCCAACCGGGTGAACCCGAAGCGCAAGGAGACCGCGGATGGCTTGGAGTCCACCTTCGCCCTGTACTACCTGAGCCGCTATCTGCTCAGTCACCGATTGCGCCCGCTACTCGACGCTGGCTCCGACCCAGTGATCATCAACGTCGCCGGTGTCGGAAACACCGCGGGCCGGATCCACTGGGACGATCCCCAGCTGACGCGCCGCTACGGCCAGGTGCGTGCCCAGCTTCAAGCCGGCCGGGCGAACGACCTGCTGGGCGTCATGTTCGCCGGCCAGGCCGGGAGTAAGGCGCGCTACGTTCTCTACCACCCTGGATTCACCCGCAGCGGGGTCGACGGCCACCCGAATCCAGTGGTCCGGGGATCGCTCAAACTGCTCGCGAAATTCTTCGCCCGCTCGGTGGCCGACGCGGTCCAGCCGATCGTCCAGTGGATCGACCGACCGCCGGCGGACCCGCTTTGCGCGATCGACCGGGGCAAGCCGGTCGAGAAGTCCCTGAAGACCCTCGACCCCGACGCCGCCGCCCGCCTGGCCGCCTACACCGAGAGCCTGCTCCGCGGCCGCTGAACCCGCACGAAGATGCCCGTGACAGCCTGTCCGCCGCTCGCACGCGGTCGAGCCTCGCGGCGACGTTCGCGTTCAGCGAGGTTCTCCCTTCGCCCTTGCGGCGTACCAGTTGGTGGAGCAGGGCTCCCGGGGCGTGATGCCGAAGACCTGGCCCGGCCCCCCAGGCCTCCCCGAAGCTGGGCGGCTCGAAGCCGGTCGCGCCGCGCACCGTGCTGCGCAGCCCATCCGGCCCGACCGCCAGGTCGTGCTCCTCGTGCAGCGTCAGCTGCCAGCGCTCCCACCCCGGGCGGTCGGCCATGCCTGTCAGAGGTGCGGTTGATTCTCACTCTCCCCACAGTTTCGCGGTCGTGTCGCCGCTGCCGGTGGCGAGGGTGGTGCCGTCGGGGTCGAACGCCACCGCGTTGATCGCGGCCTCGTGTCCGGTGAGGGTGGTGGTGAGTTCCCCGGTCTTGGTGTTCCACAGTTTCGCGGTCGCGTCGAGGCTGCCGGTGGCGAGGGTGGTGCCGTCGGGGTCGAACGCCACCGCGTAGACGCTGTGCGTGTGTCCGGTGAGGGTGGTGGTGAGTTCCCCGGTCTTGGTGTTCCACAGTTTCGCGGTCGCGTCGATGCTGCCGGTGGCGAGGGTGGTGCCGTCAGAACTGAAAACCGCCGAGGGAACCGAATCCTTGTGTCCGGTGAGGGTGGCGATGAGTTCCCCGCTCTTGGCGTTCCACAGTTTCGCGGTCGTGTCGCCGCTGCCGGTGGCGAGGGTGGTGCCGTCGGGGCTGAAGGCCACCGCGAAGACGCTGTTCGTGTGTCCGGTGAGGGTGGTGGTGAGTTCTCCGGTCCTTGCGTCCCACAGTCTCACGGTCCCGTCGTCGCAGCCGACGGCGAGGGTGGTGCCGTCGGGGTTGAACGCCACCGCGTGGACCCACCCCGTGTGTCCGGTGAGGGTGGTGGTGAGTTCTCCGGTCCTGGCGTCCCACAGTTTCACGGTCTCACCGCTGCTGGTGGCGACGGTGGTGCTGTCCGGGCTGAACAGCGCTCCGAAACTCCTATTCGTGTGTCCGGTGAGGGTGGTGGTGAGTTCTCCGGTTCTTGCGTTCCACAGTCTCACGGTCCCGTCGAGACTGCTGGTGGCGAGGACGGTGCCGTCGGGACTGAACACCACATCCCAGACCTCACGCTTGTGTCCGGTGAGGGTGGTGATGAGCTCTCCGGTCCTGGCGTTCCACAGCTTCGCGGTCCCGTCGTCGCTGCCGGTGGCGAGGGCGGTGCCGTCAGGACTGAACACCACCGTCTGAATCGACCTCTTGTGTCCGGCGAGGGTGAAGAGGAGGTGGTGTTCGCGGTAGTCGGGAGGCCCGGACTCGGTACTGACGCCGGGGGAGGTGGGGCTTCGCCTGGGTGCCGGGGAGTCGGTTTCGGGGTTGATGGCGACGAGGGCGAGGGGGACGGCCGCTGCGAGGGAGAGAGCGGCTGTGGTGAGGACGATTCGGCGAGATGGGCCGAGGCGGTGGCCGGGCGGGATGGGGCGGTGGTGGGGGACGATCGGAGGTTCGCCGGGAGGACGGGGTGCGGTGGCGGGGGGTGTGAGGCGCTGTTCGATGTGGTGCAGGTGGGTGAGGACGTCGTGAGTGTGGGTGGGACGCCGGTCGGGTTTCTTGGCCAGGAGTTTGGCGATGAGCTTGTCGAGCGCGGCGGGGACGTCGGGGTGATCTGCGCGAACTCTGGGGGGTTTGATATTCAAATGCTGCCCCATCAGCCCTTCGGCCCTGTCGCTGTTGAACGGCGGGTGACCGGTCAGCAGGGTGTACAGGATGCCGCCCAAGGCATACAGGTCGGTACGGTGATCGGTCTCCTGACCCAGCCATTGTTCGGGAGCCATATAGCTTGGGGTGCCGACAGGTCCGTCAAAGGTCTGCGCGGTGGACGCATCGACCATTTGCGCGATCCCGAAATCGCAGATCTTCAGCTGGTCTCCCGGCAGCAGCATCAGGTTCGCCGGTTTGAGGTCGCGATGGACCACCCCAATGCCATGCGCGGCCACAAGCGCGTCGGCCAGTTGCACCGCCAGCGACAACACCCGCCGCGTCGGCAACCCACCAGGGTGGTCGGCGAGCTCGGCCGCCAGATCACGGCCGTGCAGGAACTCCATCACCAGATACCATCGGCCGTCCCGATCCTCGCCGAAGTCGTCCACCCGGGTGATACCCGGATGTTCCAACCGTACCGCGATCTTCGCTTCCTGCCGGAACTTCGACAACACAATCGGATTCGACACCGAGATCTCCCGGTGCAGGAACTTGATCGCGACCACCTGATCCCGTAATAGATCGGTGGCTCTCCATACTTCACCGAAACTCCCGCCCCCCAGAGTTCGCTCCAACCGATACCGGCCCGAGACCTCCAGCCCAGCCTCCACCCAGTCACCCTCATTCGCATGGTCAAGAGCGATAATCGTCTACTGTGCGCCCGGACTTCAGAAAGAAATACATTAAGGCGATTATGGACCTAACCCGCGGTGCAGGCGGCCAAATAACCCCCATGTCGCCACTGCAAGCCTTAAATCCTCAAGGAAATGCAGCCCTGCGACCGCCGATCCGACCCCTGAAAATGGCCGAGGCGCTCAGGTGCCGCCATGTGGTCGAACAACGGTTCGGGTGCTGTTTTGGGAAGACCGTGGCCCGCGAGAGCACGCCTCGGTCTACGGGCTTGACAACAGTGGAGTCAACGCAAGACCCCTGGGACCTGTTTCGGAAGTCGGTCAGGGGATCTTCGATCTTGAGAGGGAAGTGCTGGTTTCCACCCGCTCGTCTCGGATGACAACTTGGGCCGGTGGCCCGTAGGGAACCGGGAGTCCTGGGGCGAGTAGATCGCGATGACGCCTCCGTACCGGATGGTTCAGTCGTCGAGGACCGTCAGGTCGAGCTCACAGAGGCGTTCGGGGGCGGCCAGTACCTCGATCGAGACGATCTTTCCGTCCGTAACGGTGAAGGCCATGACGGACAGCGGCCGGTGAGAACCTGTCTCTTGAGGGGGCCACTGTGGGCGAGTGGGTGCGGTAGCGGATCGGTCTGGTCCTCCGCTCCGCCGAGTGACCTTCCCGCCACTCGGCAACGGCCGTCCGGGGCCTCTCCGCGCCGCCGGAGACGTCAGGCGGTCAAAGGTCCAGGCCGGAGCCGCCGAACCGGTCCTGCAGGAACCTGCCCTGGTCGCGCAGGGCCTGCTCGTCGCCTTGGTAGACCGACTCGGCCACCTTGCGCAGCTGGGTGTCCAGCAGGTCGAGCTGGGCGAGCAGTTCCTCGTGGGCGCTGCGCTCCCGCTCGCCGCGCCGGGTGAGCGCGTACGAGCGGGGCAGGTTCGCGTACGCCTCCAGGCTGGACGGCAGGTAGTCTCTGATCGTCTGCGACACGATGTGCAGGTGGTCGGGTGCGGAGGTGAGCGTGTCCGCCCGCCGGAGGATGTCGCGCACCACCTCGGCCAGCACGCCGACCCTCGCCACCACGTCGTCGGGGAACCGGTTCCCGCCGATCTCGGTCAGCAGGGTGTCCAGGTCGGCGTGGAGCCGCCGGGACTCCACCTCCGCGTGTGAGATCGTGAGACGTACCCGGTCCGCCGGGGCCAGCAGCGCCCCGACGCCGTACAGCCCGGCGACCACGAAGGGCCAGAACGACCCGGCGACGTCGAGGAAGACCAGGGCCACCCCGACGAGTGCCAGGGCGCACCCGGCGATGTTCCTGGTCGACCCGGCGTAGGCGAGGATCCGGCCGCCGGGACTACTGGTAGCCACGGATCTCCTTGAAGGCCGCGGCCAGCGAACCCTTCCGGGCGTCGAAGGTCGCCCCACCGGTGAGCTGGGCGATCTGCCTCATCTCGTTGACGTCGCTCTGGTCGGCTCCGTCGAGCGTTCCGGCGTACGACAGCGCGATCCGCACGCCGATCGCGTCCTGGGCCCGCCTGAGCAGCGGTTCCAGGTCGCCGATCTCGCTTCCCGCGAGGACGCGGAGTACGTCGGGACCGTCCACGGGGGTGGCCGGCGCGTCGGCCCCGCCGCACGCGGCCGATGCCATCAGCAGGGTCAGCGCGGCCAGTGCCCGCCTGATCGGACGAGAACCCGTTCGTGCTCTCATCGCGGGAGCGCCCCTTCGCCGTCGTGCCGGGAGCGTTCCAGGTAGGTGCGCGCGTGGTCGAGTTCGACGGTCAGGCTGTCCACGGTGATCGCCATGTTCTCCACGGCCTTGGCCTTGAACGTGTCGATCATGTCCATGGTGGAGTAGACGTTGTCGAACGCCTTGCGTAGCGCGTCCATGTCGACCGTGGTGGATGCCGCCTGGGTCTGGATGTCGGCCGCCTGTGTGCGCAGCATCTCGCTGGTCGCCACGATCAGGTCGGAGGTGGTGGCGTTCAGCGTCGTGATCTGGTCGAGCACCAGCTTCTGGTTGGCGAGAGCCTGCGCCACGGTCACGGCTGTGCGCAGCGCCGCGATCGTCGTCGTGGTCGCCCGGTCCACGCCCTTGATCAGTTCGAGGTTGTTCCTGCGGATCAGATCCAGCGCGAGGTAACCCTGGGCGGACACCGCGAGCTGGGTCAGCAGGTCCTGGTGCTTCTGCCGGATGCCGAACAACGCGTCCGAGCGGAGGGCGGTGGCCTTCTCCGGGTCGGCCGCCTCGACATGCATGATCTTGTCTTCCACCGCGGCGTCGAGGGCGGCGGCGAGCAGGGCGTACTCCTGCAGGCGCTTCATCGACTCCCACAGGTCGGCCTTCTCTCCCTCGATGGCCGCGTTGTCCTTGCGCAGCTCGTCCTGTCCGGACTTGAGGGCGCGGATGATGTCGTCGATGTGCCGCTGTGCCGACTGATATTTCGCGAAATAGTCGCGCAGCTTATTGCCGAACGGGATCAGTCCCAGCAGCTTCCTGCCCGGACTGGACGCCTGCTTGGGGTCGAGGTCGACGATCGTCCGGCGCAGCGCGGTCAGCTGCCCGGCCACCACCGCCTGCGGGTCCTTGCCCTCGCCCCTGGCGGAGGCCAGCGCGGCCACCGGACGCTTCAGCATGCGGTTCGCCACCTGGGAGGAGGCTCGGATCTCCGAGTCGCCCATGGAGGTGATGTCGTGCACCTTGCGGGTGAACTCCGGCGACCGCGGGTCCAGGCCGCTCAGCTCCTCGGCGAAGTCACCCGCCTTCTCCGCCAGTTCGGCGCCTCGCCCCTCAGGGACCGGCAGCATGGTGGCCGCCTTCTCCACGGGCACCTTGGCCACGGGTTCCGGCGGGCTGAGCACGAGATCGCTCACGGTGGTCTCTCCTCGAAGCGGTGGGAAGGCGAGGTCAGGGGGTGGGAGGAGGGTGTGCTTGCTGAGGACCGTGGGCGAGGGGTAGAGCAGCCGCATGTCGGGGCGGATCAAGCCGTCCCGCGCGAAGAGGTGCGAGGCGTACTGCGCCTCGTAGATCATGACCATGGGCGTCTTCCCCATCCCCAGGTAGTCCTCGAACGGAGCCTCGGTGGAGGTCTCGGAGTACCCCTGGTCGAGGAAGAGGGGAGCGACGGCCCCGGCGACCTCGGTGCCCTGCGCGCTTGAGGTGATCACGTCGTCGCCGTTGGCCACGTAGCCGGCGATCGAGAGGTACATCGCCGCGGAGTTGGAGGTGCGGATGTCGGTGGTGGTGAGCAGGACGCGCTTGCGTGCCGGGTAGGCGGTGTTGCCCGGCAGCCTGTCCCACCGGGTGCCCTTGACCACCAGATCCAGATATTTCTTGATATCGAGCACCCGGTAACCCTGGCCGGAGTCCCGCACGACGCCCGCCTTGGCGAGCACGTCCGCGATCGGCTCGAAGGTGGCGATCGCCATGGGGGAGGAGAACGGTGCGAACGTGTGGGTGGCGCCCCGGTCACGCTTGATCTTCTCGGCCGCCGGAGCGCTGGACGGAAACGCGAAACCGTACTTCCTGAGATCCACCGAGGCGGCGATCTGGCGTGATCCGGCGGTGTCGACCTCCACCCGGAGGCCGTGTTCGGCGAAGACCGCCCGCACTCGCCGATCGTCGAAGAACGGCTTCTTCTCCGATCCGATCACCCCGCGCACCAGGGTGAGCTCCCGCGTCTCCGCGCCGCCACGGTTGCCCACCACGACCGCCGCCACCACGGCGGCGCCGAGGAGCAGCGCCAGCCCGACGCCGATCCAACGCTTCATGTGATTCCTCGAAAGCTTGCCTCATATAGCCATAAATCAGCGTTCTGCATTGAATTATGTGAGATATGACGACAGGGCGGAGTGAGGCATCCATGATGCGCTGATAATTCAGCTTTCATTCACCTGCGCGCCATAAAGTAAGGCGGGAATGCCGTCACCTACCGCGTACCGCGATCTCGGCTGTCCCAGTCTCCTGGTTCCGCACACCTTGAGCGGGTCCGGCGGCGATTTCCATGGATTCACCCGGAGCGGGGCCCGAAAAGCCGGTGTCGGCGTGAGATCCCAGGAGATGGGGCCGGGTGACGGGGGCGAGGCCTCACCGGTATCGGTGAGCACCTGTGGACGACCTCGACCATGGACCAGAGGCCGAGCCCGGGGTCACCGCCCCGGGAGGAGGCCGGTGTCGAATCGCACCTCGACGTCGTCGCTGACTTTGAGCGCGCCGAAGAACGCCGAATACGGCCGGATGCCCCACTCGGTCTGCACGATGGTCACCGAGCCGCGTACCCGGTCCTCGGCCAGCAGGCCCTGTAGCGTGACGGGCCGGGTGACGCCGACGACGGTGAGATCACCCTCGATGCGGAACGATTCCGCCGTTCCGCCGATCCGGGTCGACCGGAACGTGATCGTCGGATGACGATCGACGTGCAGGACCTTCTCCTGAAGGTTTTTCTTGATCTCCCGGCGATCGGAGTCCGTGAGCGGCTTGACGCCGCCGGTTCCCTCCCGGACTTCGAACGACCCGGCGTCGACCTCGACGGTCACCGAGGAGCCGGCCGGATCGGCGATGTCGATCGTGGCCTCGCCGTGCCAACGGGTGACCTCGATGGTGAGGTCGTGGCCGGCCTTCGCGCCCAGCCCGCTACGGGTCGTGTCGACGACGAGCCGGCCGGACTCAGGTCCCAACGTGTAGCTACCAGAGGTGATGCCCACCACGTCAGGCTATCCCGCACCCGAGAGCTCACCCTGGCACATGCGTCGGCATGGCGAAGACCGGGACCGGAGCCGACGCGTTTTTGGCCACCGGTCGCTTCTCGCGGGCGGGGATCGGGTAGCCGCGATCCGGTTTCGGTACGCGCGGAGCCGGCAGGGGGCTCGCCGGGGCCCGAGCCCGGTGAGGCCGGTGTACCGACGAATAGGACTTCCTTGACAATTTAATTTGTCGGTCATAGCCTGTGGTCATGCAGGACATCGCCGTGATCGAGGATCCGGCCGCCGCCGAGGTCTCGCTGGACCCCATCCGGGCCCGGTTGCTGGCCGAGCTGAGTGAGCCCGCCTCCGCGACCATGCTGGCCGCCAAGGTCGGCCTGCCCCGGCAGAAGGTCAACTACCACCTCAAGACGCTTGAGGCGCACGGGCTCGTCGAGATGATCGAGGAGCGGCGCAAGGGCAACGTCAACGAGCGCATCATGCGCGCGACCGCGGCCTCCTACGTGATCTCCCCGGCCGCGCTGGCGTCGGTCGAGCCCGACCCGGCCCGCTCTCCCGACCAGCTGTCGGCCGGCTGGCTGCTGGCCGTCGCGGCCCGGTTGGTCCGCGACGTCGGGGCGCTCATCGCCGGCGCCGCCAAGGCGCGCAAACGCGTCGCGACCTTCGCGATCGACGCCGAGGTGCGCTTCGCCTCGGCCGCCGACCGGGCCGCGTTCGCCCAGGAGCTCGCCGGGGCCGTCACGGCCCTGGTGTCCAAGTACCACGACCAGTCCGCCGAGCACGGCCGCGACCACCGGATCGTCGTCGCCGTCCACCCGAGCACGAAGGAAACCCGATGACGCACCCGTTCGAGCTGAACCAGGAGATCGAACTCAGCGCCACGCCCGAGCAGGTCTGGGACGCGATCGCGACCGGGCCGGGCGTCGACTCCTGGTTCATGGGACGCACCGAGCTGGGCACCGCCGAGGGCGGCCCGGCGAACCTGACCATGCTGGGCCAGACCGAGCAGGCCACGATCACCGCCTACGAGCCGGGCGCCCGCCTGGCGACCCGCAGCGAGCAGGCCCCCGACGGCCAGTTCATGGCGTTCGAGTACCTCATCGAGGGGCGCGCCGGCGGCACCACCGTGCTGCGGATCGTGCAGAGCGGCATGCTCGGCGACGACTGGGAGACCGAGTTCGAGGCCATGCAGGCCGGCTGGCCCATCTACCGGGAGACCCTCAAGCAGTACCTCGCGCACTTCACCGGCCGCACCCCATCGGTCACCACGGCCTTCCGGCCCGGAGCGGGCGGCCCGGACGCGGTCTGGAAGACCGTCACCCGGGAACTGGGCGTCACGCCGGACGTCGCCGAGGGCGACGACGTCCGTCTCCCGGACGGCTCCGCCGGGGTCGTCTACTACGCGAACCTGCCCGTCAACCTGGGCGTCCGGACGGATGAGGGCCTGTACCGGTTCATCCACTCCGGTACCGACCGCGGCGACGCCCTCGTGCTCGGCCACCAGAACTTCGCGGGCCGCGACGAGCAGCCCGCGTGGGACACCTGGATGGCCGAGCACTTCGGCTGACCGGCCGGTGCCGGACCACGACGAGCAGCACCTTCATCCCCCCGTACCGCGACCAGATCAGCGGTGCCGGAAATCAGTGACGCGAACCCGGAGGAGCCAGTCCCATGCGCATCGTGATCATCGAGTTCATCAGCTTGGACGGCGTCGTGCAGGCGCCGGGCGGACCCGAGGAGGACACCGACGGCGGTTTCGCCCACGGCGGCTGGTCGCACCCGTTCTTCGATCCGGAGGTGGTGGGCGGCGCCTTCGACGACGCGGTGGCCAAGGCCGGGGCACTGCTGTTCGGGCGCCGCACGTGGCAGACGATGGCCGCGGCGTGGCCCGGGCGGGCCGGTGACCCGTTCGCCGACCGGATGAACGCCATTCCGAAGTACGTCGTGTCCAGGACGCTGGGCGACGACGAGCTGACCTGGAACAACACCGTCCGCATCCCCGGCGACGAGGCCGTCGCCGGCATCCGGAAGCTGCACGGGAGCGACGGCGGCGATCTGGTGGTGATGGGGAGCCCCACGCTCGCGCGCACCCTGCTGAGCGAGGGCCTGGTCGACGAGCTCCGACTTATGATCATGCCGGTGCTTCTCGGTGGCGGGAAGACGATCTTCCCCGACGGCGGTGCGTCGCGCACGCTCGAACTGACCTCCACGGCCATCAGCGACAAGGGCGTGCACCTGTGCACCTACCGGCCGGTCGCCGAGGGGTAGGTCGGGTAGACGGCGGCGAACCTCACCTTCGAGCAGGCGGCCGTTCCCGTCTCGGCCTGCACCGTCCTGCGGAGTCTTCACGGGGCGGGAAGGGCGCAGAAGGTTCTGATCATCGGTGCGGGGGGAGGTGTGGGGACGTTCGCGGCGCGGAGGCCACCGGCGTGTGCGGCAAGGTCGTCGTCACCGTGTGAGATGTGACCGGTGGGGGCACACCTTTCAACGCGCCGTTGCTCCTGCCGCGAGGCCTGTCATCGCCGGCCGGTGCTCGACTTGATCGCGGGATCTCCGAATTGGATTCCAGTGTCTGGGGATGCTCTTCGTCGTTCTCCGTACACGCTCGGGGAAATCGGCGCCACGATCGATCGAAGGGTTGGCAGGGCATGACGACACGTATTCCGCCGTTGCCCGAGGGCGAGGGGGATGAGCAGGCACGGCGCCTGCTCGACGGGCTGGCCGTGGGGGGTGACCGGGTGCCGAACATCTTCACCACGTTCGCCAGGCATCCCCGGCTGCTCCGGCGCTGGCTCGGTCTCGGGCAGCACCTGCTGCGCGAGTCGACGCTGCCCGCGCGGGAGAGGGAGATCGTGATCCTGCGTACCGCCGCGCTGTCGGGTTCCTCCTACGAGTGGGCGCAGCACGTGGTCATCGGGCGGCGGGCCGGGCTCACCGAGGAGGAGATCGACCGCATCGCCGCGGGCTCCGAAGATCCCGGCTGGGCGGACGACGACCGCGTACTGCTGCGGGCGATCGACGAGCTGCACGGCGGGCACGACCTGTCGGAGGCGGCCTGGACGTCGCTGTCCACCCGCTGGGACACCCACCAGGTGATGGACTTCACGATGACCGTCGGCTTCTACACGATGACGGCGATGGCGCTGAACACCTTCGGCGTCGAGATCGATCCCGACCTGGCAGGTGCCTCGTGACCGACCGGCTGGAGGGGTACGCCGCGATCATCACCGGTGCCGGACAGACCCCCGGCCAGATGATCGGGAACGGCAGGGCGACGGCACTGGTCTTCGCCCGGGAGGGCGCCAAACTCGTCCTCATCGACCGCGACCTGGACTCGATGCTGGTCACGGCGGGGTTGGTCGAGGAGCAGGGCGGAACCGCGGTCACCGTCCAGGGTGACGTGTCGGTGGCCGACGACTGGTCGACCGCGGTCGCCACCTGTGTCGAGAGCTTCGGCCGCCTCGACGTGGTGCATCACAACGTGGGCGTGGCCATCGGCGACGGCTCGGCCACCTCGGTCGAGCCCGACGACTGGGCGCGGACCATGATGATCAACTCTGGCAGCATCCTGCTGATGGCCCGGGCGGTGCTCCCCGTGATGCGGGCCGCCGAGCGCGGTGTGATCACCAACATCTCCTCCATCGCGGCCATCGCCGGAAACCCCTCTCCCGGCAATCCGCCCATCACCTACAAGATGTCCAAGGCGGCCATGAACGCCGCGACCCAGCAGCTGGCCCTGGAGAACGCCCGCTACGGAATCCGGGTCAACGCCATCATGCCGGGCCTCATCGACACCCCGCTCGGCGTCGACCTGGGCGCGGCGGCGTACGGCTTGGACAGGGAGGAGTACGCGGCCCGCCGCCACCAGCGGGTCCCGCTCAAGGGCGGCATGGGCACGGCGTGGGACATCGCCAACGCGGCCCTCTTCCTGGCTTCGGAGGAGGCCCGGTTCATCACCGGCGTCCTGCTCCCGGTCGACGGAGGGCAGAGCGCCAGGATCGGCTGAGACACCGGTCTCGGCGCTGCCTCGCGCGCTGTGGGCGCGCCCCGCCGGAGGGGACGGGAGCCATGCGGCCATGGTCCGCATGGCTCCCGCCACCGTCAATGACGAGAGGTTTCCGGCCGGTCCGCTTCCCAGGGAAGCGGACCGTCATCCGTTAGCGGGGTCGGGGAGGCCATGGCGGCGGGTACGGAGGCCGCCACGGGACCGGGTACGAGTTCGGGTACGGCGGTCGCCAACCTGGGTACGGGGGCCGCCAGCCCGGGTACGGCGGGCGCCAGCCCGGGTACGGCGGGATCGGGTACGAGTTCGGGTACGGCGGTCGCCAGCCGGGATACGGCGGTCGCCAGCCCGGGTAGGGAGGCTGCCAGCCCGGGTAGTACGGCTGGCCGACGGGGCCGGAGATGGGCACGCAGTCGTACTGCGGGCACGGCGTGGTGAAACACTGCTTGGGAGAGGGCACGCAGACGCGGCCGGGGCCGCAGTTGACCGCCGCGCACGGCGATCCCGGGTCGCACTTCCCCGCCTGCTGCGCGGCCGGCGCGGCGGCGATGGCCGCCTGCGCGGCCGGAGCGGTGGACACCCCGTCCGCCCAGGCCGTGGTCGTGGCGGCCGGTGATCCGGCCGCCACGACCACGGCCAGCGCCAGGATTAGTTTTCGAAGCATTTTTCCCCCAGATGTCATGATCGGTTCTGCCTCTCTGGCGATGCTCGCACCGGCCATTCCTGCTGAGGGCAAAGCGACCATCAGAAAGTCGGCTGTCTTGCGGAGGATTAGGTATTGCTTCTGGGCGACCGGCATTTTAGCTGGAAATATCATGTCAATTCGGGCAGCCCAACTGCCGAGTGCGACACTTAAATCAGCTTATGACGTGATACTCAAATCAACCTATAGATAACGCATAGCGTAAAAAGCTGCTTTAAGTGCTGGTGTCGTCTATGTATTGATTCGGAAGGGCAGCAGGCAGACGAGCACGTCCGTGTGCTCCCGTAGCACGACCATCAGGAAAAGGTCACGCTGGTTGTGCAGTACCCGATGGCGGAAGTGCCGCGGCTCGACGGTGGGAATGAGCACGGCGACCCATTTGCCGCTGTCGGCGACCTGCCGGATGTAGTCGAGAACGGGACGGACCACGGTGTGCTGCGGGCTGTCGAGGATCTCAAGACGGACCCCCGGATCCCACAGGTTCCACCGCGTCCGCAGGTCGTGCACCTCCTCCTCGGTGAAACACACCGCGACGACCACCACCTCACCACCGAGGGCCAGGCCCGCGCTGACGGCCCGTTCCGTCCTGGTGGTGACGTCAGAGACCGGGATGATGATCACTTTCCCGGCCTCGGCGACCGCCGCGGGCCGGGTGGGCCTGGGCGGTGTCCGCCCGACCCCGAGCTGCTTTTCGACCGCGGTGTAGTAGCGCTCGATGCGGGCGAAGAGCAGGATGAGCAGCGGGATGACGATGGCGACCACCCAGGCGCCCTCCAGGAACTTGGTGGTGAGCAGCACCAGGGTGGCGCCGGCGGTCAGCAGGGCGCCGGTGCCGTTGAGCAGCGCCCTGCCGAGCCAGCGGGGCGGGCGCAGGGTCGCCCAGTGCCTGACCAGGCCGACCTGGCTGATCGTGAAGCCGATGAACACCCCGATGGCGAACATCGGGATCAGCCTGTGGGTCCGCGCGTCCACCGCGATCAGTATCACGGCCGCCGCCACCGCCACGGCCACGACGCCGTAGCGGTGGACGGGACGTTCGGTGCGCAGCGCGAACAGGTGGGGCAGGCGGTTGTCGCGGGCCAGCAGGCTCAGCAGGACCGGCAGGCCTCCGAAGCTGGTGTTGGCGGCCAGTGCCAGGGCGAGCGTGACCACGAGGTTGGTCGCGTAGTACGCCCAGCCCGTGCCGTAGGCACCGGCGGTCAGCTGGGCGAGGACGGTGACGTCGTGCCGGGGCTGTACCCGGTCGCGGTGGATGAGCAGCGCCAGCCCGACCAGCATCGTGCCGAGCAGCGCGCCGAGCAGCAGTTCGGTCCGCTGTGCCCGCGCGACCCTCGGCTCGCGGAACATGGGCACGCCGTTGGCGATGGCCTCGACGCCGGTCAGCGCGGAACATCCGGAGGAGAACGCCTTGAGGATCAGCAGCACCCCCAGCGTGTCGGTCACCGGGACGTGCATGGGAGCCCCCACCACGGCCGCCGGATGGGAGCGGGCCAGCCCCAGCACCACGACGCCGAGGACGCTCACCACGAACAGCGCGGTGGGCAGCATCAGCACCCGCGCGCTCTCGGCGATGCCGTACAGGTTCACCGCGGTCAGCAGGGCCAGTCCCACCAGGCAGATCGCCAGGAGATGCGGGGCCAGGACGGGGAAGGCCGAGGCGAGGCTGGCGGCGCCGGCCGCGAGACTGACCGCCACGGTGAGCACGTAGTCGACGATGAGCGCCGCGGCGGCCAGCAGGCTCACCCGCTCGCCGAGATCGCTCTTGGCCACCGCGTAGGAACCACCGCCGTTCGGATACGCGGCGATCACCTGACGGTAGGAGATCACCAGCACGGTGAGCAGCACGACGATGGCCAGGGTGATCGGCAGCGTGTAACCGATCGCGGCGCCACCGGCGGCGACCAGGATGAGCGCGATCGCCTCCGGCCCGTAGGCGACCGAGCTGAGAGCGTCGAGCGACAGTGCGGCCAGCCCCTGCAGGCTGGTCAGATGCTGCCTTTCACCCTCACCGTGGCGCAGCTGGGGCCTGACGCGCCAACTGACGTGAACAGGGCGGTTCAGTGGGCGGCGCGGGGTCATGGTGACGATCCGTCACGGCGACCGCCGGGCTCACCCCTCGGCAAAGCCCACGTCCGAGCCGGCGCGCTGCTCCTCCTCGGTCGCTCGCATCCGGAACAGCCTGTCGACCGCCTTCCCGATGACGAACGTGACGATGAAGCTGTACAGGCCGACGGCCAGGACACCGGCCACCTGCTTGCCCAGCAGTGCGACCGACCCGCCGTAGAAGAGGCCGGGGGTCCCGACGAGCTCGCCGGTGGCGAAGAACCCGAGCAGCACGATGCCGGTGATACCGCCGGCCCCGTGGAAGCCGACCACGTCCAGGGTGTCGTCGTAGCCCAGGACCAGTTTCATCTCGACCGCGTACGTGCACACGAGGGCGGCGATGATGCCGACGACGAGCGCGCCCTCAACGTTGACGAACCCGCAGGACGGGGTGATGGCCACCAGCCCGGCCAGGGCGCCGCTGGTCGAGCCCATCCTGGTCAGGTGGCGGAAGCGGATCCACTCCACCAGCCGCCAGGTCAGCATCCCCGCGCAGCCCGCGATCATCGTGCTGAGGAACGCCCGGGCGGCCAGCGGGCCGTCGGTCAGCGCGGAGCCCGCGTTGAAGCCGAACCAGCCGAACCAGAGCAGGGCCAGGCCGAGCAGGACCATGGGGATGTTCTCCGGCGTCGGGGCGCCCCTGCGCCGGAAGGCGACACCCGGCCCCAGCACCAGTGCGAGTGCCAGCCCGGAGATGCCCGAGTTCAACTCGACGACCAGCCCGCCGGCGAAGTCCAGCAGGCCCCACCTGTGCAGCCAGCCGGAGGTGGAGAACACCCAGTGCGCGACCGGCGCGTAGACCAGGGTCATCCACAGGACGCCGAAGAGCATCCACGGGCCGAACCGGGCCCGTCCCGCGATCGAGCCACTGATCAGCGCGACCGTGATGATGGCGAAGGTCAGCTGGAACAGCGCGAAGACGTACGTGGGGATCTGCTGGTGCAGCGTCTCGGGGGTGATGTTCGCGAACCGGAAATTGCTCCAGCCGATGAGCCCGGCACCACCGAGGTCATTTCCGAAGGCCAGCCCGTATCCGTAGGCGAACCAGATGACGGTCACCAGGCTGATCGAGATGAAACTCATGTAAAGCGTTGTGAGTAGATTATTGGAACGGACCATGCCGCCGTAAAAGAAGGCCAGTCCCGGAGTCATCAGCAGCACCATCGCGGTGCTGGTCAGCATCCAGGCCGAATCACCGGTGTTCAGCCCGCTCGATATCCAGCTGCTCATTCCGACTGACATTATGGCCCCTTCGTCCTTTTTTACCCCTTCGGCTCTTTCCGTGCCCGCCGGCGGAGATGCCCTGACCCACATGGTTGGCGTCTAAGTCGGGAGTTAACCTCAGCACCTTTGATATTTGACCGAATGCTGGCCTTGGTTGATTTTTGCCGGTTCGGCACGTGGAAAGTAGTGCTGTGTGCCCACATCGTGGATTCACCGTTGACGGCCGTCCGCGGGCGGGATGTGCGCCAGTGGTGGGAAGGGCGACGTTTATGACATCGGCGTTTCCGTCATCGGGCTCACCCGGAGGTGAGCACCCTGCCAAGGGGCGTCGCGCGCTGGAGTACCTGTTGACGATCCCCCGCGGGGTCGCGCAGGTCGATTTCCAGCCCAACCAGTGGACGGGCCTGGTCTTCATCGTCGCGTTGTTCGTCGGTGGCTGGCGGTTCGGTGTCTTCGGCCTGCTGGGCACGCTCGTCGCCACGGTCACCGCGTACCTGTTCGGCGTCACCTGGGACCGGGTCTCGGTGGGACTGGAGGGTTTCTGCGGCACGCTGATCGGTGTCGGCCTGGTGCTCTACCTGGAAGTCCGGTGGATGACCGTGCTCCTGGTCATCGCCGGGGCGATCGCCGGGAGCGTGCTCACCTCGGCGCTGAACGTGCTGCTCACCCCGTACGACCTGCCGACCTTCACCGCGCCCTTCTGCGTGATCACCAGCGTGATGGTGATCGGCGGGCCGTCCTTCAGCCGGATCTGGGCGGAGCACGCGCGCTCGGCCCCGCCGTCGGCCACCGCTCCGGGCACCGCGATGAGCTGGCACGACTTCTGGCGGGGCACGCTCAGCGGCGTCGGCCAGGTGTTCTTCCAGAACCAGTGGTACGTCGGCCTGATCTTCCTGATCGGGTTGTTCGTGGCCGGCTGGGTGACCGGGCTGGTCGCGCTCCTCTCCAGCCTGGTCGGCCTGCTCACCGGCTGGGTGCTGGGCGCGCAGGCAGCCGATCTCGGAGCCGGCCTGTACGGCTACAACTCCGTGCTGACCGGGCTCGCGCTGTGGGGCACGTTCGTGCTGGTGAACAGGGTGAGCGCGGTCTACGCGGTGATCGGCGCGGTGTCCGCGGCCGGTCTGACCGCCGCCATCGGCAACCTGTTCGCCGTCACCGGCGGTCACACCCTCACCTGGCCGTTCGTCCTGGTGAGCTGGGTGTTCCTGGCGGCCATCCCGATGTTCAAGAAAATCCAGCGCGCCGGATAGCCGTGCGGAGAAAGGACCCCGATGAATCTCACACCACGCGAGATGGACAAGCTGCTCATCTTCCTCGTGGCTCAGCTGGCCGAGCAGCGCCGCGGGCGCGGACTGAAACTGAACTACGGCGAGACGGTGGCGTTGATCAGCTCGACGATCGTGGAGGCGGCCCGGGACGGCAAGACGGTCGCCGAGTGCATGGAGTTGGGCAAGCAGGTGGTCGGGCCCGACGACGTGCTGCCCGGAGTGCGCGGAATGCTGAAGCTGCTGCAGGTCGAGGCCGTCTTCGACGACGGCACCAAGCTGGTCTCCTGCCATGATCCGGTCGGCGGGAAGTGATGCCCGGGGAACACGCGCTCCTGCCGCGCTGCGGACCGTCGTCAGCGGCGGCCGGACACCACCACGACCACGACGACCATCACCACGGCCTCCGGGCGGTGGCGAACCCGAAGGGGGCGACATCCCGTGTCGGATGACGACGTCTACATCTATGGCGAGGGACGGATCGAGCTGAACGCCGGTCAGCCCCGGGCGAAGCTGACCGTGCACAACACCGGCGACCGGGCCGTTCAGGTGGGCTCGCACTTCCATTTCTTCGAGACCAACCGCGCGCTGAGATTCGACCGGGACAAGGCGTTCGGCAAACGCCTGGACATTCCTGCCGGTACCGCCGTCCGGTTCGAGCCCGGAGACACCAAGGAAGTGAACCTGGTCGAGTACGGCGGGGGTCTGCGGATCGTCGGTTTCGGTGGGCTGCTCAACGGAAGCGTCCGCTCGCGCGAGGCGCATCGCGAGGCGCTGAAAAGGATGCGCGAACGCGGTTACCTCGACGAGCCGGGTGATTCCACAGCGGCCTCGTCGAAGAAGAACGGCTCCTCAGGCTCCAAGAAGAAGGGCTGAATCCCGATGACCACGATGAGCCGTAAGCAGTACGCGACCATGTACGGCCCCACGGTGGGCGACCGGATACGCCTCGGGGACACCAATCTCGTCGTCGAGGTGGAGAAGGACCACACCGAGGGGCACTACGGGGACGAGGCGCAGTACGGAGGCGGCAAGACGGCCCGCGACGGGATGTCGGCCGACCCGGCCTCGCAGAACGCCACGGTCGCCCTCGACGTGGTGATCACCAACGCGGTGGTCATCGATCCGGTCCTGGGCATCGTCAAGGGCGACATCGGGATCAAGAACGGCAGAATCGCCGGGATCGGCAAGGCGGGCAACCCGCACACCCAGAACGGAGTCGACCGGCGGCTCGTCATCGGCGCGGGCACCGAGGTGATCTCCGGCGAGAACCTCATCGCCACCGCCGGTGCGATCGACACCCACGTCCACTTCATCTCCCCGCGACAGGCACAGAACGCGCTGAGCAACGGGATCACCACCCTGGTCGGCGGGGGGACCGGTCCCGCCGACGGCACCCGCGGCACCACCTGCACCCCGGGACCGTGGAACATCGCCCGCATCCTGCAGGCGTACGAGGCCATCCCGATCAACGTCGGGGTGTACGGAAAGGGGAACAGCAGCCTGCCGGCCTCCCTGGAGGAGCAGCTCAAGGCGGGGGCCTGCGGGCTGAAGGTGCACGAGGACTGGGGGACCACGCCGGCCGTCATCGACTGCTCGCTGTCCGTCGCCGACGCGTACGACATCCAGATAAGCATCCACACCGACACGCTGAACGAGGCCGGGTTCGTCGAGGACACCATCAGCGCGATCAACGGCCGGGCGATCCACACCTACCACTCCGAGGGCGCCGGCGGTGGGCACGCCCCGGACATCCTGCGGGTGACCGGGGAGCCCAACGTGCTGCCGGCCTCCACGAACCCGACGCTGCCCTACACCGGCAACTCGGTGGACGAACTGCTGGACATGACGATGGTCTGCCACCATCTCAGCTACGACGTCCCCGAGGACGTGGCGTTCGCGGAGAGCCGGGTGCGCGCCGAGACCATCTCCGCCGAGACCGTCCTGCACGACCTGGGCATCATCAGCATCATCGGGTCGGACTCGCAGGCGATGGGCCGGGTGGGCGAGTCGTTCACCCGTACCTTCCAGATCGCCCATCACTGCAAGGACAAGCGGGGCGCGCTGCCGGAGGACTCCGAGCGCAGCGACAACTTCCGGGTGCTGCGATACCTGGCCAAGCTGACCATCAATCCGGCCCGCGCCTGCGGGATGGCCGACACGATCGGCTCGCTGGAGGACGGGAAGCTGGCCGACATCGTGCTCTGGCAGGTGCACTCCTTCGCGGCCAAGCCCTACCTGGTCGTCAAGGGCGGAATGATCAACTGGGCGCCGATAGGCGACCCGAACGCGTCCCTGCCGACGCCGCAGCCGGTCTACTACCGGCCGACGTTCGGCGCCTTCGGCACCGCGCTGAAGGAGACCTGCGTCACCTTCATGTCGCAGGCCGGGATCGAAGCGGGCGTGCCCGAGCGGCTCGGCCTGCAGCGGATGGTCCGGGAGGTACGCCAGTGCCGTACCGTCGACAAGCGCCACATGCTGCGCAACTCGACGCTGGCCGACATCATGGTCGATCCGGAGACCTACAAGGTCTCGGTGAACGGCAAGCCGGTCAGCATCGAGCCGGCCACCAAGCTGCCGCTGAACCGGCTCTACTTCATCTGATGAGCCTGGCCGGCCTGGGCCCGCTGCTCGCCCAGTTGCAGCTCACCGACTCCGGTTTCCCGAGCGGGTTGTACACGCTCTCGCACGGACTGGAGGGGTACGTCCAGCTCGGCGCGACCGGATCGGCGGACCTGCGCGGCCTGCTGACCGATCTGCTGTACAACTCGGTCGGGCCGGGGGACGCGACGGCCCTGGTGCTGGCGCACCGGGCCGCCGGAGCGGGCGACTGGGACCGGCTGGTCGAGGTCGACCGGCGGCTGCACGCGATCAAACTCAACCGCGAGCAGCGCTCCGCCTCGATCAGGACCGGCCGGCAGGTCCTCGACACGGCGGTGTGGGCGTTCGCCTCGCCGGAGGCGGCCCGGCTGGCGGCCCTGGTGGCGGAGAGGGCCGCGCCGGGCAACCACGCGGTCGTGGTCGGCGTGATCCACGCCGGCATGGGCGTGCCCGTCGCGCACGCGGTGGCCGGTGACCTCTACGCCTTCGCCGCGGGCTGGACGGCGGCGGCGGTGCGGCTGGGCCGCACCGACTTCCGCCGGGCCCAGCGGATCCTGGGCGAGGTCCGGCCGGACCTCGCCCGGGTCGCACGGGCGGCGCTCGCCGCCGAGGACCCCATGGACCTGAACGGCTCGGTACCCGTCGCCGACACGGTCTCGGCCGCGCACGAGCGGGCAGCGGCCCGCCTGTTCATCACCTGAGAGGGCACGAGATGGAACCGCGGAAGGTGTTCAAGGTCGGTGTCGGGGGGCCCGTCGGGTCCGGCAAGACGGCCCTGATCGAGATGCTGGTCCCCGTTCTGATCGCCAGGGGGCACAGCCCCGGCGTGATCACCAACGACATCTACACGCAGGAGGACGCCGAACACGTCCGCCGCACGATGGCCGGGGTGCTCGACTCCGAGCGGATCGTCGGGGTCGAGACGGGATCCTGTCCGCACACCGCGGTCCGTGACGATCCGAGCATGAACCTGGCGGCGGCGGCCGAGCTGCTCGACCGGTTCTCCGACATCGACATGCTGCTGTTCGAGAGCGGCGGCGACAACCTGACGCTCACCTTCAGCCCGGTGCTCGCCGACGTCTACATCTTCGTCCTGGACACCGCCGCGGGCGACAAGATGCCGCGCAAGCGCGGTCCGGGCACCACGGACTCCGACCTGCTGGTCATCAACAAGATAGACATCGCCCGGTACGTGCGCACCGACCTGTCGGTGATGGAGAGGGACGCGCACACGGTGCGCGGGGCGGGACCGGTCGTGCTGACCGACTGCCTGGCCGGCACCGGTGTCGCCGAGGTCGCCGACTTCATCGAGGCGCGGATGGAGGCGATGTGCGTTCCGGGCCGGTGATCGACCATCTGGCTCCGGAGCGCTACCAGCCGGGGTGGCTGCCGGGCTCGGTGGCGCGCCATGCCGCCGGCCTGGACATGCTGCCGGTCGGCAGCCCCGGCAAGGTCGGGGTCCTGCACCTGGCGTTCGAGCGGGTCGGCGGGCGGACCGAGCTGACCGGTCACTACCAGAAGACACCGCTGCAGATCGCCCGCCCGCTGTACTACGACCCCGAGCGCCCGGACATGCCGTACCTCATGTTCATGTCGTCCGGCGGCGGCGTTCTCCAGGGCGACCGCTACCGCATCGACGTCTCCTGCGGCGAGGGCTCGTCCGTCCACCTGACCACCCAGGCCGCCACCCGGCTCTACCGGATGGAACAGGACTACGCCACCCAGCTGGTCAACCTCACCGCGGGACCGGGCGGATACCTGGAGTACCTGCCGGACACCGTGATCCCGTTCGCCGACTCGCGGTACTACCAGCGGCTCCGCGTCACCGTCGCGGCGGACGCGACGGTGGTGCTGGGCGAGACGCTGATGGCCGGCAGGCTGGCGCGGGGGGAGCGGCACGCGTACACGGCCTACTGCAGCGACGTCGAGGTGCGTGACACCTCGGCACGGCTGCTCTTCGCCGACCCGCTCCGCCTGGTGCCGGGGGAACGGCCGGTGACCGGACCCGCGGTGATGGCCGGATTCGGGCTGCTGTCCTCCCTGTACGTCGTCACCGCCGCGCAGCCCGCGCGACTCGTGGCCGACACGATGCACGCGGTGCTCGCCGGCACCGGGCTGCGGGCCGGGGCCAGCGTCCTGCCCGGGGATCGGGGGGCCTGGGCCCGCATCCTCGGGGACAGGTCTCCCGAGGTCGAGGCGGCACTCCAGCTGACCTGGAACGCCGTCCGCGAGCTGCTCCTCGGAGTGCCCGCGCCGGACCGCCGCAAGCAGTGACATTCGCGTATATCGCCGTTCGGTGGCCGGGGCGGAGATGACGCGGCGGGCCGGAGAGACCCGAGGACCAGCATCTATCGCTTAAAGTCGGGCGAATGGCCCCGACTCCCTCCCGGCTGGCCTGGCTGGACGCCCTGCGGGGACCCGCCGCGCTGGCCGTCACGCTGCACCACTCCGGGTGGACCTTCATCCCGGGCCTCTGGGCCGAGGTGGACCGCAGGATCGACGTCGGCACCTGGGGCGTCTTCGTGTTCTTCCTGGTCAGCGGCTACATCATCCCCGCCTCCCTGGAGCGGCGCGGCGACCTGCGGGTCTTCTGGACCGGACGGGCGTTCCGCCTCCTGCCCCTGTTGCTCGCCGCGCTCGGTCTTGCGCTCCTGCTCGCCTACGCCGGTGCGCTCGCCCTCCATCCGGGCGTGAGCACCCGACCCGCGCCGCTCGTCGCCCTGGGGAACCTGACGATGCTGCAGGAACTGCTCGGCGTGCCGGCCGTCATCGACGTGATGTGGACGCTCTCCTACGAGATGGCGTTCTACCTGATGGCGGCCGGGCTGTTCACCGTGCGGCAGGCACACCGGTCGGCGGCGGTCGCGATCGTCCTGGCGGTGTCGGCGGTACCTCTCGGACTCCTGCTGACCCGTCCGGTCATCGGTGGCCGCGCCGACCTGGCCGCCGCGCTCCTCGGCGTCGCGGTCGTCGTGGTCATCGTGGTGTCGGCGACCGCGCGCGGCGGGGCGCGCACGGCCGCCGCGGTGACGGGCGGCCTGCTCGGGCTGGCGCTGGTGATCCTGGGCAGCAGGATCGGCGCCTGGCAGGGCCTGACCGTGCTGGCCATGATGTTCGCCGGTACGGCCGTCCACCGTGCCGAGCAGGGCGCGATCCGATGGCCCGCCGCCATCGCCGCCGTGCTGACGGTCCTGGCCTGCGGGGCCCTCGCCAAGGACGATCCCGGTTGGGCACCCGCGCTTTTGCTGGCCGTCGCCTTCTTCGGCGGCGCGTTCGCGCTACGGCACAGGTCGTTCCCCCGGTGGCTCGCCCACCTCGGGGTGATCAGTTTCTCCCTCTACCTGCTCCACCCGCTGCTGCTGCGGGTGAGCCCGAACCTCCCGCTCTTCCTCCTCGCGCTGCTGCCGCTCTGCCACCTGACCCACCGGCTGATCGAGGCCCCGGCCCAGCGCCTCGGCAGGCGGCTGGGCCGGGGCTGAACCGGGTCACGGAGCGGCGTAGTGTCCGGCGTAGGCGGCGGACGGCTCGGTCGGGGTGATCACGTCGATGAGCACGCCGCCGGGTGCGGCCACGATGAAGTGCCGCTGCCCGAACTCCTCGGTGCGCAGCGTCAGCTCGACCGGGAGCCCCGCCCGTCGTACCAGCCTGTCGTGCTCGGCGTCGACGTCGGCCACCTCGAAGTTGAGGATCAGCCCTCGCACCGCCGAGCGGTACTTCTCCGGCACGGTCGGATGGTCGTGGTCGACGAGCGCCAGCTCGTAGTGAGGCGGCTCCGGGCGTCGCAGGCTCACGTACCAGTCCGCCTCGAACACCGTCTCGAAGCCGAAGAACCGCCGGTAGAAGTCACGGGACTCGGCGATCCGATCGGTGCAGACGACCGGATAGAAGCTGGTGAGGGACACGTCCCCCTCCTTTCCGCATATTGGCATACCGATGGTATGTGGAGTTAACATACCATCGGTATGCCAACGATGGGAGCCGCGATGGATCGCGTACGGCAACGGCTGGAGACCAGGCGGACGCTGGTGGCGGAGGCCAGGACGCTGTTCGCGCGGCACGGGTACGCCGCGGTGAGCCTGGCGCAGGTCGTCGGGGCGGCGGCCGTGACCAAGGGCGCCCTCTACCACCACTTCGACAGCAAGGCCGACCTCTTCCACGCGGTCGTCGAGCAGGTGCAGCAGGAGGTGGGCGAGCGGGTCTCGGCGGCGGCGGACGCGCACGACGACCCGTGGGAGCAGCTGGTCGCGGGATGCGGGGCCTTCCTCGCGGTGAGCCGCGACCCCGACGTACAGCGGATCATGCTCGTCGACGGCCCCGCGGTGCTCGGCTGGAACGAGTGGCGGGCCATGGACGAGGCGTCCTCGGCGCGGCACCTCACCGAGGCGCTCGTCACACTGATCGAGGCGGGAGTCATCGCCCGCCGGCCCGTGGAGCCGTTGGCCCACCTGCTGTCCGGCGCGATGAACGAGGCGGCCCTGTGGCTGGCCCGCTCGACGGACCCCGGCGACCTCCCGGCCGTCACCGAGGAGCTGTCGCGCCTGCTCGAATCCCTGCGAGACCACCGGTAGGCGGCCAGGGCACGCTCACCTCCGAGTCCGGAGCGGGAAGGCCCCGCTCCGGTCGGAGAGCGGGGCGTCGACGGCGGTGTCAGCCGGTCGCCTGGGCGACGCCCTCGGGGGCGCCGTGCCGGATCATCGCCACCACCGCCTCGTGTATCCCCTCGCCCCTGCCCGCTGAGACGGGGAGCGGGCTGCCCGTGGCGACGTACCACTCCTCCGCGCCGGTGTACTGCACGCGGACTGCGGCCTGACCACCGGCGACCTCGGTGACCACGGTGAGGTCTCCGGTGACGGTTCCCACCTCGTCGGTCATCACCCCACCGGGGCCGGCGGTCACCTCGGACCGGTACCGCTCGTTCATTCCGCGCCGCAGGTGTCGAGCATGCTCTGCAGGGCCGCCCGCTCGGCGTCGGTCACGGTGAGGCCGTAGTCGAACTTCACATCGGTCCAGGCACGCGCGTAGGTGCACCAGTAACTCACCAGCGGCGGGCGCCACTGGTCGGGGCCCTGGTCGCCCTTGCTCCTGTTCGACGCGGCGGAGACGGCGATGAGCTGGGAGTTCTTCAGGTCGTTCGCGAACTCGCCCCGCTTCTCGGTGGTCCAGACGTCGGCGCCGGAACGCCACGCGTTGGCCAGCGGGACCATGTGGTCGATGTCGACCTGGCTCGCGGAGCTGATCATCCTCCCGTCGTAGGCCGACTTCCAGGTGCCGGAGATGGGCCGGCACCGGCCGTCCTGGAAGACGAGCGAGCCCTCCCTGGCGAGGACCTTCTCGCGGGTGTTGCAGGCGCCGCCCTGAGCGGACCAGTGCGGGAACCTGGCGCGGGAGTAGCCGGTCATCGGGCGCGGCTCCGCGGTCTTCAACTGGTCGAGTTCGGCTTGGGCGACGGTGACGGACGGCGGCTCGGGAAGAGCCGCCGGTGCCGTCGCGGCGATGGCGGGCAAGGACAGGACGAGGGCGGACGCCGCGGCGCCCGTCAGCATGAGGATCTTCACGCGCCAGCACCGTAATGATCGATACCGCCGCCCGGCCGCTCCAGCGCGCGCTCATGGAGATCCCTGCCGGAGCGATGACGTGATCATGACTCGGTTCGGCCCCGGCACGGGTTCCTCGGCCGCCGCGGAAGGGCGGGAATGCGTAATAGTGCACTCTCCGGGATGAGTGTGGATTCGTACGCAGAAGGGTTCTTCGTAACTTCCTAACGTCTGGGGTGTCCGAACGACAAGTCTCCACACCGCACTCACGGGAGCATGAACATGAGCACGAAGCGCGCACTTCTCGCCGGAGCGGCCCTGGCCGGTTCACTGCTGGCCGGCGTGGCCGTGGCCCCGGCGGCGACGGCCTCGACCGCCCCGCAGCAGGCCCAGACCTTCAGCAAGCACTTCTTCGGCCCCTACTACTCCGGCTTCGGCCGAGGCGAGGACTTCGGGCACCGGTCCTACTACAAGGGTTACTGGACCAAGGAAGGTGGCCGCTACTGGTTCTACGGCGACCTGTTCGACCGTGACCGCGACCGCTCCTACAGCTACGTGTGGTTCAAGTGGCACGACCGCTTCGGCTCGCACACCAAGGTCTTCAAGACCCTCGGTCACGGTGACATCGACCGGTTCGGCGGGTTCAAGAAGAGCAGCGGCTTCGACGACTTCAAGATCCGGGTCTGCGAGGGCACCGACAAGTTCGACGACTGCGGTCGCTGGGGCGACGCCTTCTGACCTGATGGGCGTCTCCTCGCACGGGGTGCGGGGGCAGCGCACGGGGCCCGGTCGATGATCGACCGGGCCCCGTCGGGCTTTATCGGGCGCCGACGTGCACTGGGGAGCACGTGCCCGCGAACAGCGCACCCCGGTGGTGCGCCCGGCTTTCGGCCGCGAAGGAGATGGCCGGCCGCGGCGTTGAAATCCCCCAGGCGGTGACCACGTTCCGCGTCGAACTCGGTGTCCCGGAGGCTGACGCAGTGATCCGCAAGTGCCTCACAATCGGCTCTCGCCACGCTTGGTCCTCCAGGAGAGGAGAAGCGGATGTGGGTTCCGGGACGCGCTGCCATATGTCTGCTGACGGCATCCCTGTGCGAGCTGGTGGTCGCGGGAGTCAGTCTCGTCGTCAGAGGAGAGCTGGAGAGGGAGGAGGAGAGGCTCGTCGATGGGCCGAGCCTCTACGGTGAGCTCGCGCTGAGCAAGGTCGAGAACTTCCTGTGGGGCAGTGCCGTAGCCGGGATGATCACGCTGACCCTGGCGGCTCTGGCGTGGCGGCGGGGCGGGACCGAGGGGGTGCGGGCCGTCATGGGAGCGGGCCTCGTCCCGTACACACTGTTCTGTTGGTATTTCTGCTTCCTGTCGATTTTCAGAGCCGGTGAGTTCCTGGGCGGATACTCGCATCTGACCTTCGGGCTGACGAGCGCGGCCGGTGTTCTCTATCTCGCGGGGACGATATCGCTGTTCCTCGCCAGACCGAAGTTTCGTCAAACCGGTTAGAGCCTCCTGGGAGACCTGGAAGAGGGAGGGCGCGGCTCAGGCGTGTCCCTTGTCGGTCACGCCCCCGAGGGGGACGTCACGCAGGCTGAGCAGCATGAGCAGGGCGCAGCTTGCGACGAGGGCGATGTCGGCGACGTTGCCGACGAACAGGCCGCCGTAGTCGATGAAGTCGACGACATGACCCCGGCCGAACCCGGGGGAACGCAGGAGGCGATCGAGCAGGTGGGACGTGGCGCCGCCCAGGAGCCCGCCCAGCACGGCGGCCCAGGCCGGCGAGCGCAGCCGCCGCCCCACATACAGGATGCCGATGACCGCGATGGCCGCCGCCAGCGCGAACACCCACGTCGCTTCCGCCCCGATCGAGAACGCGGCACCGGGGTTGTACAGCAGTCGCAGGTCGATCAGCTGTGGGATCACCGTGACGCGCTCGCCGTCCGAGAGCGCCGAGACCGCCCAGACCTTCGACGTCTGGTCCGCGAGAAGGACGACCGCGGCCAGCGCGAGCATCCACCCGTACAGCCGTAGCTCTCCCTTCGCCGTCTGTGAACCTCGTCCGATCGGCACCTTTACCCCCACAATCTGGAATCGCCTCGTATCGATCTTAAAGAGCGGCCCTGCCCCCTGAGCGTCGCAGGACTTGAGAAGCGGGCGGGACGGGCAACGTCTGGCCGGTGAGGTTACCGGTCGAAGTGCTCCCGGGCACAGGCGTTGAACGGGGACACCGGGCATACCCGGACCGCGGTGCCGTCTGACGCCCGTTCGACGGCGCTCCCCGGCGGTGACGTGAGATCGTCCGCGAACGGCTGGGCAGGCCGGTGACCGGTGGGCAAAGGCATGGCCAAGCGGTACGTGTCGTGGCCCCGGGCCGGGGTCGCGGAGTGTCTGCTGTGCAACAGCAGTACACCGCTTACCTGGAGGGTCGGAGATGAGGAAGTTGCTTCATGCCGGCGTGCTCGCGTTCGGGGTGTTCGCGGCCGGGTGCGGCGCCGCCGAGGACGGGAGCACGACGGAGCCGATGGTCGCGAGCCAGGTCAACGCGTCACCCACCTCACCCGGGACCGCCACCCCGTCTTCGCCCTCACCCTCGGCCTCGCCGGCGACCAGGGCCGAGGTCCGGCTGGGAGATACGAAGATCGGAAAGGTGCTGGTCGGTGAGGGGGACCGCACGCTCTATCTCTTCGAGAAGGACAAGGGCGGGAAGTCGTCGTGTTCCGGCCCCTGCGCGCAGGCGTGGCCGCCGTACCTCACGGATGGAAGGCCCAGAGCGGGCAAGGGCGTCAAGGAGAAGCTGCTCGGCACCACCAAGCGAGATGACGGCACGGCTCAGGTGACCTACAACGGCCACCCGCTCTACTACTTCATCAAGGACACCAAGGCCGGCGAGACGAACGGGCAGGATCTCAACAGTTTCGGTGACGACTGGTACGCGGTCGACGCGGACGGGAAGAAGGCGCACGACTGAGCCGGCCGGACTCTATCCGGATCGCACGTTACGCGGAGCGGAAGAGGGCGCACGGCTGAGTCCCGCCCGGACCGATGATGGGCCCTTCGTACGTCGCGCGGATTTCGCACCCACTCCCGGCCGGGGAGGTTGTTTGTCCAGTGCGTGAGACATGTGCTGGACAAACCGGAAACCGCTAAACAAGTGGGTAAAGCCCGTCGATGAGACGGTTCGCTGATCGAAGGGACGCCATGTGACATTCTCCCCGGTGTCGAGGTTAGAGATGTAGCCCCGTTCGCATCCGCGTACCTTCCTGACCGCGCCCGTCACGAGCGCCGCGAAAGCGGCTGCACGACGTGCGGCGCGCCCGAGCACCGGAACCCGTCTCCGCCTACATCGGTCCGCAGGCCGAGGTCGGTT
The DNA here is from genome assembly GCF_040678965.1 of Streptosporangium sp. NPDC049248. Lineage (NCBI taxonomy): Bacteria > Bacillati > Actinomycetota > Actinomycetes > Streptosporangiales > Streptosporangiaceae > Streptosporangium > Streptosporangium sp. NPDC049248. Next base: position 52,118 of record NZ_JBFAQY010000015.1, read on the forward strand.
CGGGCGGTGCCCGGCCGCCGGCCCTCCGCTGGGGAACGGAGGAGCCGGCGCTTCGCCACCGGATCGCATGAGAACGATTCCGAAACGGCGGCACGAGAACCCCCGCACCGTTTTCTCAAGGGGCCGGTGCGGGGGTGAGGTGCCCATCGGCGACGTCGTTTTCGACGGGCGCCGGTCCCGTCGTGCCCACCAGGGATTCCCGCCATCCACTGGACCTGTAGGGCCAGGCATGGTTGCATCTCGCTTGTCCAGATTCGATCTTCGGGAGAAGACGAGCGACGATCGGGTGTCGGCGGGGGCTGAATGGGGCGACCGGAAAGGGCTCTCGATCCCGATGCGGGCCCGCTACAGCGGTTCGCGTCAGAGCTGCGGCAGTTGCGGACCGAGGCCGGGCGGCCGAGTTACCGGGAGCTGTCCCGGCGTGCGCACTACTCGGTGACCGCACTGTCGGAGGCGGCCGGTGGGGAGGTCTTCCCCACCCTCGCGGTCACCCTGGCCTACGTCGGGGCGTGCGGCGGCGATGCCGAGCTCTGGGAGAAGCGGTGGCGGACGCTGGCCGCGGAGTTCGCCTCGGCCGACGCGGCGGAGCGGGCCGACAAGGACGCGGACGCCCCGTACCTGGGGCTGGTGACCTTCGATCCCGGTGACGCCGACCGGTTCTTCGGGCGCCGGGAACTGGTCGGTGAGTTGTGCGCGCGGCTGGAGGACACCTCGCTGCTGGCGGTCTTCGGCCCGTCGGGGAGCGGCAAGTCCTCGCTGCTGCGGGCGGGTCTGCTGCCGGCGCTGTGGGACGGGGCACTGCGGGGGAGCAAGGCGTGGCCGACGCTGCTGCTGACCCCGGGCGAGCATCCACTGGAGGAGCTCGCGATCGCCATGGCGAACGAGATGGGGACCGGTGCCTCGGTGCTGCACGCGGGGCTGCTGGCCGAGGACGGGAGCGCCCGCCTCGACATCGGCCAGTTGCTTGAGGGACGGCCGAAATCGGCACGCGCCGTGATAGTGGTCGACCAGTTCGAGGAGGTCTTCACGCTCTGCCGCGACGAGCGGGAGCGGATGGCCTTTCTCGACTGGCTGCTCACCGCGGCGGACGGTACCGACGGCCGGGCGCGGGTGGTGCTGGGGGCCCGTGCGGACTTCTACGCCCGGTGCGCGGAGTACCCGCCGCTGGTGGCCGCGTTGCGCGACCGGCAGCTGCTGATCGGCCCCATGGACGAGGAGGATCTGCGGCAGGTGGTCACGGGACCGGCGGCCCGGGCCGGGCTCAAGGTCGACCGGGCGCTGGTCGAGGCGATCCTCGGCGACTGCCGCCGGGAGCCGGGGGCGTTGCCGCTGCTCTCGCACGCGCTGCTGGAGACGTGGAAGCGGCGTAGAGGCGACGCGATGACACTGGCCGGGTACCGCGCCGCCGGTGGCATCCAGGGGGCGATCGCGCAGAGCGCCGAGCGGGTCTACGACGAGGCCGGCGACCGGGAGCGACCTCTGGTCAAGAACGTGTTCCTGCGTCTGACCGCGCTGGGCGAGGGTACCGAGGACACTCGCCGCCGCGTCGCTCCCGCCGAGCTGCTGTCCGGACCGAACGGCACGGCGGTGGCGACCGTGCTGACCAGGCTCACCGAGGCCAGGCTGCTCACCGTCGACGAGGACAGCGTCCAGGTGGCGCACGAGGCGGTCATCCGCTCGTGGCCCAGGCTGCGGGGCTGGCTCGCCGAGGATCGGGAGCTGGTGCGCCTGCACCGGCGTCTCACCGAGGCCGCGGCGGAGTGGGAGCAGCACGGGCGTGCGGACGAGCTGCTCTACCGGGGGATACGCCTGACCGCCTGGGACGGTCGCGAGCTCGACCGGCTCAACGACTCCGAGCGCGCCTTCCTGGAGGCCGCGCGGGCGCGCGAGGCCCGCGAGCGCGCGGCGGCCGGCCGACGGGCCCGCCGTCTGCTGATCAGCGTGACGGCGGTCGGCATGGTGGTCTGCGCGCTGGCGGTGATGGCCCTCGTCCAGGCGGATCGGGCCAGGTACGAGCAGAATCTCGCCTACTCCCGCCAGCTCGCCGCCGACGCCCGGGGACAGCTCCAGCTCGACCCCCAGCTCAGCCTGCTGATGGCCCGGCGGGCATACGAGGTCAGCCCCACCGCCGAGGCCGCCGCGATCCTGCGGCAGGCGGTCGTCGACTCCCGGGTGCGCCTCATCCTGCCCGTCGACGGGGGCAAGGTCTGCGGTGTCGCCTTCTCCCCGGACGGGCGCCTGCTGGCCACGAGCAGCGGTGACGGGACCGTACGGGTGTGGCGGACGACCGGGCGGGGTCTGCCGGTGGGGGACCCGGTCGTGCTGCGGGGGCACGAAGGCCAGGCGTGGAGCCCGGTGTTCAGCCCCGACGGGCGCTACCTGGCCACCGCCGGCGTCGACGGCACCGTACGGGTGTGGGATCTGACCGGTGGTGACCGGCCCGCGGTTCTCCGGGGGCACACGGGAGAGGTCTGGAACGTGTCCTTCAGCCCGGACGGGCGGCGCCTGGCCAGTGCCGGCGACGACGGCACGGTACGGGTGTGGAAGGCGGTAGACGGCGGATGGGCCGGTGCCGAGGCCCCCTCGGCCGTGCTCCGCGGACACAGGGGGCGGGCCCTGGGGGTGGCGTTCAGCCCGGACGGGCGGCACCTGGCCACCGGGGGCGGCGACGGTACGGTGCGGCTCTGGGACCCGGAGGGCGAGGCACGGCCCACCGTGCTGCGAGGGCACGAGAACTCGGTGGAGAACGTGGCGTTCAGCCCGGACGGCCGGCGCCTGGTGAGCGCGAGCACCGACGGCACCGCGCGGCTGTGGGACATACCGGGCGACGGTTCCTCCATGGTGCTGCGCGGGCACGACGGCACCGTGGAGGGGGTGGCGTTCAGCCGCGACGGGCGCAGGATCGCCAGCGTGGGCAACGACGGCACGGTCAACGTCTGGAGCGCGGGCGACACCATCGCCCCACTGCTGCTGAGCGGTCACCGGGGGACCGTGTGGGGTGCCGACTTCAGCCCCGACGGCCGGATACTGGCCAGCGCGAGCGATGACGGCACCGTGCGGCTCTGGGACGTGACGGCGGTGGGCGACGCCGTCATCATGCGTGGTCACACCGGAGAGGTATGGGACGCGGCGCTCAGCCCGGATGGGCGGCGGGTGGCCGACGCCGGCAGTGACGGGACGGTCCGCATCGGGGATGTCACCGGCAAGGGCAGTACGGTGGTGCTGAGTCCCGGTGGCGGGGAGATGCTCGGCGTCTCCTTCAGCCCGGACGGGCGGCGGGTGGCGAGCGCCACGCGGGACGGCGTGGTCCGGGTCTGGGACGCCTCCGGACGCGGTGAGCCGATCGCGCTCCGCGGTCACCTGGAGACGGTGTGGAACGCCGCGTTCAGTCCGGACGGGTGGCGGCTGGTCAGCGGCGGCAGCGACGGCACGGTCCGGGTCTGGGACCTCTCGGGACGTGGAGAGCCGCTCGTGCTCCGCGGCCATCGGGGGTTGGTCAGGCAGGTCGCCTTCGGCCCCGACGGGCGGCGGGTCGCGAGCGCGGGTGAGGACGGCACGGTCCGGGTCTGGGACGTCTCGGGGCACGGTGAGCCGGTGGTGCTCCGCGGCCACCAGGGGATGGTGTGGGGGGTGTCCTTCAGCCCGGACGGACGGCGGCTGACCAGCGGCGGCAGCGACGGTACCGTCCGGGTCTGGGACGTCTCGGGACGCGGTGAGCCGGTGGTGCTCCGCGGCCACCGGGGGTTGGTGTGGAGCGTGTCCTTCAGCCCGGACGGGCAGTGGGTGGCCAGCAGCGGCAACGACAACACGGTCAGGATCTGGGCGGCCGCGGGTGTGGGCGAGCCGGTGGTCTTCCATGGTTACGGCGCCTCCGTCGAGAGCGTGGAGTTCGCCCGGGACAGCCGTGACCTCGTCACCGCACACGGCGACGCCACGGTGCGGGTCTGGCGGTGCGACGTGTGCGGCCCGATGGAGGAGGTGCTCAGGCTCGCCCGTGACCGCACCGTCCGCGAACCGACCCCGGACGAACGCAAGGCGTACCTGCAGACCTTCCGCTGACCGGGGCTCGCGGCCGGTGTGTCAGGTGGACTCCCGGATGACCAGCTCGGTGGGCAGGATCGCCGACGAGGCGGGGCCTCCGTCGATCTGGCGCAGGAGCAGGCGCACCGCCGCCCGTGCCTGGTCCGTCCTGGGCGCGCGTACCGTGGTGAGCGCGGGGACGGTGTGGGAGGCGGCCTCGATGTCGTCGAACCCCGCGATCGCGACGTCGTCGGGCACCCGTCGCCCCGACTCGCTCAGCACCCGCAGGGCGCCGATCGCCATCAGGTCGCCGGCCACGAAGACCGCGTCGAGCGCCGGGTCGTCCCGCAGCAGCTGGCGCATCGCGTCCGCGCCCGAGGCGAGGGTCAGGTCGCCGACGGCGATGATCGACCGGTGCCCGGTGTCGCGCAGTGCCTCGCGGTATCCCCTGAGCCGGTCCTGCGCGGCGATCGTGTCCGGGGGACCGGCGATCGCGGCGATCCGCCGCCGTCCCCGGGCGAGCAGGTGCCTGACCGCGGAGGCGGCGCCGCCGGCGTTGTCGATGTCGGCGTACGAGGAGGGCACCGACACCGCGGGCCTGCCGAGCGACACGACGGGGATGCCGGTACGGGCCAGCGCGGCGGGCAGCGGGTCGGAGCTCAGCGTCGAGTTGAGCACCACCCCGTCCAGGTGCCCCGAGGCGGCGTACCGCTCGACTCGGAGCCGGCCTTCGGCCGAGTCGGCGAGCATGAGGGTGACCCGCTTGCCCGCCTCCTCCAGATACCGGGTGGCCGAGCGGACGATCGCGGAGAACAGCGGGTCGTCGGCGTGCGCCTCGGACGGGGAGTCGGAGACGACCAGCGCGATCGAGTCGGTGCGCCTGGTCACCAGGGAGCGGGCCGCCGAGTTGGGCACGTAGCCCAGCTCGTTGACCGCGTTCAGGACGATGGCGCGGAACTCGTCGCTGACCGTGTCCTCACCGTTGATCACCCGGGAGACCGTCGACCTCGACACGCCGGCGCGGGCGGCGACCGCCTCCAGCGTGGGACGCCGGACACGCTCGCGGTGCAGTCCGTTGTGCCGGATCACCTCGCGGTACCAGAGCGCGCTGTCCTTGGGCAGCCGCCGCTGCGTCTCGAAGTCGACGTGCACGATCCCGAAGCGCTTGTCGTACCCCTCGGCCCACTCGAAGTTGTCCAGCAGCGACCAGACCAGGAAGCCGCGCAGATCCGAACCGGCCTCGATGGCGGCGTGCGCGGCCCGCAGGTGGCCCTCGAAGAAGGCGGTCCTGTCGGTGTCGTGCACCTGGTCGCCCGTCACCACGTCGTCGAACGCGGCGCCGTTCTCGGTGACCAGCAGGCCGACCTCGGGGTAGTCGCGCGAGAGCCGGGTGAGCAGCTGGGAGAGCCCGGTCGGCACGATCGCCCAGCCCATCGCGGTCGTCGGGGCGTGGGCGCCGCTGAACAGGATGTCCTCGGTGCCGGGGTAGGCGGCGTTGGAAGGCTCGCCGGGCTCCGATCGCACCACGCAGGGCGTGTAGTAGTTGATCCCGAGCAGGTCGACGGGCTGGTTGATCGCTTCGAGGTCGCCGTCGCGGATGTGGCCGAGCCCGCCCACGCGGCCCATGATCGCGAGTACCGGTTCCGGATAGCTCCCGCGCAGGGCGGGGTCGAGGAACTGCCGGTTGATGAGGCAGTCGACCCGGTTCACCGCCTCGGCGTCCTCGGCGGACGGCACGAGGTCCGGGTCGCTCACCTGGCCGGGCGTGATCACCGGTGCGAGGTTCAGGGTGAGCGCGATCTCCCGGGCGCCCGCCTCGCGCAGCACCCGGGCACCCAGTCCGTGGGCGAGCAGGAGATGGTGGGAGGCGCGGAAGGCCTCCGCCGCCGACGCACGGCCCGGCGCGTGCACGCCGATGCCGTACCCCAGCACCGCGGCCACCCACGGTTCGTTGATCGTCATCCACGTCCCGACGCGGTCGCCGAGCCGGTCGTGCACGGCCCGCGTGTAGTCGGCGAAGCGGTAGGCCGTGTCGCGGTTGGTCCACCCGCCGAGGTCCTCCAGCGCCTGGGGGAGATCCCAGTGGTAGAGCGTCACGTACGGCGCGATGTCGGCCGCCAGCAGTTCGTCCACCAGCCGGTCGTAGAAGTCGAGCCCGGCGGCGTTGGCGGGTCCCGATCCCGACGGCTGGATCCGGGGCCAGGCCACCGAGAACCGGTACGCCCCGAGGCCCAGCTCGGCCATCATCCGGACGTCGCCGGCGTAGCGGTGGTAGTGATCGCAGGCCTCGTCGCCGGTGTGGCCGCCGGCGGTCCTGCCGGGCGTGTGGGAGAAGGTGTCCCAGATCGACGGGCCGCGCCCGTCGTCCCGCGCGGCGCCCTCGATCTGGTACGCGGCGGTGGCCGCACCCCAGACGAAGCCACCGGGAAAGGCCAGGGTCTCACCCCGAGCTGAGACGGTCATCGCGGTCATCCTTTGACAAACCCCCGTTGGTTCTTGCGGTCGTCGGGACGCGAGGAACGTCCTGGCCGACGGAAACACCTCACCGACATTCTGGGCATGGCCGGGGGTCGGCGTCGAGAGGACCACTCCCGCGTCCATGAACGGCGACAACGAGGGCATGCCGCCCGGCCCTCCGGAACCGTCGGAGACCTTCCGGCGCACGTCCTCAGGCGCCGCGCGGAGTCAGCATGCGGTCGACCAGCTGCCGGAGATGGGCGAGGAAGGGCTGCAGCGCCTGCGGGTCGGTGGAGGCGGGGCCGTGCCCATCGGCGTTGATCTCGCCGTGCATGAACCCGTACACGCTCCAGATCAGCGTCTGCACCGTCAGTTCCAGGTTCACCCGGTCGTCGATCAGGCCGGCCTCCACGGCGGGGCGCAACGCGTCGCAGATGAGGTTGATGACGGGGTCCCGGTAGGTCTCCTCAAGTCCGGGGATGTCGGCGGCGTCGCCGAGCCAGCGGTGTGCCCACAGCGAGGGGACCTGCGGGCTGGCGAGGAAGAACTCCAGAAGGCGCGTCGAGAGCCGGTACACGACGGCGCGGGCCTCCTCGGGGTCGGCGGCGGGGAGCGCGCCGAGCACATCCGCCACGATGCCGCGCTCCATCCGGCTGCCGTGATCGACGACGGTCAGGTAGAGCTCACGTTTGTCACCGAACCGCTGCTGTAACCACGCCATGTCCTCCCCCGAGGCCTCCGCGATGTCGTGCAGCGACGTGCCGTCGTAGCCGAACGCGGCGAAGAGCCGCGACGCGATGTCGATGACCGCCTGGCCCCGCGGGTCGTCGGAGGGAAGCATGATTCCCATTCAAGTCCCGCAGGCGGGTGAAGAGGGCCACGTACTGGTTTCGACCCGGTCAAACCTGTGTGCGCAATACGTCGTCGGCGAGGGAACGGATCATGAGGGGAGGACGCGGAGCTCGCCCGCCGCGGTCACGGCGGTGATCCGCCGAGGGGCGGCGGAGTCGCGCCGCACCTGGATGATCGCGTTCCCGTCGCCGGCCCGCACGTCGTAACCGTCCTCGTCCGGCACCCTGACCTCCACGTCCCCGGCCGTCCGCACCACGGCCCTGACGTCGCCGGGCGGGGCCGCGAATCCCAGATCGACGTTCCCCGCGCCGGTCTCGACGTCGGTCCCGGCGGACCGCAGGCCGGTGCCGCTCACGTTTCCCATCTCCGCCCGCACCCGCAGCGCGCCCTGTGAGTCGTCCACGACCACGTCGCCGGCGGCGGTCGAGAGGCGCAGGTCGCCCTGGACGCCGCCGACCGACACGGTCCCGAAGCGGCTCGTCACCTCGACGTCGGTGGTCATGGGCAGGATCAGGGTGTAGTCGGCCCGGCAGTTCGGGCCGTCTGGACGGTCACCGCCGGGGCAGCGGACGCCGATCGTGAGCGTCCGCCCGTCCCAGTCCTCGGTGACCACGGGCCGGTCCAGGGTCCACTGGAGCGTCCGCTCCAGGTCCAGCCGCCGATCGGCGCCACCGACGACCGAGACGTTGACGTGACCGGTGGTCTCCACGGCGATCCCCGGGGAGGTGAGCGCGTGGGACCGCAGCGTGGTCTCGGCGACCCGGCGGGCCTGGGTGACCTCGCTCCACGCCGCGATGGAGGTGATGCCCACGGTGAGCGCGGTGAGCGCACCGCCCACGACGATCCAGGCTTTTCTGGTGTTGCTCCGTATCGGCATGTTCTCTCAAACCTTCAGGAATTGCAGGACGGCGAGTACCCGGCGGTGGTCCTTGTCGGCGCCGGAGAGGTCGAGCTTGGTGAAGATGTTGTTGATGTGCTTTCCGACCGCGCTCTCCGAGACCACCAGGGCCTCGGCGATCCCGGTGTTGGACCGGCCCTCCGCGATCAGCGAGAGCACCTCGTGCTCCCTGCGGGTCAGCCGGTCCAGCGGGTCGCTGTGCCTGCGCAGCAGGAGCTGGGCGACCACCTCGGGGTCCAGTGCGGTGCCTCCGGCGGCGATCCGGCGCAGCGCGTCGAGGAACTCCTCGACGTCGGCCACCCGATCCTTGAGCAGGTAGCCGATCCCGCTGGTCGCGGTGGACAGCAGCTGGGTGGCGTAGCGCTCCTCGACGTACTGGGAGAGCACCAGGATCGCGAGCGTCGGCCGCTGGCGGCGGAGTACGAGCGCGGCGCGCAGGCCCTCGTCGGTGTGCGTGGGCGGCATCCGCACGTCGGTGACGACGAGATCGGGAACGTGTTCGTCCACGGCGCGCAGCAGCCCCTCGGCGTCGGAGACGGCGGCCACGACCTCGATGCCCGCCGAGCCGAGCAGGCGGATGAGCCCCTCTCGCAGCAGTACGGAGTCCTCGGCGAGCACTACGCGCACGGTAGCTCCACTCTGATCGTCGTCGGCCCGCCCGACGGGCTGTCGACGTACAGGATGCCGTCCACGGAGCCGACCCGGTGGGCCAGGCCGCGCAGCCCCGTGCCCAGGTCGGGGTCCGCGCCGCCCTGGCCGTCGTCGTGGACGGCCAGGTACAGCCGGTCGCCGCGACGCTCCACCGTGACCTCGGCGCCGGACGCCCGCGCGTGCTTGGTGATGTTGGTCAGTGCCTCGGAGACGACGAAGAACGCCACCGCCTCGACCGTGGCGGAGACCCGCTCGGAGATGTCGACGTCCAGCCGCACGGGGAAAGGGGCACGCGCGGCGAGGCCGGACAGTGCCGCGTCCAGGCCCTGGTCGTTGAGCACGGCCGGGTGCAGTCCCCGGACGAGGTCGCGCAGTTCCTTCAGCGCCTGCTTGGCCTCCTCGTGCGCCTGCACGATCACCTCGCGGGCCGGTTCGGGCAGGTCGGTGAGGGTCGCGCGGGCCATGCCCAGGTTCATCGCCAGCGACACCAGCCGCTGCTGGGTGCCGTCGTGCAGGTCCCGTTCGATGCGGCGGCGCTCGGCGTCCGCGGCGTCGACCACCCCGGCCCGGCTCTCCCGCAGCGTCTCGACCCGCAGCACCAGCTGGTCGCTGAGGCTGGGCCCGAGCAGGGCCTCGGCGGCGATCACGTCCAGCACCGCGAATCCGCGGGCCACCCACGGCCCGGAGACGAGCAGCGTCCCCGAGACGAGGACGAACACCGTGCTCTGCCAGGTCTCCCCCATCGCCCAGCTCCGCGTCGCGAGCGCGGCGGTGACCAGGCCGCCCGCCCACGCCCCGACGACCGAGGCGGCGCCGACACCGCTGATCAGCGGAGCCAGCAGGTGGTACGAGAGCCGGCGCCAGGTGCTCCGCGTCCTGGCCTCCTGGAGCAGCCGCCCGAAGGGGTTCCTGCTCAGCGGGCGGCGCGGGACCGGGGGGATGTCGACGTCGAGGAAGGCGGCGAACCGGGATCGCTGCACCCGGGTGAGCAGCCGGACGATCCAGAAGAACAGCAGCAGCGCGACCACCGGGACCACCACGGTCCATACGAACAGCACCGACGCCACGGTCAGCCCCACGATCACCGCCGCGCCCAGCAGGGCGATCGGCAGGCCCGTGACCAGGTGCGCGGTGCGGAGCCAGGTCCGGGCCGACCAGTGGGCGCTGATCCTCGACCAGGGGGTGGTCGCCTCGATGCTGCTCATGGGACCACCGTAGGGACCGCGGCGGTCAGGGCACATGGGCGAGGTATCCCGGAAAAAGGTGGGGTTTACCCCACCATTCCCGGCAGGGCCGGCGTGCTCTCGGCAGCCCGATTTCATCACGTGCTACCGGGATTTCCCCGCCCGGACCTCCTGACATCGCGGGAGCCCGCCCGGGTTCCCCGTCCGGTACGCCGTTCGCTCTGGACCGCGCCGCCCGAACATAACCCTAAAGGGGGTATCTGTGGGTTATAAATAGAGGTGATCGAACATGGCCCGTCGAAGGGATTCCGTCCTTGAAGCGTGTGCTGCTGCTGGCGACCGGTGACACCATCGCCCACTCCTACGATGCCGTCCGTCCGGGCGTCGCCTCGGGGGCCGAACTCCTGAGCGCGCTCCCGCCCGGCACGATCGCGGCGGACGTGCTGGCCGAGGACGTGATGGCGGAACCCAGCTGGGACATGTCCCCCACGACCATGCTGGAGCTGGCCCGCAGGGCGCGCTCGGCCATCCTGGACCGCGGATTCGACGGTGTCGTGATCACTCACGGCACCGACACGCTGGAGGAGACCGCGTACCTGGTGGATCTGCTCGCCGGCCGGGCGGCCGAGCAGGGCGCCATCGTGCTGACCGGTGCCGTCCGCTCCCTGGACGAGCTCTCTCCCGACGGCCCGCGCAACCTCGCCTCCGCGCTCGCGGCCGCGGCCGACGACGCGTTGCGGGGCGCCGGGGCCGTCGTGTGCGTGAACGACGAGATCCACGCGGCCCGCTGGGTCACCAAGGTCGACGCCGTCAGCGTCGCGGGGTTCTCGTCGGCGCCCTTCCCCGTGCTGGGCCTCCTGACCGGTGGCCGGGTCGAGACGCTGTCCGCCCCACCGCGCCGGCCGCCCGCCTTCGGTGGGGACCCGGCGTCGGACGTCGCGCTGATCAAGACCTATCCGGGGATCGAGCCCGTGCTGCTCACCGCCGTGGTGGACGCCGGAGCGCAGGGCGTCGTGCTGGAGGGGACAGGCCTGGGCAACGTGCCGGTCGGGCTCTTCACGGCGATCGCCGAGCTGACGGAGTGGGGGATCCCCGTGGTCGTCGCGTCGAGGTGCCGTACCGGTGCGGTCCCGCTTGACGAGATGCGTCTCGGTACGGGGCTCGCCGCCCGAGTCGGGGCGATCGGGGCCCGCGGCCTGGCGCCCTCGAAGGCCCGGTGCGCGCTGATGGTCGCCCTCGGGACCGGCGGAATCGACGCCGTACGCGACTGGTTCGGCAGGCTCTGACACCCGCGAGGAAATTATGGGCGGCTGAAAATCGTAAAAAAGGGAGTATCCCCGAATCGGGTGGGCAGGTCCGGGGAGACCGTGATCCGGCGGAGGGCTGGGGAGGCCTCCGCCGGGTCACCTTCCTTTCCCCCGCGCGGGTCGCGCGTGCTGGACGGCCCAGCCACCCGAGGTGGTCAGACGGGGATCGAGACGCCGAGACCGCCGCGGGTGTCGGCGCCGTAGCGCTCCTTCTCCCTGGCGATGTCGAGAGGTTTGATGCTGCTGCGCCCGCTCAGCGTCTCCGAGGTGAGCAGGTCGGCGGGGACCAGCCAGGAGACCTCGAACTCCAGCCCGTCGGGGTCCTTGGCGTAAAGGGCCTTGGTGGTGGAGTGGTCGGAGGCGCCGACGAGGGCGTTGAGCTCGCCGAGCTTGACGGCGATCCGCTCCAGCTCGGCCAGGGTGTCGACCTCCCAGGCCAGGTGGTAGAGGCCGACGGTCGAGCGCCCGGCTCCCGAGGGGCCCGCCTGCGCGCCGAGCTCGAAGAGGCCGAGGTCGTGGTCGTTGCTGGACCCGGAGGCCTGCAGGAACGCGGCGCCCGGCATGCCCATGACCACCCTGAAACCGAGCGCCTCCCGGTAGAAGGCGACGCTGCGCTCGACGTCGCGCACGAAGAGAACGGCGTGGTTGAGCCGCTGGACCGGCATAGTTCCTCCTGAAACTTGAACTCTCAAGTAGATTACCCCCGCTTTGTTGAGAGTTCAAGTAAGCTGGTTCCGTGACGCGATGGCTGGACGACGAAGAACAACGCACCTGGCGTGCGTTCATGGCCGCCTCACAGCTCGTCCAGGAGGAGCTGGACCGGCAACTGCAGCGCGACTCCGGCATGCCGCACGCCTACTACGCCATGCTGGTGAAGCTCTCCGAGGCGCCCGACCGGATGATGCGGATGAGCGAGCTGGCGACGGAGCTCAACTCCTCGCAGAGCCGCCTGTCGCACGCGATGAAACGGCTGGAGGAGCGTGGCTGGGCACGGCGCGAGCCGTGCGCCGCGGACAAACGGGTGAGCTGGGCGATCCTCACCGACGAGGGGCTCGCGGCCCTCACCGCCGCCGCCCCCGGCCACGTCGAGGCCGTCCGCCAGGCCCTCTTCGACCGCCTGACCCCCACCCAACTCCGCGGGCTACGGGAGATCTGCGCCTCTCTCCTCCCCACCTCGAACCCCTCGTAGCCGAACGAGCCCCAAGACCGCAGCCCCCGCCACCGGAGAGAAGCCGACCGTGATCCCGGCAAGTGGCCGGCTGAGTGAGGCCACCTGGCGCTTCGGCGCCATCGTCGCGCGCCTGCGAAGGGACATCAAGATCGGATGAGACTTCTCTTCGCGCTTCTTGGAACTTGCGAGCTTCAGCAGCGCACCCGCTAGGCGTTCTCACCGCGGCGCGTCAGCGTCGCGATCGGATTCGCGAGGACCCGGTGGATGATCTGTCCGGCGGCTCCCAGGGGCGCGGCGTCGCTGCCGAGGCGGGAGACGGTCAGGTCGGGGACGGTGTGCCGCATCCCGGTCAGCCGGGCGGCCATCGCCTGCCGGACCGGGTCGCGGATCCACGGGAAGAGCGGGGCGAAGACGCCGCCCAGCACGATCGTGCCGGGATCCATCAGATGGATCGCCGAGGTGAGGGCGATGCCGAGCGCGGACCCGGCGCGTTCGCAGGCTTCCAGCGCGCCGGGCTCGCCCGCGCGCAGGCTCTCCAGCAGTTCGGGGACGCCGGTCAGGCCGCAGGCTCCGAGCAGGGCCTCCTGGCCGGCGTACCGCTCCAGGCAGCCCCGGCCGCCGCAGCGGCAGGCCGGGCCGTCCGGGTGGACGACCACGTGTCCCAGCTCTCCGGCGAGACCGCGGGCGCCGCGGAACAGGGTGCCGCCCACCACCAGGCCCGCGCCGATGCCGATCTCCCCCGACACGTGCAGGAAGTCGCCGGGGGCCGAACCGAACCAGAGCTCGCCCAGGGCCGCGAGGTTGGCCTCGTTGTCCACCTCGACGGGGAGGTCCAGCAGGTCGGAGACGCGGACGTGGTGCCAGCCGAGGTTGGGGGCGGTGTGCACGAGTCCCCCGTCCACGAGACCGGGCACCGCGAGGGTCGACCCGGCGACGGCCAGGCCCTCCCGGCGGGCTTCATCCACAGCCCTGTGGGCAAGTTCTGCCAGGTGGGAAAGGGTTTCCACAGGGGAGGCCGCACGGTTGTCCACAGCCTGTGAATATCGGAGCCGCACCGCGAGGGTGAGGTCGACCACGCAGGCGGACAGGTAGTCGACGTTGATCTCCAGGCCGAGCGCGGCGACCCGCCGCCCGCTGAGCACCACCGCCGTGCCCGGACGTCCCCGCTCGCCGTCCCGCAGCGCGCCGGACTCGGCGACCATGCCCGCCTCGATCAGGTCGCCGACCATCTTCGACACCGTCGTCTTCGTCAGCCCGGTGATCTCGGCCAGCGCCGCCCGGGTGACCGGGCCGTTCCTGCGGATCTCGCCGAGGACCACGCCGAGGTTGCGGGCGCGCATCGAGTCATGGCGTACGGCCTGTGTCATGGAGCATCCACCTCTTGACGATCCCACCATCCCGATCCATATTAAGTCCATAAAGTGGATTAAATCGGAGGAACGTAGATGAGCGCCTACACCCCCAAGCCCGAAGATCGCTTCACCTTCGGGCTCTGGACCGTCGGCTGGCAGGCCCGCGACCCCTTCGGTGACGCGTCGCGGGCCCCGCTGGACCCGGTGGAGAGCGTTCACCGGCTCGCGGAGCTCGGCGCGTACGGCGTCACCTTCCACGACGACGACCTGCTCGCCGTCGAGCCCGACCGGGACCGGGCCATCGCGAACTTCAGGAAGGCACTGGCCGAGACCGGGCTCAAGGTCCCGATGGCCACCACCAACCTGTTCACCCACCCGGTTTTCAAGGACGGCGCGTTCACCAGCAACGACCGTGAGGTCCGCCGCTACGCGCTGCGCAAGGTCATCCGCAACATCGACCTGGCCGCCGAGCTCGGTGCGACCACCTACGTCTGCTGGGGCGGGCGCGAGGGCTCCGAGTCCGGGGCCGCCAAGGACATCCGGGCCGCGCTCAGCCGCTACAAGGAGGGCATGGACCTGCTCACCTCGTACGTGATCGAGAAGGGCTACGACCTCAGGTTCGCCATCGAGCCCAAGCCGAACGAGCCGCGCGGCGACATCCTGCTCCCGACCGTCGGCCACGCGCTCGCGTTCATCAACGAACTCGAACACCCCGACCGCGTCGGCCTCAACCCCGAGGTGGGCCACGAGGAGATGGCCGGGCTCAACTTCGCGCACGGCATCGCGCAGGCGCTCTGGCACGGCAAGCTCTTCCACATCGACCTGAACGGCCAGCACGGCCCCCGTTACGACCAGGACCTGATCTTCGGCCACGGCGACGTGAAGAACGCCTTCTTCCTGGTCGACCTGCTGGAGAACGGTGGCTACGAGGGCCCCAGGCACTTCGACTACAAGCCGCTGCGCACCGAGGACGCCGAGGACGTCTGGGTCTCCGCCGCGGCCAACATGCGCACGTACCTGATCCTGAAGGAGAAGGCGAGGGCCTTCCGCGCGGACCCCGAGGTCGTCGAGGCGCTCGCCGCGAGCAAGGTCGCCGAACTCTCCGAGCCCACGCTGGCAGCGGGCGAGACGATCGCGGACCTGAGCCGCGACTCCTTCGACCTCGAAGCGGTGGCCGCGCGCGGCTTCCACTTCACCCGCCTGAACCAGCTCGCCATGGAACACCTCCTCGGGGTCCGCGGATGACGCTCGTGGCCGGTGTCGACTCGTCGACCCAGAGCTGCAAGGTGGTGATCAGGGACGCCCGCACGGGCACCCTGGTCCGCCAGGGCCGCGCGGCCCACCCGGAGGGCACCGAGGTCGATCCCGAGGCCTGGTGGGAGGCGCTGCGGGAGGCTCTCACCCGGGCGGGCGGGCTGGACGGCGTCGAGGCGATGAGCGTCGGCGCGCAGCAGCACGGCATGGTCTGCCTGGACGACTCGGGCGACGTGGTCAGGAAGGCGCTGCTCTGGAACGACACCCGCTCCGCCGGGGCGGCGGCCGACCTGGTCCGGGAGCTGGGCGGCCCCGAGCGCTGGGCCGAGGCGGTCGGCAGCGTGCCGGTGGCGTCGTTCACGGTGACCAAACTCCGCTGGCTGGCCGAGCACGAGCCCGACTCCGCCCGTCGTACGGCGAAAGTATGCCTGCCGCACGACTGGCTCACCTGGCGGCTGGGCGGGGAGTTCGTCACGGACCGGGGTGACGCGTCGGGCACCGGATACTGGTCGCCCGCGACCGGGGAGTACCGGACCGATCTCCTTCGGGCGGCCTTCGGCGCCCTCCCCGAACTCCCCGAGGTGCTGGGGCCTCGCGACGGCGCGGGAGAGGTCAAGGCGTTCGGAGACGGGACGGTGCGGCTCGCGCCGGGGACGGGCGACAACATGGCGGCGGCCCTCGGGGTCGGCGCCCTGCCGGGAGACGTGGTGGTGTCGATCGGGACGTCGGGGACGGCCTTCGCGGTCGCCGGCAGCCCGAGCGCCGACCCGAGCGGCGCCGTGGCCGGGTTCGCGGACGCCACCGGGCGGTTCCTGCCGCTGGTGGCCACGCTCAACGCGGCCAGGGTGCTGGACGCCACCGCGCGGCTGCTCGGGGTCGGCCTCGACGAGCTCGACCGGCTGGCCCTGGCGGCGCCCGCGGGGGCCGGCGGCCTCGTCTACGTCCCGTACCTGGAGGGCGAGCGCACCCCGAACCTGCCCTCGGCCACGGGGTCGCTGCACGGGCTGACGCTGGGTACCTCCACCCCGGCCCACCTGGCCAGGGCGGCGGTGGAGGGGTTGCTCTGCCACCTCGCCGACGCCTTCGACGCCCTCGGGCTCGACCCGGCCAGGGTGCTGCTCATCGGAGGCGGCGCCAGGTCCGAGGCCGTACGACGGATCGCCCCCGCGGTCTTCGGGAGGCCCGTGGTCGTTCCCGAGCCGGGGGAGTACGTCGCGGACGGGGCGGCCAGGCAGGCCGCCTGGCTGCTCGGCGGCGACGAGCCTCCGGCCTGGGAGGCGGGCGGGTCCGAGCGCTACGAGGCCGACCCCGCGCCCGGGATCAGGGATCGCTACGCCGAGGTCCGTGGCCTCCGCTGAGACGGGCCGGGGCGTGAGGGGGCGCCCCGGCTTGGCCGTCTCAGGGACGGCTCAGGGTTGGATCAGGGGTGCCGCCGGATGCCCGAAACCTCCTCCCGCGAGCAGACTTGATCCATGCTCGCCTCGAAAAGGCTCTACCCCCTGATCGCGTGCGCCGGGATCGCGGCGGCCGCGGTGGCGGCCCTGGCCGTCGCGGTGGGGCGGCCCGACCCGGTTCCGTACCCGGACTCGCTCGATCTGACCATCAGCGAGTACGCCGCGCTGGACCGCAGCGGAGCCACCGGGTTCGTCATGGCGTCGCTGGGGATCTCCTCCCTCGCGCTGGTCGCCGGGCTGCGCGCGACCGGGGCGCCGGTGGGTGTCCTGGCCGAGCGGCTGATGCGGGTGTGGGGTGCCGGGCTCGTCCTTCTCGCGGTGCTGCCACCGGTCCTGCCCGGCACGGGCACCGACCTGATCGGCCAGACGTACCGCTACCTGTCGATCGCCGTGTTCGTGGCGATGCCGGTGGCGGGCGGCCTGCTGGTGGCGCGGTTCGACGAGGACGAGCGGTGGCGGCCGGTGGCCAGGACCGTGGAGTGGCTGGCGCTGGCCGGAGGTTTCGGCCTGTTGGCGATCACCTACGTGGCGCTCCCCGGGCACGGGGTGCTCGCGGGTCTCGCCGAGTGGATCCTGCTCGGCACCGAGGCCGCGCTGGTCGGCGTGCTGGCCGCCCGGCTCGCGCGGCTGGCCTGGACACGAAGCGCAACTCAGGCATCACACGCCGCTCTAGGCTGACTTCTCACTTCTCATGACTATTTCATGACATGTCACAAATAGGCTACAAATAGCAGGAGTCGCCAGTGCTATTCTCGTCGGCGATCTAGAGATCGTCCGGGGGCTCCCCCTGGCGTTCCGTGAGCGAGCCGTTGAGGTGACATGGCATCGAGCAAGTCCATCCGGTTCAAGGTCTCGGTGCTGCTGGCCATTCCTCTCACCTCGCTGGTGGCGGTATGGGGCTTCGCCTCGGTCGTCACGGTCGGCGACTCGATGAGCCTGCGCTCCATCGGCACGCTGTACGAATCCGTCGGCAAACCCTCGAACGACCTGAACAACGCGATCCAACGCGAGCACATCCTGTCCGCCGAGTACCTGGCCACCCGCTCCAACGCCGACCACAAGACCCTCGCGGGACAGCGCGCGGTCACCGACCAGGCCCGCACCCGCCTCCGCCAGGAGATGGGCCGGGACGAGGTGCAGGCGGTGATGTCCGACGAGACGAGGACCCGCCACGCCGAGCTGATCAGGCAGGTGGAGGGGCTCGACGCGATCCGAGCCAGGGTCGACGCGGGGCGGATCGACTCGGTGGGGCTCTCCGAGGAGTTCGCCCGGCTGCCGGACGCGCTGAACCGGCTCTTCAACACCCTGAGTCCCACCAACGACCTCCCGCTCTACCGCGAGTTGCGCGCCGTCACGATGGTCGACCAGAGCATGAACCTGTTCAGCCGCGAGCGGGCACTCGCCACGGGCCCGCTGGCGCTGCGGAGCCCGATGACGGAGCACGAGGCGCGAGTGTTCGCCCGGATCGCCGCCAACCGGGCATTCCTCATGGAACAGGCGATCTCCGAGCTGGGGCCCTCGCTGCGCGCCCCCTTCACGGAGCTGATCGCCTCCTCGACGTACGCCAGGTTCGTCGCCCTGGAGTCGCGCCTGCTGGCCGGCAGCGGTGTCTCGGCCACCGAGTGGCGTGCCGCGGGCGACGCGCTGGACGCCCTCTACCAGCGGTCGACGACGGAGGTCGGCCCCACGCTCGTCAAGCGGGCCGAGCCGGTGACCATGGGCGTCTACATCCGCGCCGGTGTCGTCGGCGTCCTCGGCCTCGTCGCGGTCGTCGCGTCGCTGCTCGTCTCGTACCGGATCGGCAGCGGGATCGCCAGGGAACTCGCCGGCGTGCGGCGGGCCGCCACCGACCTCGCGGAGGTGCGGCTTCCACGGGTGATGGAGAAGCTGCGCCGCGGCGAGAAGGTGGACGTGACGGCCGAGGCGCCCGAGCTGGAACCGCTGGGCAGCACCGCCGAGATCCACGATGTCGCCGCCGCCTTCGACAGCGTCCGGCGCCGCGCCGTGGACGCCGCCGTGGAGCAGGCCAGGCTGCGCGAGGGCGCCGCCCACTCCTTCCGCAACCTCGCCCGCCGGAGCCAGTCGCTGCTGCAGCGCCAGCTCAAGCTGCTCGACGGCATGCAGAAGCGGGCGGAGAACCCCGAGTCGCTGGAGAACCTCTTCAGGCTCGACCACCTCACCACCCGCATGCGCCGCCACGCCGAGGGCCTGGTGATCCTGTCCGGCGGGGCGGCGGGCCGCAAGTGGCGCTCGTCGGTGCCGATGGAGGACGTACTGCGCGGGGCCGCAGCCCAGGTCGAGGACTACGCCCGGGTGCGGATCCTCCCGACGGGCGGCACCACCCTGGTGGGCAACGCCGTCGCGGACATGATGCACCTGTTCGCCGAGCTCCTGGAGAACGCCACGGTCTTCTCCCCGCCCGGCAGCCAGGTCTCGGTCCGCGGCGAGCTCGTGGGCCGTGGCTTCGCCGTCGAGATCGAGGACAGGGGGCTCGGGCTGACCGCGGAGAAGCGTGCCGCGATCAACGAGCGCCTGGCCAGTCCGCCGGAGTTCGACCCGGCCGACACCGATCGGCTGGGCTTCGCCGTGGTCGGGTTGCTGGCCGCCAGGTACCGGGTCGAGGTCGCGCTGCACTCCTCGCCGTACGGCGGGACCGGGGTGGTCGTCCTGATCCCCGAGGAACTGCTCGGGGAGCCGGAGCCCGTCGAGCAGCCGTCGGAGCCGCCGGTGCTCACCGTCATCAGCGTGCGGCCCGAGCCCGAGGGGCAGCCGGAACGGGCCGGGTCCGGTGAACCCGCGGTACCGATTTCCACGGACCTGTGGCGGCCGCTGCGGCGCGGCGGCGGGTTGCCACGTCGGGTACGGCAGGCGAACATGCCGTCGATGCGGGCCAGGGAGCCACGTTCGCCCAACGCCGAGATCGAGGAGCGGTCACCGGAGGAGACGAGGGCGCTGATGAGCGCCCTGCAGTCCGGCTGGCAGCGCGGCCGGGCCGACGACGAGGACGGCGGTGCCGAGCGTTGAGCCGGGGCCGTGAGAGCGGGAGCGCGAACGGAGACGGGTCCATGAGACCGGCTTCGTCGCGCCGGTGGGGGGTAAAGATCAACAGGATCATCAGAGGGGAAGGGGTTTAACCACGTGCCGGGTGAGCTTTATTGGCTTCTGGATGACTTCGTCACGAGTGTGGCGGACGTTTCGCACGCACTGATCCTGTCCAACGACGGGTTGATGATGGCCTCGTCCAGAGGGTTGACCAAGGAGGACGCCGACCATCTGTCGGCGGTGGCGTCCGGCTTCCAGAGCCTTGCGAAGGGCACCAGCCTGCAGTTCGGCGGCGGAGCCGTACGCCAGACGATGGTGGAGATGGACTCCGCGTTCCTCTTCGTCACCTCCGCCGGTCAGGGGAGCTGTCTGTCGGTCATGACCACCGGCGCCGCCGACGTGGGCCTGATCGCCTACGAGATGGCCCGCCTGGTCACCAGGGTCGGACAGCACCTGGCCACCGGACCCCGGATGGCCGGCCAATGAGCGACGACATCGAGTGGGTGGACGAGGAGGCCGGTCCCGTCGTTCGCCCCTACGCGGTGACCGGGGGGCGCACCAGGGCGTCCTGCTCCTCGTTCGACCTGCTCTCGATGGCGGTGGCGACAGGGGCACCGGTCTCCCCGGGAGCGTCTCTGGGCTCCGAACACCGGCGGCTGCTCAACCTGGTCAGGCGGGCACGCCCGATCGTGGAGATCGCGTCGGACGCCGAGCTGCCGGTCGGCGTGATCAAAGTCCTCCTGGGCGACCTGCTCGACCAGGGCCTGATCCTGGTGAGATCGCCGCTTCCCGCCGCCTCCGTGCCGCCGGAGAGTCTGCTGAGGGAGTTGATCAGCGGCCTGCGGGCACTGTGATCTCCTGGCGGGGCGCCTGGGCTCTCGGTGGCGAGGGCCGGGGAACCCCCCGGCCCGCCTCTCAGCTCTGGCTGGCCGTCAGCACCTTCAGCGAGTGCTCCACGAGGGTCACGAGCACCGTCTTCGCCGAGACACGGCGCCGCACGTCGCAGAGGAGCACCGGCACGTCCACGTCGAGGTCCAGGGCGACGCGCACGTCCTCCGCCTCGTGCCGGTCGGCGCCGTCGAAACAGTTGACGGCCACGATGAACGGCGTGCCGCGCTGCTCGAAGTAGTCGATCGAGGGGAAGCAGTCGGTCAGCCGCCGGGTGTCGGCCAGCACCACGGCGCCCAGCGCGCCGTAGGACAGCTCGTCCCACATGAACCAGAACCGCTCCTGGCCCGGGGTGCCGAACAGGTAGACGACCAGACCCTCCCTGATCGTGATGCGGCCGAAGTCCATCGCGACGGTGGTGGTGGTCTTGCCCTCCACGCCGTCGACGTCGTCGATGCCGATACCGCGGTCGGAGAGCACCTCCTCGGTGCGGAGCGGCCGGATCTCACTGATGGCGCCCACGAGTGTGGTCTTTCCCACCCCGAAGCCACCCGCGATGAGAATCTTGAGGGCGACGGGTTCGTCAGAGGGCCCGAAGTCCATTGATCACTTCCTTGAGAATGCGCTCGCTCGCGGAGGCGCGCCCGATCGAGATGAGCTTGTGGTCCTGCAGGTCGCCGAGAAGGACCTTGACCACGCCGAGTGGCAGGTTGAGGTCCGAGGCGACGTCGGCGACCGAGGTCGGGGTGGTGACCATGGCGAGAATGCGTTCCTGTTCCGGCCCGGGGACGAATCCCCCGGACGGAACGGCGCGGGTCGAGGTGACCATCGCGACCAGGTCCAGAGTGTCACCGGAGGAGCGGGTGCGACCCCTGATGAGCGCGTAGGGCCGGACGACCGGTCCGGCCTCCTCGTCCATCCAGTGTGTCATCCGGACCTCCGGCACCGGGTTCGGGGATCCGACGGTTCATGGACGGCGCCACCACCCGCTCCCCCGCTCATGAGAGACCCTGGCGCGGACTGGTGGAGATATGCTGGCCCACCCGCTTGACCAGCATCGCCATCTCGTACGCGATGTGACCCACATCGGCGTCGGAGCTGCTCAGCACGGCCAGGCAGGTGCCCTGTCCGGCGGCGGTGACGAACAGGAACGCCGACTCCATCTCCACGATGGTCTGGCGCACCTCACCGCCGCCGAAATGGCGTCCCGCGCCGCGTGCCAGGCTCTGGAATCCGGCTGCGACCGCGGACAGATGTTCGGCGTCCTCGCGGTTGAGCCCCTTCGAGAAGCCGACGGCCAGCCCGTCGGTGGAAAGGATCACCGCCTGGCGCACCGCGCCCACCCTGGTGGTCAGGTCGTCGAGGAGCCAGTTCAGCTCGCCGGTGTTGGTCAATTTTCCGGTCATTTGTCCCCCTTGTCGCCTGTCGTGTGGTGTGCGAAGTCGTCGTCCTGCTCCTCGCGTCCGCGCCGCGCACCCGCCTGGAAGGCGGAGAACAACGCGCGGACCTCGTCGGGCGAACGCTCCTCGCACGGTTCCGCCCTTGGCTCCGGCTGGGCGGGCTCCGCCGCCTCGGACTCCTGACGGAGCTGAGGCGCCAAGTTCGCCTGCCGGATCCGGCGGGGCAGGCCGCCCGGCCCCTTGGGGGGCTGGGTGGCCGTCTTACGTGTCGGAGCGTCATTGCCGAGCTCGGACTCGTGAGGTGTCCGGAGGGTCTCACCGGTCCCCTGTGGCGTCTCCTCGGGCGACGCGGCGAAGGGGGCGTGGGCCCAGCCGGTCTCCTGGTCCGCGGTCCCGCCCGGATGTCCCACCTGCCCGGCGGACCGGGCATGGGCCGGCGGGTCGGTCACCACGCTGAGTGCGGGCGCGGCGGTGAACTGGGCAGGAGAGGCCGGCCTCATCCTGCGGGGCAGGCCGTTGCCGTTGGCGGAGGGGGCGAACGCGTCGTGCGAGGAGGAGTCGAACGGCTCTCCCGAATGCTCGGCGGCGAGTTCGGTGGCGGAGGACGTCTGCTCCACGGTGAGGGCGAGCGGCGCGCCCTGCTGGGCGATCACCGTACGGGGGATGAGCACGATGGCCGTGGTGCCGCCGAACGGTGAGCCGCGCAGGATGACCTGGATGCCGTGCCGGGAGGCGAGCTGGCCCACCACGAACAGGCCCAGCCGGTCGCTGTCGGCCAGGTCGAACTCCGGTGGGTTGGCCAGCCGCTCGTTGATGGCCGCGTACTCCATGGGGCTCAGGCCCAGGCCGCGGTCCTCGACCTCGACGGCGAACCCGTTGGCCACCACGTCGCCGCGCACGGTCACCATGGTCTGCGGCGGGGAGTAGATCGTGGCGTTCTCGATCAGCTCGGCCACCAGGTGGGTGATGTCGGCGACCGCGGCCCCGTCGAGCGAGATGTCGGCCACCGGCATCACGTTGACCCGGGTGTAGTCCTCGACCTCGGCGATCGCGGCTCGCAGCACGTCGACCACCGGCACCGGCTTGCGCCACGACCGGCCGGGTGCCGCGCCGGACAGGATGATCAGGCCCTCGGCGTGCCGCCGCATACGGGTGGTCAGGTGATCCAGCCGGAACAGGTCCTCAAGGCTGTCGGGGTCAGTCGCCCGGTGCTGCATGCTGTCGAGCAGGGTGAGCTGGCGGTGGAGCAGGCTCTGCTTGCGCCGTGCCAGGTTCACGAAGACCTGGCTGACGCCACGCCTCAGGTTGGCCTGGCCGACGGCGGCCTCGACCGCGGTCCGCTGCACCGAGCCGAAGGCCTGGGCCACGTCGTGCACCTCGGTCGAGCCGCCCGCCTGGATCGGCGGCGCCTCGGCCCGCACGTCGACCTCCTCGCCGCGCCGCAGGCGCTCCACGACGCGGGGGAGCCGCACGTCCGCCAGCTCCAGGGCGGCCGAACGGAGCCCGGCGAGCTCGGCGGCCAGGCGGCGGCCGAAGCGGACCGAGATGATGATCGACGCGACCACCGCGATCAGGCCGACGCCGCCGGCGATCACGATCCGGAGCAGGATGCCGGTGGCCGCCGTCTGGGCTCGCTCCGCCAGCTTCTTGGAGGCGGCGAGGTTGACCTTGTCCAGCCAGGCCGACATCTCGTTCGCGGTCGTCTTCCACCTGGCCGCCTCGGGGGCCAGCCGGTTACCGGTCGACCCGATGACGGCCTTCTCCAGGTCCGTGAACTTCTCGAAGGCCGCGGACTCGAAGGTCTCGCGGTAGGTCCTGCCCAGTTCGGGATCGAGCAGGGCCACACCCTTGGTGTGCAGGAAGTTCCGGGTGGTGACGTACTCGCCGAAGGCCTTGCGCTCCTCCTCCGACAGCCGGTAGTCGATCAGGGCCCCGCTGATCAGCGCGTTCTCCCTGGCGAACATCTCATAGGCGTTGCCCATGCCCTGCATGGCCGTGGCCTGCTGGAAGATCGACAGATCGGGCACCGCGGCCATCTGGTCGTACACCAGGAAGACCGCGTCGAGGATCCGGTTGTAGCTCGACAGCACGGTCAGCCGTGCCTGCTGTCCGCTGTCGACGCCCGACCGGATGTTCGGAAGCCGGTTGAGCTGGCTGAGCAGCGCGTCCAGTGAGCTACGCAGTTCCGGGCTGCCGGAACTCTCGGAGGCGGTGGCCTTCCTGAACGCCTCGACCGCCCGGTCGGTCCGGGAGCGCTGCTCACCCATCCCGCTCGTGAGGACCCGGGAGCTGATCGCCACCGACGACTGTGTCCGCTCCGCCTGAAGCTGTAGTCCCAGATCAGTGGAGGTGACACCCACCGACTGGTAGATGCTGTTCGCGTTGAGCAGCGTGATCCCGTCACCGACGGTCAGGTTGAGCACGAAGCCCCACAGTGCGCTCAGTGACAACAGCGGCAGGAGCAACAGCAAGAAAATCTTGAACCGAATCGAGCGGTTTCTAGAGCCCATGTCCACTCGTCCCAACCTCTGAGCGTGTGGAGGCTCGTGCCGGTTTAGGGATGGATAGGCCTCCGGAAGATCGCATAGGAGACTAGCACCGAATACGCTTTCTGCGCAGTGGAGGATCGGATGATTAGTGTGATTACCGGGGCTAGTGCCGGAATTGGTGAGGCGGCGGCGGTAGAGCTCGCGAGGCGCGGGCAGCGGGTTGTTCTGGTCGGCCGTAATCCCGGTAAGACAGCTCACGTGGCGGAAAGGGTGGCGGCGGTCTCGGGAACGGTCCCGGATACGTTCACCTGCGATTACACCTCCCTGGACGATGTGCGCAGACTGGCGGCCGAGCTGCTCTCCCGTTACGAGCGGATTGACATTCTCGTCAACAACGCGGGTGTCATGACCACCGAGCGCACGCTCACCCGCGACGGCCACGAGACGATGATCCAGGTCAACCACCTCGCCCCCTTCCTGCTGACGAACCTGCTGCTGGAGCGGATCGGGGAGCGGGTGATCACCACCTCCTCCCGGGCGGGCAAGACCGGGCGCCTCGATCCGTCCGATCTCGACCGCGAGCGGCGGCGCTGGAGCGGCTGGCTCCAGTACGGGGACTCCAAGCAGGCGGGCGCCCTCTTCACGGTGGAACTGGCCCGGCGCCTCGCGGGCACCGGGGTGACCGCGACCTGCTTCCATCCCGGTGTGATCAAGACCGAGTTCGCCCCGGCCACGCTGATGATGTGGATGGTGAAGAACATCCCCGGCATGGGCCAGACCGTCGAGGAGGGCGCGAGCACCATGGTGCACCTCGCCACCCACCCGGACGGCACCGCCCACCCGGGCCGCTACTTCGCCAAAAGCGCCCCGGCGGCCGTCCCCGGCAGAATGGCCGACCCCGCGCTGGCCCGCGCGCTCTGGGACGCCAGCGCCGCCGCCGTCGGGTAGCCGTCGCACGATCCCACCGGGTGGCACCGGTGGGACCGCGCGGGGATTTCCCCGGCGGTCACCGGTTGTTCGCCGGGCGTTGGGCGGGTCTGGCTACGGTCCGGGCTGTGACTGTCGCAACCCCGCTGCGGGCCGCTCTCCCGCCCGCCGCGGGCAGGGACCCGTTCTTCGACAACGCCAAGTTCCTGGCGATCACCCTGGTCGTCTCGGGCCACCTGATCGAGGACCTGCGGGACGTGCCGGTCGCGCACGCGGCCTACTTCTACGTGTACACGTTCCACATGCCGCTGTTCATCGTGCTCAGCGGCTACCTGTCGCGGAACTTCACCTTCTCCTCCGGCAAGGCGCGCAAGCTGATCAGCACGCTCGCCGTCCCGTACGTGATCTTCGAACTGCTCTACTCGCTGCCTCGCCTCATCCTGTACGGCAAGCTCGACATCAGCCTCCTCGACCCGTACTACCTGACCTGGTTCCTGATGTCGCTCTTCCTGTGGCGGCTGTCCACACCGGTCTGGCAGCAGCTGCGGTGGCCGCTGACGGTCGCGGTCGGGCTGTCGCTGCTGTCGGGGACGAGCAGGCTTCCCGACGAGCTGTCGATGAACCGGACCCTCGGCCTGCTCCCGTTCTACGTGCTCGGGCTGATGCTCCGTCCCGAGCACTTCGAGTGGCTCAGGCGGCGGTGGGTACGGGCCGCGGGGGCGATCGTGCTGGTCGGAGGCGGCATCCTGGCGCTCGCCACGCACAGTCTGGTGAAGACCGAGTGGATCCGGTGGCGGCACGCCAACGACGCGATCGGCGTCGACGACCTCACCGGCAGCCTGATCCGCCTCGGCATGCTGGCCGCCGGGGCACTGCTCGTCGCGGCGTTCCTGGCGGTCACCCCGGCCAGGCGCACCTGGTACTCGGGGCTCGGCGCGGCGACGATGTACGCCTACCTGCTGCACGGCCTGGTGGTGAAGGTCGCCGAGCGGTTCTACGGCGACTGGGCCCAGACCCTGCCGGGGGTGACGGCCGTGGCGCTTCTCGGGGTCGGGCTCGCCGCCCTGCTGTGCACGGAGCCGGTGCGGCGCGCCACCCGCTGGGCGGTCGAGCCGAGGATGAGCTGGGCCTTCACCGGGCTGAGAAAGCCCGTCTGATTCCCCGTCGGCACCCCGTCAGCGCTGTAGCTCCGCGACCGCGCGGTAGGCGGCGGTGACGGCCGCGTCGGCGCGGGCGGCGGGCACGGAGTCGGCGTTGGCGATCGCGATCCGGCCGTGCGGCCGGCGGGCGACGGCCGCCGGTGGCCGGCCGTCGGGGTAGAAGTCGAGATCCCACGGGGTGGCGTACTCAGGGGTGTGGCCGTGCCCCCACCGGTTGACCGTGATCGCCTCGATGTCGCGGGCCGCGTCGAAGCCTCCCGGGCCGAGCAACCGGGTGAGCTGGTCGCGGATGCTGTACTCCAGGTGCCCGTACGGCGTCTCGATCAGGGCGTACCGGCCGGCGACCGAGCCGTGCGCGGGTGACACGCCGGGTGTGACGGCCGTACTGACCATGTGCACCGCGATCGGCTCGGAGGGGGTTCTCGGACACCGGTAGCCGCCGATGTCGGCCGGGTCGTCGAGTTCGGCCACGCACCAGCGGGCGCCGGTGAACCTGGCGCGCCTGATCCCGATCTCCTGCCAGGCGCGCCAGTCACGGAGCTGGACCGTCGCGTACAGCAGGGGCACCTTGACCGCCCGGTACAGCGCCGCCCGCTGCGCGAGCGGCAGATCGCCGACCAGGTAGGGGATCATCGAGTTCCAGCAGGCCATGATCACGCTTCCGGCCCGCACGGTCCGCACCCGCTCGCCGTCGAAGTAGCCGACAGTGGCGCCGGTGGCCGCCTCGGGCCGGCCGTCGTTGGCCGCCGAGACCACCGGGCTGGACAGGCGCACCCGGACCCGGTTGCCCGGCCGGTCGAGCGCGCCGTAGTCGAAGCTCGCGGTGGTGATCCCCGCCATGTCGGCGGTCGTGGCGAAGCCGGGGATCATCCGGGCGGCCATCATCCGGACGATCGCCTGGTTGCCCTCGGGGAAGCGGTAGGCGCGCGGCTCGCCCGCGTCCCACTCCTTGATCACGGTCGGGGAGTTGTACCTGGACGGCTTGGAGGCGTCGAGGCCGAGCCCCTGGAATCCGGCGTACCGGTGCTCGTCGGCGCAGGCCCAGGCGTCGATCGCGCCGAAGGCGTCGGAGCCGTAGGCCCACTCGTCACTCGGCATGGTCTGGACGAACTTCAGCACGTCCGGATGGACCCCGCAGACCTCGGCGAGGAAACCCGAGTAGGTGAGCCTGGCCAGCCGCTCCTGTTTCTCCTCGCCGGACAGGCCGGGAAACCAGTCCGGCGGGTCGCCGTACAGCATGAGCAGGTCCTTTCCGGCCTGCTCCGCGACCGGCAGTTCGGCGATCCACCGCGGTGCCCCCTTGCCGGGGGTGAACACGACCAGCCGCTCGGCCGGGAAGGTCTCCCGGTCGCAGAAGACGCTGTCGTGCATCCCCAGGTCCGCGTAGAGCCTCCGCTCCCCGGCGAGCCTCTCGGGGCGGATGTCCAGCTTGGCGAGCAGGTCCTTCCCCTCGGGGGTCCAGGCCGCCGGGTTGATGATCGACCGTGACCCGCCGTACGCGACCAGCGGCCCCCTCCTGGCCCTCGGGCGGAACTCGTTGCGCAGGGCGTGCCCGCCGATGTCGTCGTGGTTGTCCAGGATCAGGATCCGTGCGCCCGGATCGCGTTCCAGCCACCGGTGGGCCGCGCTGAGGCCGCTGATCCCCGCGCCGACCACGACCAGGTCATAGCGCTCGCCGGTGGGTTCCGGCATCCCGGCGTATGCCCAGAACCGCTGGTCACGAAGGGCGTGGGGCACGCTCAGCGCCTCCGCGGTGTCACCGCGCAGCCCGGTGAGGGACGGCGGGTAGGAGGTGTCGGGCGAGAGCTCCAGGTCTTCCGCGCCCTTGGCCGGGGAGGTGTTCCGTCCGCCGATCCCGGGCAGCGAGCACGCCGCCGCGATCCCCGTGGCCGCGATCACCCCGTCGAAGAAGTCCCGGCGGGAGATGGGCCGGTCCATACCGAGTTCCAGGGCCTTACGTGGATTGATCTCATCAGGATCGGTCATGGGGCGATCATCACGATGTGAATGGATCGCCGCGGTCGCCGCGCTGTGTTTTCGGGAAGTTTTTACCCATGCCATTAGCGTGCTGTCACGATATCTCCTGCATGAGAGTCATGTCATGGTCGCCGGGAATTGAAAGGAGGGGCGGGCGACGACGGCACGCCGTGACCTATCCGGTCCGAGGAAAGGACCCCCACCTGGCGCGACCGGGACGTACCACTCCGCATGGTTCCCCGCTGCTCCGTCCCTTTCCGCCGCTGACCTCGGATTACCTGAGCCGGGGGACGGGTGCGAGGGAGGTGAGCCGTATGAGTTTTCAGGATAAGCCGGAACGTTATCGGAAGTCGGCTCGTTATCCCTATAAAGTGAGGCGCGGGGATTAACGTCCGGTCGAGTTCACGTCACGGCATGGTGCGTGGCGGAGCGAGGCGCGCATTCGTTTCTCCCTCTGACGGCTGATCCGGGGAGTAACGCGTGGTCGGTAAAGAGGGCAGGGTCACCGGAAAGATCGGCCCCGGCCTGGTCGGTGAGGTGATGGTGGTGGTCCGGGGCGGTGTCGAGGCGTTCTACGCGCATCCCACGGTTCCCGACGAGGAGTTCACCGTCGGCTCGATCGTCGTGATCGTCGACTTCTTCCCGCCGCGCACCGTCTACGTCTCCCGAGCGCTCGGCTGACAGTTCTCTCATCCCCCACCGCGGAGGCCGCGATGCCTACGGAGTACTTCGTCATCGGGGGCGTCGTCATCGTCGCCCTTTCCGTCATCGTCCTGCTCTTCAAGGCCATCTGGCGGGTGGCCGAGCCCAACGAGGCGCTGATCATCTCCGGGCTCGGCGCCCGGGGCAGGAGCGAGGAGGCCGACAGCCTCGGATTCAAGATCATCACCGGCAAGGGCACCTCCGTGCTCCCCGGATTCCAGACCGCGCGCCGCCTGCGCCTGGACAGCCGGGCCGCCAACCTCCAGGTGTCCTGCGTCACCCAGCAGGGCATCCCGGTGGTGGTACGCGGCGTCGTGATCTACAAGGTCGGCGACGACCTGCACTCGATCGCCAACTCCGCCCGCCGCTTCCTGGACCAGCAGGACTCGATGAACGGCGCCATCCACGAACTGTTCACCGGCCACCTGCGATCGATCATCGGCAACCTGACGGTCGAGGACCTCATCCTCAACCGGGAGCGGCTGACCGGCGAGACCCGCGCCTCGGCCGCCGACGAGATGATCAAACTTGGCCTGATCGTCGACTCCCTGCAGATCCAGGAGATCGAGGACGAGACGGGCTACATCACCAACCTCGGGAAGCCGCACGCCGCCAGGATCGCCGCCTCGGCGCGCATCGCCGAGGCCCAGCGTGACCAGGAGGCCACCGAGGCCGAGCAGGTCGCCGCCGCCAACAAGGCCGCGGCCTGGCGCGACTCCCAGATCAAGCAGGCCGCCTACCAGGCCGAGATCGACGAGGCGCTGGCCAGGTCCCGCCAGGCGGGGCCGCTCTCCGAGGCGTCCGCCCGCCAGGAGGTCGTCGTCCAGGAGACCCGTGCCGCCGAGCTTGAGGCGGCGCTGGCCGAGCAGCGACTGCAGGCCCAGGTCCGCAAGCCCGCCGACGCCAGGGCGTACGAGACGGTGACGGCCTCCCAGGCCGAACGCGACGCCCGCATCGCCCAGGCCGAGGCCGAGGCCCGCGAGACCGAGCTCCGCGCCGCCGCGCAGGCGTCGCAGGTCAAGCAGGCCGCCGCGGCCGAGGCGGAGTCCGTGCGGCTGCGCGGCCTCGCCGCCGCCGACGCGACCAAGGCCACCGGCCTGGCCGCCGCGGAGGCTTCCAGGGCGCAGGGACTCGCGGAGGCCGAGGCGGCCAAGGCGAAGGGCCTGGCCGAGGCCGACGCGATCCGGGCCCGTTCCGAGGCCCTCGCCGACAACCAGGAGGCGGTCATCGCCCAGCAGCTCGCCGAGAACTGGCCGCAGATCGTCGAGGCGGGGGCGAAGTCCTTCGGCAACGTCGACCACATGGTCGTTCTCAACGGCGCCCAGGGTGTCGAGGAGATGCTCGCCAAGGCGCTCACCCTCGGCGGCACCGGCCTCGGACTCGTCCGCTCCCTGCTGAGCGGCGCCACCCCCGGCGCTTCCGCCGTCCCCGCCGTCCCCGCCGTTCCCGCCGGCGACACGGCCGGCGAAACACCGGGAAGGTCCGCCGACCGGGTCTCCTGACACCGGGGTTCTCCGGGCGACGATCGCGGGTTGGAACCCGTATACGACCACTTCACAACAGGATCGTGACCGACGGCCAGTAATTCGGGTCACTCCGTTATGTGTTGTTCGTCTTTCCCAGGGCATACGCCTGGCAGCTGAGCAGACAGGAGCGTGGAACATGACAGTCACCGGCATCATCACCGCCATCGTCATCGGCGCCATCATCGGTGCCCTGGGTCGGCTCGTCGTGCCCGGCAAGCAGGCCATCCCGATCTGGCTGACCATCGTCATCGGTATCGTCGCAGCCCTCATCGGCACCGCGATCGCCGGAGCGCTCGGAGTCGCCACCACGTCGGGCATCGACTGGATCGAACTCATCATCCAGATCGCCCTGGCGGCGGTCGGCGTCATCCTGGCGGTGAGCCTGTACGGCAGGCGAGGCGTTCGGTAACCAAGTCCACCCGTGCCCGGGGCCGGGTTCCCGGAAAAGCCGGGAACCCGGAGACCAGCGCCCCGGCACCCACGACATCCCCGGCCCGGAATCCTCCGGGCCGGGGATGTCTCGTGTTCGGTATCACGGTCCTCGGCGTTGTAGATCTCCTGCAGAGCCTTCTTCGCCCCTGGCCGGGCGGGCTTCGGCAGGGAGTCGATCACATTGCGGGTCTTGTGAACCCGGCACCCCTGGTGACGAGCGTCGGGGAACACCCCTCTCGGTGCGCCGAGGTCGGAGGCTCGGCCGTTGACGGGAGGGCCGTGGCGATGCAGTCGAGGACGCGTTGGAGCCCGTGCCGGAACTGGTCGTCGCGGCTCAGGTGCAGTCGGCGCGCCTCCATCACGATCTTGCTGAAGATCGGATAGTCCCCGCTCTCCAGCAGCTGGTGGACCCGCGGGGAGCTCCGCACCATCCACTCCGACTCGCTGAGCCCGCTGCGGCGGACCTCCTCGGCCCAGCTGATCTCCTCGCGGACGGCGCCCTCGACATAGCCGTTCAGCATGGCCATGAGGCCGAGGTTCTCGTCGATGGAGACGTGCGGGTCGAGGGCACCCATCACCCGTTCGATCAGGCGCAGCTGGTTGGGGCCGAAGCTGGGGAGTGACCGCTGCACGGTGGCGATCCACGGGTGCCGCAGCCACATCGCCCGCAGCCCGTCGGCGTAGCGGGTCAGATCCGCGCGCCAGTCGCCGGAGGGCATGCCCTCGACGTCGACCTCGCCCTGCAGCCGGTCGGCGATGAGCTCGACGAGGTCGTCGCGGCTCGGGACGTACCGGTAGAGGGACATCGCGCCGGCGCCGATCTCGGCGGCGATGCGGCGCATGGTGGCGGCCTCCAGGCCCTCGGCGTCGGCGATCCGGACGGCCGCCTCGGTGATCTGCGCGCGGCTGTAGGCCGGCTTCGGCCCGCGGGCGGGGCGCTCGGGCCGCATCCAGATGTTCACGTACTCGGCGTCGGTCACCGTTCCACCCCCTACTTGCGTACATAGTACCCAGTGGCTTAGCCTGGCCGCCATACCGCGTACAACGTACCCAGTTGGAGGGGATCATGTCTGATCCGATCGTGGTCGCCGAGGGGCTGTACAAGTCCTTCGGCGACACCCATGCGCTGCGGGGTCTGGACCTGAGCGTTCCGAGAGGAACGGTCTGCGGCGTGCTGGGGCCCAACGGCGCGGGAAAGACGACCGCGGTGCGCATCCTGGCGACCTTGTCCGATCCCGATGCCGGGCACGCCCGCATCGCCGGATACGACGTCGTCCGCGAGGCCGCCAAGGTGCGCGCCAGGATCGGGCTCGCGGGCCAGTACGCCGCCGTGGACGAGAAACTCACCGGCCGTGGCAACCTGCGCATGTTCGGGCGCCTCTCCCACCTGTCCCGGCGCGAGGCGCACCGGCGGGCCGATGAGCTGCTGGAACGCTTCGGCCTGACGGACGCCGCCGACCGGCCGGTTCTCGGCTACTCCGGCGGCATGCGGCGCCGACTCGACCTGATCACCTGCCTCATCCTGCGCCCCCAGGTGCTCTTCCTGGACGAGCCCACCACCGGCCTGGACCCGCGCAGCCGCGGCGAGATCTGGGACAGCATCCGCGAGCTGGTGGCCGACGGCACCACCGTGCTGCTCACCACGCAGTACCTGGACGAGGCCGACCAGCTGGCCGACGACATCGCCGTCGTCGACCACGGGCAGGTGATCGCCACTGGCACGCCCGATGAGCTGAAGGCCACGATCGGCGACCGCCTCGACGTCACCCTCGAAGACCCCGCCGCGGTGCCTGCGGCGATGACCGTGCTGAACACCCTCACCGGCACCGATCCCACGACGACGGGCGCCGACCGGCTCAGCGTCGCCCTGCCCGGCGGCCGCCTCAGGCTCGCCGACATCGTGCGCGAGCTCGACCGCGCCGAGGTCGCCGCCGCCGACGTGAGCCTGCGCCGCCCCACCCTCGACGAGGTGTTCCTGCGCCTCACCGACCGCAAGGAGACCGTGCGATGACCGTCCTCACCTCACCACTGGGCCGCCTGCGCTGGACGCTCACCGACGGGCTGACCCTGGTCGGCCGCGAGCTGAGCCGGCTGCGGCAAGAGCCCGGGCAGGTCGTCGCCGCGCTGGTCTTCCCGGTCATCATGGTGGTGCTGTTCGGGTACGTCTTCGGCAGCGCGATCCAGGTGCCGGACGGCGGCGACTACCGCGAGTACCTCATGCCCGGCCTGTTCGCGATGGTGACCTTCTCCGCGTGGTTGGGGGTCATGGGGCGGATGGCCACCGACGCCTCTCGCGGCGTGATGGACCGCTTCCGCTCCATGCCGATGGCGCGCTTGGCGGTGCCGTTCGGGCAGACCGGCGCCGACCTGCTGATCGGCCTGCTGATGCTGGCCGCCATGGTGGCCACAGGCCTGCTGGTGGGCTGGCAGCCGCACCGCGGCCTGATCCCCACCGCCGGGGCGTTCCTGCTGATGACGCTGCTGCGGTACGCGCTGAGCTGGGTGGGCGTCTACCTGGGCCTGGCGGTGAAGGACGAGCAGGTCGCCGACGCGATGGTGCCGCTGGGCCTGCCGATCACGATGCTGTCCAACGCGTTCGTCCCGACCGACGGCATGCCCGCCTGGTTGCGGTTCATCGCCGACTGGAACCCGGTGAGCGCGCTCACCGCCGCCGCACGGGAGCTGTTCGGCAACCCGGGCGCCCCGTCCGGAGACGTGGCCTGGCCACTCGCGCATCCGGTGACCGCCGTCCTGCTCTGGTCGGCCGCGCTGCTGGTGATCTTCGTCCCGCTGTCGCTCCGCGCCTACACGCGCACAGGACGCTGACCCCCAGGCACCCGCGACCGCCTTGTTCTCCTCCAACGGTTCTCCGTCTCCGGTGCGCCGTCAGAAGACCGTTGCCGTGCATCGCATGCGGCCAGGACCCGACGGGTCACATCACGAACAGGTCGCTCGTATGCCGCGGGTCGGCCGGCGGGATCATCAAGAGTCGTGGCCTGGTGAGGCCGGTGGAATTCTCTGACCCCACCAACCCCAACGCTCCTCGTAGAAGACACTCAGTAGGAGCCTGGTGCCCTCGCTGAGGGCGGGAAGGTCACCCAGCCAGTCGGGCAGAGCGGTCAGCGGGTTATCGCTCACACTGAGCTCGGTGAGAGCGGTGAGGTTGCCCAGCGACTCGGGCAGAGCGGTCAATCGGTTACCGCTCATACTGAGCTCGGTGAGGGCGGTGAGGTTGCCCAGCGACTCGGGCAGAGCGGTCAACCGGTTAGCTCCTAGGCAGAGTTCGGTGAGGGCGGCGAGGTTGCCCACTGACTCCGGCAGAGCGGTCAGCCGGTTACCGGTCAGATCGAGCACGGTGAGCTCGGTGAGGTTCCCCAACGACTCCGGCAGAACGGTCAACTGGTTGTTGCCCAAGTAGAGCCACCAGAGCTCGGTGAGGTTCCCCAACGACTCTGGCAAAGCGGTCAACTGGTTGTTGTCCAGGCAAAGCTCGCTGAGCTTGGCGAAGTTCCCCGCTGACTCCGGCAAAGCGGTCAGCCGGTTACCCTCCAGGTGGAAATAGTCGAGCTCGGTGAGGTTTCCCAACGACTCCGGCAGAACGGTCAACTGGTTGTCGCTCAGATAGAGCCATCCGAGCTCGGTGAGGTTCCCCAACGACTCCGGCAAAGCGGTCAACCGGTTGTTGTCCAGGCAGAGTGCGGTGAGGGCGGTGAGATTCCCCAGCCAATCGGGCAGAACGGTCAGCCGATTATCGCGCAGGTAGAGATTGGTCAGATGGGTGAGATCGCCGAGCGATTCCGGCACCGTGTCCAGGTCGAGCCCGGACAGGTCCAGTGTGGTCGATCCCTCTCGCCGGCACCTGTCGATCCGCTCGTCAGCGGTCATCGGGTCGTTCCCGGTCTCCGTCAAGGTCTCTCTCCTCGTCGTCGCTCGGATGCCCGGTCGCCTCGGGCGCGAGGGTCGAGGATGAGGCTATGGATCGGCGCTGGGAACCTGCTTGGAGGGCGCTGAGGGCCGGCTGGTGGATGGGACATCGATGTCGGCGAACGCCAAGCGAACAGCCTCGACCGCACGCATGAGACCAGAGGCGAAAACGGCGGCGAGGCCCTCATGGGGCACCTGTGTCCCTCACCTCTCAGGAACCTTCCCTGACCTGCCACGCGCTCAGGGACGTGTGTCGAAGTCTCCGGTCTTGACGCGACCGAGGAAGGCGGTCCAGCCACCTGGTGAGAAGGCGAGCGTGGCGCCGCCAGGATCCTTCGAATCGCGGACGGCGACCAGGCCCGAAACGAAGGCGACCTCGACACAGTTGTCCGTCGTCCCCTGACTGCGCGAACTCTTCCGCCACCCCAGACGGGCTAGATCCCTCTCTGGCTGGTTCTCCGCCATCCAGCATCTCTTTTCCCTTAGCCCGGGCGCTGTCCTCCAGGTTTGCTGCCTACTGCGCGATGAGCAATCTCAAAGCGTCAGAAGCTAGGAGCAGCGTCTCCCGCTTGACTACCGCAGTTTGTCGAACTTGCCGTTCTTGACACCGTTGAGGAAGGTTCGCCACTCGTCAGGCGAGAAGACCAACGCCGGCCCCAAGGGGGCCTTACTGTCTCGGACGGCCGCGATACCGGGGAGGTTGGTGGCGACCTCGACACAGTCGGCACCACCATTGCCGCTGAGGCTGCTCTTGTGCCAGACGGCGTGAAAAAGGTCGGGTAGGTCTCGCGGCTCACGCTCTTCTACGGTCACGAAGTCATCTCCTCTATGACCACGCTCATCAGCGCGACGGACTCGTTCGGCGGCAGGGCAGCTGCGCGAATGTGGTCAAAAATGAGTCTATACCTGCGGACTTCCTCTGGCTTTTCCAGATATATGGAACCTGTCAGGTACTCGACGTAAGCAACATGAGTTTCGGAAGGCTGAGGGAACTCCAAGAGGTGAAAGGGGCCGAGCATGCCAGGGTGGGCGCCTCTGGCGAAGGGCAGCACCTGAAGAGTGACCCCTGCGAGTCGCCGCGCGTCACGGAGGCTGAGAAGTTGCTCACGCATTGTCGCCGGCCCGCCGATGGCGTGCCGTAGAGCCGCTTCGCTCATCACCGCCCACAGTTCCGGTGGGTTCGACCGGGTAAGGAGTTTCTGCCTTACCAGGCGCAGGGCGACAAGCCTGTCGATTTCCTCCTCGGACATCCCGGGATGGTCGGCTTCGATGACGGCACGTGCGTATGCCTCAGTTTGGAGAAGGCCAGGGATCAACTGAGGTTGGTAGGTCTGAATTGACGCGGCCTCGGCTTCGAGACCGATGAAAACTTCAAACCATGGCGGTACTGCGTCTCCGTGGGCGTGCCACCACCCTCGTTTGCTCGCTTCGCGTGCGAGATCAAGCACAGCTTGGGTCTCGTCATCGGCTGATTTGTACAGATCGAGGAGTTGAACGAGAACTTTCTGACGGATGGTGACCCTGCCGGTCTCAAAGCGGCTGATCGTCGAATCAGAGCGACCAATATGCTCGCCCGCTTGGATAGCGGACACATTCGCACGCTCACGGAGCCGACGGAGTTCCATACCGAGTTGGCGTCGCCGAACAGTAGGGCTCTGGCCTTCGGTCACGTGTCCACCTTCATGAGATTTACGCCGGGTTGGCCTACTTTGCGGATCGAGCTTTCCATGAAGTTCTTCTTCGTGCATATGCATTTGGGGTTGCATATGGGACTGCATGGCTGCATGCTCTGAGCATACGGTCAATGACAGTGCGTAAGCGTCAACGTCTCTGAAAGTGCGAGCGGGCCAGTTCAACAGACAAGGGGAAGGACGGGCTGTGAAGCCACGTGATCCGCAAGAGCAGTTGATTCACCTGGTGCGGCTGGGG
Organism: Streptosporangium sp. NPDC049248; assembly: GCF_040678965.1. Taxonomy (NCBI): domain Bacteria; kingdom Bacillati; phylum Actinomycetota; class Actinomycetes; order Streptosporangiales; family Streptosporangiaceae; genus Streptosporangium; species Streptosporangium sp. NPDC049248. Next base: position 89,114 of record NZ_JBFAQY010000015.1, read on the forward strand.
TGGGACCTACGGGGCCTTGGAGTGGGCACCTTACTGGTGCTCCCCCAGGTGGGGCAGCCGATCCTGGAGGTCATGTCCGGGGGCGAGACACGGGTCCGGATCACCGTCATCCGCCGGGCCTGTGGCTGGATGTTCGTCTGGCGGCCCTGGTGGGCCAGGATGTGGCGGCCCGGCGAAGGGGTCTGGGCCGGGGCCGACAACGCCGCCGACGTCATCGTCTCGGCGGCGATCGCATGAACGTGAACGCCTACGAACAGGCCACCTGCCGCTACGAACGCAGGCGAGCGAGCACGGGACGCTGGGCCGTACTGCACCCGCTGGGCCACGCCGAGTTCGCGGGCCTGGCCTGCTCGGTCACGACGGTCCGAGCCTGGGCACGGGACCTGCTGACCGGCAGAGTCGACGCCTCCGCCCTCGACGACGTGGTGCTGCTGCTCAGCGAGGTCGTGACGAACTCCGTCGTCCACTCCGACTCCGGATGGACAACAGGCGGATCGATCACGGTCTGCCTGGGCCTGGGCGGCGGCATGATCCACGCCGAGGTCATCGACGACGGCTCGGCCACCAGCCTCCCCTTCGTCCGCGCGACCGACTTCGACAGCGACGGCGGGCGCGGCCTGCTCCTGGTCGAGGCCATGGCCACCGCCTGGGGCACCCACCACGACCCCGAAGCGGGCACCGCCGTCTGGTTCCACCTCCCGACCAACGAAACCAACAGAACCGACCGAGCCAACGGAGCCAACGGACCCGGCTCCCTCTCCAATTGACCCACCTGACCGGAAACGCCTCCCCGAGGCGTACCCCTCCCTCCGGTCACCGTGGCCGCAGCAAGCCGACCGGCGACGACAGTCACGACGGGCCTGACGAAATACGGCGAGCCCCCTGCGCTCCTTCCCGCACCGCCGCTTCAGCTACGGCGACGGACCCGGAACGACCCCCGTACGGATCGCTTCAGCGTCCAAGAGTTCAATGGGCGGCCCGCAAGGAAGCGACTACGGCCCGCAGACCGTACGGCGAGACAGCGGGTGCGCGGAGGTGGGTGGGTGCTCCGGGCGGCTTATAAGAATCCGTAACCACCGCGCCCGCCAGGCCGGAGGCCTGAAACACCAGACGGCAACCAACGACGGCCGCCCGGAGCACCCACCCACCGGAGCGCGAACACACACCCGCCAGAGAACAAGCCCCCGCCAGAAAACGCGTCCCTACCAGAGCGGCCGGCCCGTCATCGAGCACGCCGGAAAACCCTCCCGCGACGGCCCGGCCGAAAATCAGATCATCACATGCGCATCCGGATGCCCCACAAAGGAGAACTGCGCGTTACGCGTGAGCTTGATGTCGTCGGCCTGCCAGGTGTGCATGCCCGCGTCCCCACTGCGCCAGTAGACGAAGTTGAACCGGTCCGCGGAGTAGATCTTGACCCGGTCCTCCTTGAGCCGGCGGACCAGCCGGGTGTCCTCGCCCCGGGTGACGTCCTCGAACCCGTAGTGCCGGAACATGTCGGCCTTACCGAGGAAGGTGCCGCCCTGCACCAGGAAGGCGTAGCGGTGCTCCAGCCCCGGCAGGCGGAGCATCGTGGTGTTGCTGCCCTCGAAGTAGGCGTAGTGCGCGCCCTTGCCGACCAGTTCGGCGTCGGAGTAGTCGAAGGCGCGGGCCAGGTCCGACAGGTAGTGCTCGCCGTACAGGTTGTCGTCGTCCATCTTGGCGATCAGCTCGCCCTCGGCGGCGGCGATGCCCAGGTTGAGGCAGGCGCCCAGCGACAGTGACGAGTCGGCGGGCAGCACCACGACGTCGGTGATCCCGGCCATCCGCGCCTTGTCCGCCACCACGACGGGGTCGATGTCGAGCCCGTGCAGGACCATGACGAGCTGGACAGGGCGGTGGATCTGCTTGGCCACCGAGGAGATCGCGTGCTCGATCTGGGCGGCCCGGTTGGTGGGCAGCACCACCGAGATCGACCGGGTCCGCCGCTGCACCGGCTTGCCGAGGATCTCCAGGATCTGGTCCACCCGGTGCGAGAACAGGTGCTTGTCGAAGACCTCGCGCATCGCCAGGTGCCCCTGGCGGGCGCGCAGCTCGGGGCTGTTGATCAGGTGCAGGACCTGGTTGTACGACTCCAGCTCGTCACGGGCGATCGGGATCAGCGATCCGAAGGTCTCCTCGATGGCCCGCGACCAGCCCGAGACGATCGACGTCGAGCAGGCCGACAGCTCGAAGACCCGGCGGGCGCACATGGTCGGCGAGTCGAGTACCGAGTTCACGTTGAGGAAGACCTTGTACATCTTGTACGCGGCCAGCATCTGGTCGTACGGGAGCTCGCCCACGATGTGCGGAACGTACTCGGCAGGCCAGGCGTACTTCTCGTCCACGGTCCCGTTGCGCGCGAAGATGTGCAGGCCGAGTTCGCGGATCGGGGCGAGGACGGTCTCCATCTGTTCGCGGCGCTCGGGGTGCTTGTCCCTGAAGTACATGCCGGCGAAGACCACGTCGTTCAGGCGGCCGCGCTTCTCCTGGATCGGGTTGTGCACCCGGGGCTGCGCGGCGAACTGCAGCACGTCGACCCGGTCGTGACCCAGCACCTCGCGGTAGCGGGGGACCATGTCGCCGTCGCAGGTGAAGACGTAGTCGAACAGCTTGGCCGTGTCGATGAAGAAGTCGAAGTTCGGCGGGTCCTCCTTGTTCCAGAAGACCGTGGGGATCCCCTCGACGCGGCACCAGTCGATCAGGGCGCGCAGTTCGGGCTTGGGGGCGTTCGTCCCGGTCATCTGGTAGCGCCAGCGGCCCTGGTTGCCGTGCCAGGCCGACTCCACGAACAGCAGCTCGGGACGGCGCTCGGCGAAGATCTCCGGCCAGTCGCGGAGCCCGAACTCGATCTGGTCCCACTCGTACTTGAAGGCCATCCGGGAGAAGTCGTCCAGGATGACCGCGACCTTCATGTCCGGACGGACGATCGGGCCGGCCGGCCACTTGACCTGCGGCACGTCGACCACGGGCCCCTGCTGGTCGAGCTCGGCGACCACCTCGGCCACCGGGCGGGGCGGTTTGGGGCCCTTGCGCGTCTGCATCGCGGAGCGCAGTTTGCCCGGCAGCGCGGTGACCCCCGATCCCTTGGCCGCGGTCAGTGCCTCGGCCACCCGGTACGGGCGCTGTACCTTGGTCGACTCCAGCTTCCACTGCGCGTAGTCGGCCTTCGCCTCGGCGATGGCGAGCCGCCGCTCAAGGTCCCGGACACGCTCCTCGAAGCGCTCGACGACCTTGCGCTCCTCGGGCAGCCAGTTGATCGGCCCAAGACGCTGGAACTTCGGCTCTTCGGGGGTCTCTTCGCTCATGGGGGATCGCCTTTGTCCGGGGTCGTGCCAGGCTACGGCCTAAGCCGTGCCGAAATAGCCGTTTTAAAGTGATTTGGGCGGTACGGATTGCCCGGCCGGGGAGAGATTGCCGCCGCGCAGCCAGTTCTCGATCACCCGGGCGATCCGGGGACCGGCCTTGCCGTCCCAGAGCGGGGGCAGCTCGCCGGAAGGCGTCGCCGCGCCGTCCGCCAGTGCCAGGTCGGCGGCGGCGGGCAGCTGCGCGGGGGTGACCAGCCGGTTGGTGCCGTGCGTGATGGTGATCGGCCGCTCGGTGTTGGGCCGCACGGTGAGGCAGGGGACGCCCAGCATGGTCGTCTCCTCCTGCACGCCGCCGGAGTCGGTGACGACCAGCGTCGCGCCCCGCACCAGCGACAGGAAGTCCACGTAGCCCAGCGGGTCGATGATGCGCAGGTTCTCGGTGTCCACCAGCCCGGCCTCGGCCAGGCGGGTCCGGCCGCGCGGGTGCAGCGGCACCACGACCGGGAGGCGCTCGCTCACCGAGAGCACCGCCTCGACCAGCTCCTTGGCGGAGGCGGGGTCGTCGACGTTGCCGGGACGGTGCAGGGTGGCCACCCCGTACCGCTCGGGAAGGCCGAGCCGGGAGCGGACCGGGGCCGGGTCGAGGTGGTCCAGCGCGGAGAACAGGCTGTCGATCATCGGGTTGCCGACGAGGTGCACCCGGGCCGGGTCGACACCCTCGGCGGCCAGGTAGGAGAGCGCGTCGGGAGAGGTGGCGAAGAGGATGTCGGACAGCGCGTCGGTGACGATCCGGTTGACCTCCTCCGGCATCTCCCGGTCGAAGGAGCGCAGGCCCGCCTCCACGTGCGCGGTCGGCACGTGGAGCTTGGCGCACACCAGGATCGCGGCCAGCGTCGAGTTCACGTCGCCGTAGACGACGACCAGCGTCGGCCGCTGCTCAAGCACCACATCCTCAAGGCCGACGAGCAGCGCCGCCGTCTGGCGGGCGTGCGAGCCGGAACCGACGGCCAGGTTGGCGATCGGCTCGGGGAGACCGAGGTCGGCGAAGAACACGTCCGACATGAGCGCGTCGTAGTGCTGGCCGGTGTGGATGATGCCCTGCCGCACGCCCAGTTCGGCGAGCGCGCGCACCACCGGAGCGGCCTTCACGAAGTTGGGCCGTGCGCCGAGCACGTGCAGGACAAGGGGATTCTCGGGGCCCTGAGCAGCGCCCGGACCGGCAAAGTCCCTCATTGACCTCGCCTTTCATGCGGCAGTGGGGCAAACCTTGCCTATGGTACGGTCACGGCGTGGTATCCGATGCCAACAGGCCAGACTCCCCCTCGGTTCCCGCGAAGGTTCCCGCGAAGCCCTCGGCTCCCGCGAAGCCCTCGGTGCCGGCGACGCCCGCCACATCGGTGACGCCTCCGGCCGCCGAGCCTGACGCGGAGCCGGTGGCGACCTCGGGCACGGCGACGGCCCCGGAGGCGGAAACGCCCTCCGAACCGGAGACGACCGCGGCCGTGGAACTGCCTCCGGCCGTGGAGGTGCCCACCGAGCCCGCCCCGCCGCCGAGTGCGGAGACGCCCCCGGTCGTGGAGACGCTTCCCGGTTCGGACACGCCACAGGCGTCGGTGACGCTCCCCGCTCCGGCGACGCCCCCGGACGGTGGGAAGGCCCCCGCGGGGCCGGTGTCACAGGCTCCGGTGTCGGCGAAGTCGGCCAGGGCCGGCCTGCGCGGGTTGATCAAGGGTTTCGTCCAGCATCCGGTGATCGTCTCCCGGGTCGTGGCGACGAAGGTCAAGTCCGACCCGGTACGCGTGGCGCAGGCGGCGGCCGAGACGCTCCCGTCGAGCGTCCGTCCCATCGTGGGCCGGTTCGCCTGGCCCGTCGCGCGCCGCGCCAAGATCGTCGTCCGCAAGCTCGGCATGCGCATGGTGAAGGGCCCGTGGACCGAGGCGAAGGAGCACTTCGACGCCGGCCGGATGAGCGAGGCCGCCGAGGTGCTCCAGGCCCATACCCGCTACCCCTTCATCAAGCGCCGGGCCGCCTACTACGCCGGAGAGCTGGCCTCGATCCAGCCGAACCCGATCCCGCCCAAGGCGAAGGTGATCGTGGGTGAGCGGTTCGGTGGCCGGGTGCTGCACTGTGTGACCAACGCGCTGCCGTACACGCAGGCCGGATACACGGTTCGCACGCACCGCATCGTCACCTCGCAGAAGGCCGCCGGGCTGGATCCGCACGTCGTGACCAGCTGGGGCTGGCCGATGATGCAGGGCCACGCCGACGCGACGCCGTACGAGGAGATCGACGGGATCCCCTACCACCGGCTGCTGCCGAGCGGCGAGGTGCCCTTCGAGAGCCAGGGGCGGATGATCCGGGGCGCCGGAGAGGTCACCGAGCTGGTCAGGACCCTGCGTCCGCAGGTGCTGCACGCCGCGACCGACCACCGCAACGGCTCGGTGGCGCTGGCGGTGCGCGAGCGGACCGGCACGCCGATGGTCTACGAGGTCCGGGGCTTCCTGGAGGAGACCTGGGCCTCCCGCGACCCCAAGCGCATCGGTAGCCAGCGGCACGTGCTCCAGCGCGACCGCGAGGCGTTCATCATGCGCTCCGCCGACGCGGTGGTCACCCTCGCCGAGACCATGGCGACCGAGATCGTCGAGCGCGGGGTGCCGAGGGAAAAGATCTACCTGGCGCCGAACGCGGTCGACGACTCGCTGCTCAGTGCCGAGTACGACGGTATGGCGTTCCGCGCCGCCTACGGCATCGAGCCCGGTGACGTCGTCATGGGTTCGGTGTCGAGCATCGTGGCCTACGAGGGTTTCGCCACCATGATCAACGCCGCCGCGCTGCTGCGGGACGAGGGCGCGCCGGTCAAGATGCTGCTCGTCGGCGACGGCGTGGAGCGGGCGGCACTGCTGGAGCAGGTCGAGGAACTGGGGCTCGGCGACATCGCGATCATGCCGGGACGGGTCGGCCCCGACGAGGCGCTGCAGGCCCAGTCGGCGATCGACATCTTCGTCTGTCCCCGAGAGGACCTGCGGGTCTGCCGACTTGTTACGCCATTGAAACCGGTCGAGGCGATGGCTCTCGGCAAGCCGGTCGTGCTGAGCGACCTGCCCGCCCTGTCGGAGCTCGTGGGTTCCGACGGCGCCGGGCTTCTGGTGCCGGCGGGAGACCCCGAGGCACTGGCCAAGGCGATCGCCGGACTGCGGGACGATCCGGGGCGAAGGGCCGAGATGGGTGAGGCTGGACGGGCAGAGGTGGCCGCGAAGCGTACGTGGAGCCGCATCGCGGAGACGTACCGTGATATTTACCGATCCATTGCCGGTTAATGACCTTGTCATGGCACCGGGGATACCTGCCGTTTGTGATGCGTTCAATCGCATTAGGCGTAGCTCGTTCGGACTTGAGATAGCCTTTGCGACCATGAAGTGTTGTTTCCGGCGTTCCAAGGTCATCCAGTGACTGCCTACGACCTGGCCATCATCGGTCTGGGCTACGTCGGCATGCCCCTGGCCAAGGAGGCCACGGCAGCCGGTCTGCGGGTCATCGGCTTCGAGGTCGACCCCGGCAAGATCGCTGCTCTCAACGCGGGCAGGTCCTACATCGACGACCTGACCGACGCCGACCTTGAGCACATGCTGGCGGGGGGATTCACCGCCACGGGGGACGAGTCCGTGCTGGCCGACAGCCGGACCATTGTCATCTGCGTGCCGACCCCGCTCGACGAGGACCACCGCCCCGACCTGTCCGCGGTCGAGGGCGCCACCGGCACCGTCGCACGTAACCTTCGCGCGGGCTCGCTGGTGGTTCTGGAGTCCACCACCTGGCCCGGCACCACCGACGAGGTCGCCCGCCCCATCCTGGAGGAGGGCTCCGGCCTCACCGCGGGCACCGACTTCCACCTCGCCTTCTCGCCCGAGCGCATCGACCCGGGCAACCCCAAGTACGGCCTGCGCAACACCCCGAAGGTCGTCGGCGGCTACACCTCCGCCTGCAAGGACCGCGCGGTCGGGTTCTACTCCCAGTTCATCGAGCAGGTCGTGCCGGTCAGCGGCACCCGCGAGGCCGAGATGGCCAAGCTCCTGGAGAACACCTACCGCCACGTCAACATCGCCCTCGTCAACGAGATGGCGATCTTCTGCGACGAGCTGGGTGTCGACCTCTGGGAGTCGATCGAGGCCGCCGCCACCAAGCCGTTCGGCTTCCAGAAGTTCCTCCCCGGACCGGGTGTCGGCGGTCACTGCATCCCCGTCGACCCGTCCTACCTCTCCTACACGGTGCGCAAGCTGGGCTATCCGTTCCGCTTCGTCGAGCTGGCCCAGGAGATCAACGAGCGGATGCCGTCGTACGTGGTGGCCCGCGTGCAGCGCCTGCTCAACCGGCACAGGAAGCCGGTCAACGGCTCCAGAGTGCTGCTGCTCGGTGTCACGTACAAGCCCGACATCGCCGACGAGCGCGAGACCCCGGCCCTGCCGGTCGCGCGGGCGTTGCGGGAGCTGGGCGCGGAACTGGTCTTCACCGACCCGTACGTCAAGGACTGGCGGGTCGACGGAGTCCAGGTGCCGCGCGAGGAAGACCTCGCCAGGGGAGTCGTCGAAGCCGACGTGACGCTGTTGCTCCAGCAACACGCCGCCTTCGACCTGTCGATTGTCGAGGACCAAGGCAAGCTCGTGCTCGACACCCGAGGCGTGCTCGCCGAGGGTGAACGCGTCGAGCGGCTCTAGCGACGAAGGGCTGCGCGCAGTGCACGTGCTCGTCATGACCGTGGTGCATCATCCCGAGGACGCCCGGATCCTGCACCGGCAGATCCGCGCGCTCGTGGACGCCGGTCATGAGGTCACGTACGCGGCCCCGTACACGGCGCGGGGCGTCATGGCCCGATCCTGGGTGAACGGCATCGACCTTCCCCGTGCCGCCGAGCGCAAGCGGCTGTCGGCGGTGCGCGCCGCGCGCAAGGTCTTCAAGCGCATGCGCGGGCAGGTGGACCTGGTGGTCATCCACGACCCCGAGCTGCTGCTCGCGGTGGTGGGAGTGCGCAAGCGGCCCCCGGTGGTCTGGGACGTGCACGAGGACACTCCAGCGACGCTGTCGCTGAAGCCCTGGCTGCCGGCGTTCCTCCGCCCGCCGGTGCGCTTCATGGCCCGCCTCCTCGAAGGCACCGCCGAGCGATACCTGCACCTGCTGCTGGCCGAGACCGCCTACGCCGGACGGTTCCGCCAGGCCCACCTGGTGGTGCCCAACGAGACCTGGGTGCCCGACGAGGTGACGCCGCCGGGCGACGACCGCATCGTCTACCTCGGCTGGCTGTCGGAGGCGCGCGGGGTGCGCGAGGCCATCGAGGTGGCACGGCTGCTCCAGCCGTACCGGGTGGCGGTCGAACTGATCGGCTACGCCGACCCGCAGTCGCGGCCGACGCTGAACGAGGCGGTGGCGGAGGGTGTGCTGGAGTGGCGAGACTTCATGCCCAACGACGAGGCGCTCAAGCGGCTCGACGGCGCGCTGGCCGGCCTCTCCCTGCTGCACGACGAGCCCAACTACCGGCACTCCATGCCCACGAAGATCGTGGAGTACATGGCCCACGGCATTCCGGTGATCACCACCCCCTCGCCCCGCGCGGTGGAACTGGTCGAGCGCTACGACAGCGGCATGGTCGTGCCCTGGCGGGATCCCAAGGCCGTGGCCCAGGCCGTGCTCTTCCTCCGCGACGACGTCTCGGCGAGGCATGCCCAGGGCGCTCGGGGGTATGCGGCGGCCCGTGCGAACCACCACTGGCCCAACTCGGCCCGTCGTTTCGTCGCCCAGCTGGAGGCGTGGGCGGGCGTCAAGAGCTGATTTCCGGTATGACAAAGCTCCTTATGTCTGCCAGATCACAAGAACGGTAGTGTCCTGAACGTGCGCTGGCTCATCGCTTTCCTGGGCGTGGCGATCCTCGCGGGAGTGGCGGCGTTCGTGATGATCACGCCCGTCGAAGACGGCTCTCCGACCAGTGGGAGCTCGCCGCTCTCGCCCTCGCCCTCCCCTTCGGTGCCGGTGCCGGAGGCGACCGAGTTCACCGACCCGTGTGGAACGTTCGACACGGCCATGGGGGCGCCGTACGCGATCACCGGCTACTGGCTCGTCCCGACCGCCGACCACTGCACCTGGCGGCGGCAGTTCGCCGCCATCCACAAGGTGGGCGGCGACACCGTGATCCGGATCGGCTGGGGCCTGCAGGCCCGCAGGGTCGACGACGACGGCCGGATCCTCGACCGCGAGGGAAAGATCGATTCCCGCTACGAACCGTGTGAGGAGAACGGGGTGCCGTGCGTGACCGCGGCGGAGAACGACCTCAAGGCCGCCAACCCGGGCAACCGGGTGAGCTGGACGTTCGTGTACCGGACCGACGAGGCGTTCGGCTCCCAGCTCTTCCGCTGCCCCGAGTTCGAGCGGAAGATCGTCACAAGGAAGACCGTCTTCTACCGGATCGTCGCCACCGACGACGGCAGCGACGACGCGAGCTGCGAGAACATCAGGGGCAAGGGGCGCGGCTACCACGTGATCCTGATCGCGGGCGCGCACGAGGACAGCCTCACCGAGCTGCTCGACCTCGGTGACCAGTTCGGGGTGAAGGTGTTCCCCGCGCTGCCGCTGGCCCCCCGCGACCCGGCGCAGCAGACCCGGGCCGCCAAGCAGGGCACGGACACGCTCACCACGCTCACCCGGCGCATCATGCAGGACTACGGTGCCCGCTTCCGGGACCGGCCCTCGCTGGGCGGCTTCTACCAGCCGTTCGAGCTGCAGATGCGGGAGATGAAGTACACCGGCGAGTCGGACGACGACCATCCGACGCTCAAGATGTACGCCTCGCAGCACCAGATCGTCGAGCAGGAGATGCCCGGCAGCCCCGTCCTGGTCAGCCCCTACCTCGACGCCCGCAAGGACAAGTCGTTCAGCGCCACTCCCAAGCAGGTGGCCAGGGGCTTCGAGGCCCTGGTCAGAACCGGGGTCGGGATCATCGCGCCGCAGGACAGCCGGGGAACGGGGAAGGTCGGGTTGTTCTGGCCCGACCAGCGCGAGGAGAAGGCCGACAGGCGGCTGTGGCCGGTCGTCGGGGAGAAGCGCAACGGCGACGCCTACCACGGCTCGACCCGCGACTACTACCGGGAGATGTCGACCGTCCGGACGGAGATGGCCGAGCAGGGCCACAACGTGGAACTCTGGGCCAACGTCGAGGCGTTCGAGCCGTCCGGAGAGGAGACCTGCGCGGCCGGGTACGACAGGGGGAGCACCGACAAGGAACGGCTCGACACGGCCGTGGCGCAGGTCGGACGCTATGTCTCCAAGGTCGTCTCCTACATGTGGAGCGACTTCTACACCTGCGGCTCGCCCTCCCTCGCCGAGGAGATCGCCCGCGACTGGAACCGGCCCATCGCGGCCGACGCGGTCCGCATGCAACGCGACATCCAGGACGGCATGGAGATCCGCGGTTACAACATGCCCATGGGCTCCAAGGTCACGATCACCTGGGAGGGGCAGCAGGAGCCCCGTGTCGTCGACGTGGCCGGGGTGAACCTCACGGACATGCCGCCCGGTCTGCCGGTGCGGATGGAGACCGCGTGGATCCCGTTCGACTGGTCCCAGGTGCCCGAGGACACCTGGGTCAAGGTCTCGGTCGCCGCGGCCGACGGGCGTGCCGCCTCCGAGCCGTTGCACGTCCGGGTGAGGCTCTGACCGGTGTAACGTGCCTGCCATGGTTCCGCGCATTCCCGTCAGCGTGGACCTGGTCGTCCTCACGGTGCGTTTCCAGGCGCTGTGCGCGCTCGTCTGGCGGCGCGACAAGCCGCCGTACGAGGGACGCTGGGCCCTGTCAGGCGGCTTCATCCATCTCGACGAGGATCTGCCCGCCGCGGCGGAGCGGATTCTCGCGGAGCGGGCCGGTCTGCCGGGCGCGCCCGTGCACCTGGAACAGCTCCAGACCTACGGCTACCCCGACCGCGACCCGCGCCAGCGTGTGCTGAGCGTCGCCTACCTCGGTCTCGCCCCCGACCTTCCGGCCTCCACCGAGGCGCACATGAGCTGGCAGCCGGTCTCCTCGCTACTGCGCGAGATGGCCTTCGACCACCGGCGCATCATGGTCGACGGGATCGAGCGGGCCCGGGGCAAGCTGGAGTACACCCCGCTCGGCGCGGCCTTCTGCCCGCCGGAGTTCACCGTCGCCGAGCTGCGCCGGGTCTACGAGATCGTCTGGGGCCGTGTCCTCGACCCGCGGAACTTCCACCGCAAGGTCACCAAGGCCGAGGGTTTCCTGGTGCCCACCGGTGACACCACCACCCGCGACGGCGGCCGCCCCGCCAAGCTCTACCGCCGTGGGCCCGCCACGATGCTCCACCCCCCGATGCTCCGCTCCCTCAAGGACTGACGGCCCTTTCCGGCGTGGTACGCCGGGGATCTCTGCCTGGGTCTCCGCGGCACCCGCCGGGCTCCAGGAAGGACCTCACCGGCCTGCCGACCGGTCAAGGCCGAGGGTCGCCGATCTCCGTCAGATCGATGTCGATGTCGTAGGGGAGACTGAGCTTCAGCCGGTTTTGGTGAACGCCGGTGAGTGCGTACACCCCGGTCACCGGGTTCAGTTCGTAGACGTGGACGCTGGGGCGGCCCTCGACGTTCTCGATCCGCCAGAAATGGGGGATGCCGGCCTGGGCGTACATCTGGGGCTTACGGTTGCGATCGCGCTCCTCGGACTCCTCGGAGACGACCTCGATGGCGAGCAGCACGTCTTCCGCCTCGTAGAAAGTCCGCATCATGTCGGAGGGCGCGTGTGCGTGCAGGATCACCAGATCTGGCTCCGGCCGTTGACGTCGCCCCAGTTTCACCGTCATCTCCCGCTCTACCCGAAGGTGGGCGGGTGCCGTCCGATCAAGCTCTCTGTGCAGGAGGAAGAGCACGAGAGCGTGAAAACGGGTCTGGGGGCTCACGAACACGAGGGTGCCATCGATCAGTTCCGTATGAGGAGGGATCCCCGGAAGCCGGTCGAGGTCATCGGCGGTAAAGCCCTCTATGGGGGGGATCGCCCAGTCGGGGATGGGCTCGACGTCGGCCAGCGGTGCGATGCTCATGTCGTCCTTCCGCTCGGGCATGCCTCTCACCTCCAGTCTTACAGGATGATGCCTCATCCGCCCGCTGCTCATAAAGTAAGGCCATGCCTCGTTTCCGCGCGATCCTGGACACAATGCCCCCTTACCGGGCGGGCAAGGCCGTGGTGTCCGCCGACGGCCGGTCCTACAAGCTCTCCTCGAACGAATCCCCCTACGAGCCGCTGCCCTCGGTCGTCGAGGCGGTCGCCAGGGCCGCGGGTCAGATGCACCGCTATCCCGACCCGGCCGCCACTGGGCTGACCGAGGCGCTCGCCGAGCGGTTCGGTGTGCCGGCCGAGCACATCGCGCTCGGCGCGGGCTCGGTGACGGTGGCCCAGCAGCTCTTCGAGACCGTGAGCGAGCCGGGCGCCGAAGTGATCTACGCCTGGCGGTCCTTCGAGGCGTACCCGCTCCTGGCCGACCTGGCGGGGGCGACCTCGGTGCGGGTCCCGCTGCTGGGCGAGGGGCACCATCTGGAGGCCATGGCCGACGCGATCACCCCGCACACCCGCATGATCTTCGTCTGCAACCCGAACAACCCCACCGGCACCGTGGTCCAGGCGGCCGAACTGGAGGCGTTCCTCGACCGGGTTCCGCAGGACGTGCTGGTCGTGCTCGACGAGGCGTACCACGAGTACGTCAGGGACGCCGGGGTCCCCGACGGGGTCGACGTCTACCGCGACCGGCCGAACGTGGCGGTGCTGCGCACCTTCTCCAAGGCGTACGGCCTGGCCGGGCTCCGGGTGGGCTACCTGATCGCCGCGGAGCCGGTGGCGTCGGCGGTCCGCAAGACGACCGTGCCGTTCGCGGTCAACCAACTCGCCCAGGTCGCGGCGATCGCCTCGCTGGCGGCCGAGGAGGAGTTGCTGGAGCGGGTCGAGGTCGTGGTCAAGGAGCGCGACCGGGTCCGCGGAGCGCTCGTCGCCCAGGGCTGGACGGTGCCGGCGACCGAGGCCAACTTCGTCTGGCTCCGGCTGAACGAGCGCACGCTGGACTTCGCCGAGGCGTGCGCGGCCGAGGGCGTCGCGGTGCGGCCCTTCGCCGGCGAGGGCGTCCGGGTCTCCATCGGCGAGCCCGAGGCCAACGACACCTTCCTGGCGGTCGCCGCGGCCTTTCCGAGGGGCTGACCGCCTCGCCGCGGCGTTTCCGGCACCGGCCGGGAGCGCCGTGGCGGGATGACCACCGCGCGAGGGCGAGCCCGTGGCCTACACGGTCGCGGGCTCAGGGCCGGAGACGGGTTCCGGCTTCCTGCGCCGCTCCGTGGAGACCACCAGGGCCACGCCGAGGACGATCACCAGGCCGCCCACGATCATCGAACCGGTGACCTCCTCGCTCAGTACGAGGGCGCCCAGCACGACCGCCACGACCGGGTTGACGTAGGCGTAGGTGGAGACCAGCGAGATCGGGGCGTTGTTCAGCAGCCACACGTACGCCGTGAAGCCGACCAGCGACCCGACCATGATCAGGTAGGCGAGCGCGATCCACGACCGGGTGGAGACGTCCGCGAGGTCGACGTGCTCGCCCACCACGGTGGCGGTCAGGGCGAGCCCGACGCCGCCGGCGGCCATCTCGACGGCGCTCGCGGTGAAGGGGTTCGCGGGCATCGGGATGCGGGAGGTCAGGAACGAGCCGACCGACCAGGACAGCGACGCCAGCAGGATGATCACGATTCCGGTGCTGTCGGCCGCGCTGCCCCCACCGGTCAGCGAGAGGACCGCCACACCGCCGAACCCGATGAGCACCCCGGCGAGCGTCAGTACCTGCGGCCGGTCCCTGAACAGGACCCTGAAGATCACGAGCCAGAGTGGTGTCGAGGCCACCAGCAGCGCCGCCAGTCCGCTGGAGATGTGCTGCTCGGCCACGGCGACCATGCCGTTGCCGCCGTTCAGCAGCAGCAGGCCGACCAGGGCGGCCCCACCGGCCTCCTTCCAGGTCATCCGGAAGGACTCGCGCCCCTTCAGCAGGCGCACCGTGACGCCGAGGACGAGCGCGGCCGTGACGAAGCGGATGGCGCCGCTGAGCAGCGGGGGCATCGTCTCGATCACGATCATGATCGCGAGGTAGGTGGATCCCCACACCACGTACACGATCGCCAGCGCCCCCCAGACGAGGAGCGCCTTACGGCTGTCAGCACTGTCATGACGCATAGCTCGTGACAATACTGGCAAGGCCCGACATATCGCACGCGGGGTTCGGTCCCCTCCGCCACGCTGAGATCGACGCTCGCGGCCTGGCGGACCCTCGCCGCGCCGGGGCGGGCGGACCGTGCCCCCGCCGGTCGTGCCACGCCGAGCCGGACGGGCCGTGACCTGGGAGGTTCCGCCGTCCGGGTGCGGCGGAAGCCTCCAGGTCGAAAGGCGGAGGGCTCAGCGGGTGCCGAGCTTCTCCACGATCAGCCGGTACAGCTGGCGGGGACGGCCGGGTTGCGGCGTCCGGTTCGGCGGAAGCGGCCACGCGAGTCCCTCGTCTACCAGCGTGCGCAGCAATCGCCGTGCCGTACGCGGGGTGACGCCCAGCATCTTGCCCGCGCCCTCCGCGTCCACCACCGTGTCCCCACCCTCAAGCTTGGCGGCCAGCCGGGCCAGCACCTCCACACCCTTGGGCTTCAGCGGTCCCGTGCCCTGGGGAGGCATCCTGGGAGCCGGGATCAGTGCCCTGCCCTCGCGGTCGACCGCGAAGCCCTGGGCCTGCTTGCCCGCCTGGGTGCGCGCCAGAGCGGCCCTGGCGTGCGACTCGGCGTCGTGGGTGGTACGGCCCATGCCGACGCCGACCTCGACCGCCAGGCCGAGCTCGTCGCGGACCCGCGCGGCGAACGGCAGGACCCGGAACCCCTCGGTGGCCGAGGCCACCGAGCCGCGGGTCGCGGTGACCATGTAGCTGTGATCGTCGACCGCGGTGACCGACGCGTTGATCCGGTTGGCCTCCTGCACCAGCAACCGGTGCAGGGAGAGCCGGAGCTCGTCGCGCCAGTAGCGTGGCGCGGCCCGGCGGACCGGCTCGCGCAACGTGGGCACCTCCACCAGGACCACGGTGAGTTGTGACTCCTCCAGCCGGTGGTGCGCGCCGAGCAGCGCCGCCGTGTGCAGCGCCGTACGCACCGCGGCGGAGGTGGGGCGGATCCTGACCACGGGCACCCCTGCCGTCTGAAGGCGGTCGGCGACCGCGGGCAGGCAGGTGAGCGCCCCGCTCGTGCTGCCCTGGCGGGCGAGGCGTTCGTGGAAGGCCGCGATCGTGCCGGTGGCGCCCGGCTCGTCGCGGCTCTGCACGTCCCCTGAGGGAAGGCTCAGATCGCTATAGGCCTCCTCGACCTCTGCTCTGCTCAGGATGTCGATGCTGACCCTGCGCGGGTCTATCCGCTCGTCCAACGCGGCCCTCGCCAGCGCGGCGATCAGCGCGGCGCCGCCGAGCTGGACATACGTCGCGGGCATCGTCAGCACCCCCGATCGCCGGGCCAGGTCGTAGGGGACCGGACTGGCGAACAGACATGCGTCCACCCCGGCTCCCAACCGAGTGACCTTGTCCGCGGCCTCCTGCTCGTCACGGTATGCCGCCGCCACCAGGCGGCAGGGTAACGGGGCCGCCGCGTGCCCCATCAACATCACCCGTTCAACGAGGTCATGGGGGCCCACCACACCGATGGTGAGGTCTGGTGTCATGGCACCCGGGCGTGACACTCGTGGCGCTTCTTCGGCCCGCTCGACCAATGTTCGTCCCATCATGCCGTCCGTTTGTTTTCGGCTCTCTTTTGGAACGATCGCTTGTGAGGGCCGTAATGTCACGCCCGATTTGCGGCCAATTCCGGAAGCTGCTTCCGGGTTAAACCCATGACTGGCATCGTTTACACAGGTCAGCGCGGTTTTTGAGCAGCTCAAACCCGCTGATTATGACGCTGAAATCTCTCGGCGCACATCGCCGCCCAGGGCCTGCATGCGCTCGGCCAGATAAGAGTGCCCGCGGTCGATGAGATATCCCGATCCGATCACAGTCTCCCCTTCGGCGGCCAGACCCGCGAGCACGAGGGCGATTCCCGAACGCAGGTCGTGAGCGGTCACCTGTGTTCCAGTGAGCGGAGTCGCACCGCGAACCACGGCGCTGTTCTCTTTCACTTCAATATCGGCGCCCATTTTGTTCAGTTCTGAGGCCAGAGCGAAACGACCGTCGAAGATTCGTTCATGAATGTAGCTGACGCCGTCGGCGAGACAGGCGACCGTCATGATCGGTGACTGCAGGTCGGTGGCGAAGCCGGGATAGGTGTCGGTGATCACATTGATCGGACGCAGCGGACGATCCCTGCGCACGTGCAGCACCGCGCCGTGGTCGGCGAACTCCACCCCCATCTGCTCCAGCTTGTAGCGGACCACGCCGAGGTGGTCCAGGTCGGCACCGACCAGGTTGACCTCTCCGCCGGTGACGGCGGCGGCCATGGCGAACACGCCCGCGTCGAGGCGGTCCGGCATCACGGTGTGCTCGACGGCCTGGAGCTCCTCCACGCCCTCCACGGTGATGAACCCGGTGCCGCCGCCGCTGATCTTCGCGCCCATCCGGGTCAGCATGTCGATCACATCGAGGACCTCGGGCTCCAGCGCGGCGTTCTCGATCACGGTGGTGCCGCGTCCGAGGGCGGCGGCCATGATCAGGTTCTCGGTGCCGGTGTGCGAGGGGGTGTCCAGGTACAGGGTGGCGCCGGTGAGGCCCGCCGACTTGACGTGGATGACCGCGTCACCCTCGTCCACGATCGCGCCCAGGCGCTTGTAGCCCAGGTAGTGGAAGTCGAGGTTGCGGCTGCCCAGGTTGCAGCCGCCCACGCCCTCGATGATCGCCTCGCCGAGGCGGTGCAGCAGGGCGGGCACGAACAGCACCGAGCCGCGGAAGCGCCGGGCGATCTCCGCGGGCAGCACCGGGCTGCTCAGCGTCGAGGCGTCGATCACCAGTGTGCGCTCCGCCTCGTGGAGCTCGACCTTGGCGCCGACCGTCTCTGCCAGCTCGACCGCACGCCGGACGTCCTCGATGATGGGGACGTTGCGCAGGACCGTGCGACCTTTGGAAGCCAGCAGCGCGGCACCGATCATGGGCAACACGGCGTTCTTGGCACCCTGGATGAAGGCGGTTCCACGAAGTGGGTTGCCACCGCGCACGCGGTAACGGACCATGCGTCATGCTCCTTGGAAGTGTTCTGGGTAACTCGTGTGGCGCGAGGCGGCAGCCGAGGTTATCGGCCAACAGTAGCCGTTGAATGCCCCTGAACCGGCCAGTTCGAGGGTGAACTGCCCATGAACCGGCCGATAAGTCATCTGCCGCCGCCGTGTTGCGCGGCGACCACGCCCTCGCCTGCGGTTTCCGGGCTCGCGGGTGTCACTGTGGGGTGCGGCACCGGGAGCCCCCGGGCCTCGGATGCTACCTGCCCTTCGTGTTCACCGCGGTGGTGAGCGGGGAGGCGGCCGACAGGAGACTGTCGGCCCGCTGGTCCACGAAGCGGGTGACGACCTGCTGTCCGTACCCGAACGCCATCGCCCAGACCAGGATCGCGGGCTGCGAGCCGAGCCCCGCGAAACCGGGCACGAAACCCGAGTTCAGGATCAGCAGCCCGAGCACGGCCGTGGCCACCCCCGCGGGCGCCTTGAGCAGGTTCTGGACGACGGCCAGCGAGTAGCGGGTGGACAGCTCCGAGCGGGTCGACAGCGAGGCGGCGGTGGCCAGCGCCGCGCCCAGCATGCCGATCAGGGCCACCAGCGGGACGTCGCCGTGGCCGGGCCGCAGGCCGCCGGTCGGGCAGATCTGGGCGGGCAACAGCCCCTGGGTGCGGATCACCGACTGGTCGCCGCACATCGGGATGACGTCCGGCCAGATCGCACCGATGACCACCACGCTCAGCACGATCAGGGAGAGCATGACCACCCCGCCGAGGAGCAGGTTGCGGAAGCTGCGGACCCGCCCGGTGTCCATCGCCTGCGCGGTGTACGCGGCCCGGAGCACCGACTGCATCAGCGGCCGGTCGTTCTCACCGAGGTCTCCCGCCGCCAGCCTGGCCTGGAGGTGGACAAGCCGGGGGTCGTCACCGGGCAGGTAGGCCCGGCCGATCGCGACCACCTCCGGCGCCCGCCCGCACAGCTCCGCCACCGGCAGCACGCCGTACAGCATCACGGTGGCGCTGTTGACGTTGGACCAGGCGCCCTCGATGGCCTGGCCGGTCAGCCAGCGCCGCACGCCGTGCCTGCTGCGCGCGTACGCCTGCGCGCGGGCCAGGTGTGTGCCGATGCCCTCGCCCGCCGAGACCAGCCGGCCCGCCTCGTCGCACATCGTCAGGGCGCGCTCGGCGTCGGCCCTGATCTCCTCGCTCCGGGTGGCCACGTAGACCCGCCAGGTCCCCGGCCAGCGCAGCACGCCGGTGTCGCCGATCCGCTCGGCGGTCAACGCTGGATCAAGCGACATCGTTCCTCCGGGGGGCGGAGTCGGCCTGGGCGGGGCACCGATGCCCCAGGCTTATCGCGACATGCCGATCAGGCGCTACCCGAATGCGGGCCGGTGCCCCGGCCTTCAGTCCGGGGTGAAGGCGGCACGGGCTGAATCCCCGGGGAGCGCGTCAAGCCTCACCGGGAAGGCCGTGCCGCCTTCAGAGGGCGCGGCCCGCGATGTCGGTGCGGTGGTGCGAGCCGCGCAGCCGGATGTGCTCCACCGCCTCGTAGGCCGCCGCCCGTGCCGCGGGGACGTCGGGCCCGGTGCCGACCACGCTGAGCACCCGGCCGCCGTTCGAGACGATCCGGTCGCCGTCCGGCGCGGTGCCCGAGTGCAGCACGTAGGCGTCCTCGACCGGGTCGGACAGCCCTTCGATCACGTCGCCCTTCACCGGATCCGCCGGGTAGTTCTCCGCCGCGATCACCACGGTCACCGCGGCGCCGTCGCGATAGGAGAGCGGCCCGAACCGGTCGAGCGTCCCGTTCGCGCAGGCGAGCAGCAGGCCCGCGAGGGGCGTCTGGAGCCGGTCCAGCACGACCTGGGTCTCCGGGTCGCCGAACCGCGCGTTGAACTCGATCACCTTCGGGCCCTTGGAGGTGAGGGCCAGCCCCACGTACAGCACCCCCGTGTACGGCATGCCACGCCTGGCCAGCTCGGTCACGGTCGGTATGACGGTCTCGGCCATCACCTGGTCGGCGAGGTCGTCCGGGGCCCACGGCAGCGGCGTGTAGGCACCCATCCCGCCGGTGTTGGGGCCCTGGTCGTCGTCGTAGGCGCGCTTGTGGTCCTGGGCGGGCTGGAGCGCCACGGCCGTGGCGCCGTCGCAGAGCGCGAACAGCGAGACCTCGGGGCCGTCGAGGAACTCCTCGACGACCACCCGCCCGCAGGCGGCGGCGTGCCGGAGCGCCTCCTCGCGGTCGTCGGTGACCACCACGCCCTTGCCGGCGGCCAGGCCGTCGTCCTTGACCACGTACGGGGTGCCGAACTCGTCGAGCGCCGCGGCGACCTCCTCCGGCGTGACGCAGCTGTGGGACCGCCCGGTGGGCACGCCCGCCGCGACCATGACGTCCTTGGCGAAGGACTTGGAACCCTCGATCTGGGCCGCCTGCCGTGAGGGGCCGAAACAGGGGATGCCGGCCTGCCTGACGGCGTCGGCGACGCCGGCGACCAGCGGGGCCTCGGGGCCGATCACGACCAGCTCCGCCCGGAGCCGCTCGGCCAGTTCGGTAACCGCGGCCGGGTCTGTCGGTACCACCGGATGCAGGGTCGCGACCTGCGCGATACCCGCGTTTCCGGGAGCACAGTGAACCTCGGTGACCTGGGGGTCCGCCGCCAGCGACCGGCACAGGGCGTGTTCACGCCCGCCGGTTCCAATCACAAGAACGCGCACTTGTCAGAGCCTATCGTCCCTGCGGATCGTCCCTCGGGCCGTGTCCGGCACGCCCGGATTTCGCCGGTGCCCGAACCCCCCAGGGTTATCCACAGGCTGTGGATAACCCTGGGGGGTTCGCGAGGTGTCGGTACGCACGAGAGGTACCGGTAAACAGGGTGTGAATTTTGTCAGGTTGTGCATGATCGATGCTTGAACCTGGGAGTAAGCTGAGAGCCATTCCCCCGTTCGTGTTAAGTTTTGAGTTGCTTTGCGTGTCCCTTGCTGATTGGAGGTGGTTCGGGATGTCCTCTGGCGATCCCAGCAGTACGTGCTCGCGCACGCCTGCTGTGCGCACCCTCGACCACCCCATCTCGGTGCCCGACCGGCACCGCACGCATCGCCGCCTCCCCTTGTGGTGACAGCGCATCGCGTGCGGAATCCCGCCAGGTTGGGCGGGAAAGGCTCGCCATGCGCTCCTCGCTCCTTTTTCCCCGTATCAAGCACGCCCGCACGATCCGTGCCCCGCACGCGCCCGCCGTCTCGCTCGGTGTGCGGATGAGCGGTGTCTGCGTCCCGCCGAGCGACTCGCTCGTCGAGTACGCCGCCTACATCGACGGCAAGAAGATCGAGGCCCTGGGCATCCCCGACGCCCTGGAGCTCGTCCGCGCGCACAACGCGTCCGTCGAAGGGAACAACGCCTTCGTCTGGGTCGGCCTGCACGAGCCCGACGCCCCCGAGGTCGAGTGGCTGGCGGAGGTCTTCGCCCTGCACCCGCTCGCCGTCGAGGACGCCGTCAAGGCTCACCAGCGACCCAAGGTCGAGCGCTACGGCGACTCGTTGTTCGTGGTCCTGAAGACCGTCGCCTACCTCGACCACGACGTGCTGACCGCGACCAGCGAGATCATCGGCACCGGAGAGATCATGGTGTTCGTCGGCACCGACTTCGTGGTGACCGTGCGGCACGGCCGGCACTGCCCGCTCTCGGAGGTGCGGGAGCGCCTTGAGGACAAGCCCAAGCTGCTCAGCCGGGGCCCCACCGGCGTGCTGCACGCGATCGCCGACCACGTCGTCGACAAGTACCTCACCGTGGCCGACCGGATGCAGACCGAGCTGGAGGACGTCGAGGCGATGGTCTTCGCGGACGTCAGCGCCCGCGACATCGGCCGGATCTACAACCTCAAGCGCGAGATGATCGAGATGAAGCGGTCCGTCACACCGCTCCAGGCGCCGATGTCCACGCTGGCCCAGCGCCGGATGATCCCCTCCGAGATGCGCGAGTACTTCCGTGACGTCGTCGACCACCTGGCCCGCGTCTGCGAGCAGGTCGAGTCGTCCAACGAACTCTGCAACTCCATACTGCAGGCGGCGCTCGCCCGTTCCAACGCGCTCGCCAACGAGGACATGCGGAAGATCTCCTCGTGGGTCGCCATCATGGCCGTCCCCACGATGATCGCCGGCATCTACGGCATGAACTTCGAGCACATGCCCGAGCTCGACTCCGTCTTCGGCTACCCGCTGGTGCTCGGCGTGATGGTCGTCGCCTGCACGCTGCTCTACCGTGGCTTCCGCCGCAACGGCTGGATGTGATCCGATCCCTCAGGCGCTCACCGGGCGGGCGGGGGTGACCGGCTTCGGGATACGCATGCCCCGCCCGGCCCACAGGGCGATCATCCGGTCGGGATAGTCGGTGACGATCGCGGCCGCCCCGAGATCGAGCAGTTCGGCCGCCCGCCCGGGGTCGTTGACGGTCCACACGGCCAGCGGCAGGTCGGCCTTCTCCGCTCGCCGGGCGAGCTCGGGGTCGACCATCACGTGCTCGGGGGAGAGCGTGGTGCCTCCGGCCTCGGCGGCGGCGGCCGGGATGTCGCCGCCGAAGTCCTCCAGACGGAGGCCGTCGAGCCAGGCGCTGTCCATGGTGGCACGTTCGATCAGGGCGTACCGCCCGGTCGCGGGGGCCAGGGAACGGGCGATCCGCAGGACGCGCCAGTCGAAGCTGAGGATGGCCGCCCGGTCGAGCCTGCGGTGCCGGTCGAGCTCGGCGACCACCATCTCGGTGAACTCACCGACCTCGGCGCTCAGGTCGGGCCTGGTCGGGTCCGACTTGAGCTCCACGTGCACCCGCACCCCGTCGGCTCCGTAGGCGTCCATCAGCCCCAGCACGGAACCCAGGGTCGGCATCCGGGTGTTCGGCACCGGCAGCTGGGTCGGGACGAAACGGTCTTCGGGGTGGCGCGGCACCCGTACTCCGCACTCCAGCGTGCGCAGCTGCGCCAGCGTGAGCTCGCCGACGGGCCTGCCCACGTACGGGAAGGCGGGATCGCCGCGGAAGGCGGGCCGGACGTCGGTACTGGTCACAGCGGACACGGTGAGGTCGTGTGTGAGCACCAGCCGCCGATCGGCGGTCAGTGCGACGTCGAGCTCCAGTGCGTCGACGCCCAGCTCCAGGGCGTGGGCGAAACCGGGCAGGGTGTTCTCGGGACGGAGCCCACGGGCCCCACGGTGACCGTGAATCTCGGCATGCACACAGGGACCTTATCCATCTCGCGTACCGATCCCCCATTACGGCTCGCGCCTCGGCGACGCCGGGCATGACCGTACCGGTCGAAACCATGCCCTTGGCACTTTCGCCCGCCGCGGTGCCGCCGGCCATCGCGCTTCGTGCGGCGTCACCCGGCCGGTCCCCGCCGCGGCGGGGACCGGTGGGAACGGACCTAGATCAGCGGGTGGATCTGGAGCGTCTCGGTGCGGCCGGGGCCGACGCCGATCGCGGAGATCCTGGAGCCGCTCATCTGCTCCAGGGCCTTCACGTAAGCCTGCGCGTTGGCGGGCAGCTCCTCGAAGCTCCTGACGCCGGTGATGTCCTCCTGCCAGCCGGGGAACTCCTCGTACACCGGCTTGGCGTGGTGGAAGTCGGTCTGGGTCATCGGGATCTCGTCATACCGGACCCCGTCGACCTCGTAGGCGACGCAGACGGGAATCCTCTCCAGGCCGGACAGCACGTCCAGCTTGGTGAGGAAGTAGTCGGTGACACCGTTGATACGGGTGGCGTACCGGGCGATGACCGCGTCGAACCAGCCGCAGCGGCGGTTGCGGCCGGTGGTCACCCCGTACTCGCCGCCGGTGGTGCGCAGCCAGTCGCCCATCTCGTCGTCGAGCTCGGTCGGGAACGGACCCGAGCCGACGCGGGTGGTGTACGCCTTCAGGATGCCGATCACGCGGGTGAGCCGGGTCGGCGGGATGCCGGAACCCGAGCAGGCGCCGCCGCTCGTCGGAGAGGAGGAGGTGACGAACGGGTAGGTGCCGTGGTCGATGTCGAGCAGGTTGCCCTGCCCGCCTTCGAGCAGCACGACCTTGCCCTCGTCCAGGGCCCTGCTGAGGATCAGCGAGGTGTCGGCGATGTGCGGCTTGAGGCGCTCGGCGTAGCCGAGATACTCGTCCAGGACCTTGTTCGCGTCGATCACCCGACGGTTGTAGATCTTGGTGAGGATCTGGTTCTTCTCGCCCAGCGCGACCTCGATCTTCTTCTGCAGGATGCCCGGGTCCAGCAGGTCCTGGACCCGCACGCCCATCCGGTAGATCTTGTCGCCGTACGCGGGGCCGATGCCGCGCCCGGTCGTGCCGATCTTGGCCTTGCCGAGGTAGCGCTCGGTGACCTTGTCGAGGGCCTTGTGGTGAGGCATGATCAGGTGCGCGTTGGCGGAGATCAGCAGCCGCTCGGAGGAGACCCCCCGGGCCTCAAGCCCGTCGATCTCGCTCAGCAGCACGCCCGGGTCGATGACGACACCGTTGCCGATCACGGGGATGACGTTCGGTGAGAGCACTCCCGTCGGCAGCAGGTGCAGTGCGTACTTCTGGTCGCCGATGACGACCGTGTGGCCCGCGTTGTTGCCTCCCTGGTATCTGACGACGTAGTCGACCTGATCGCCAAGCAGGTCGGTCGCCTTACCCTTGCCCTCATCGCCCCACTGGGCACCAACGAGAACGACAGCCGGCATTGTGATTCTCCCACCGCAAAAACGAAAACCCCTGGCGCAATCGCTACAGGGGCTCTTGCGTGGTGAGAATACCCGACGGCGTCCGAAATGGGGATCTCCCACCTCGGGGCGAGAGATCCCACGGGCAGATCAAGGGGCTGATCAGGGCCGGATCAGCGGCCGGTCAGCTCCTTGGACGCCTCGGCGCTGGAGTCCTTGAGGAACTGGAAGCACCGCTCGGCCTCCTCCTTCTCCCCGATGCTCTGGGCGGCGCGGGCCAGTGCGTGCAGGCACCTCAGGAACCCCTGGTTGGGCAGATGCTCCCAGGGAATCGGGCCGTGTCCCTTCCAGCCCGCCCTGCGGAGCTGGTCCAGGCCCCGGTGGTAGCCGGTGCGGGCGAAGGCGTACGACGTCACGGCGTGTCCCGCCGCGAAGTACTCGTCCGCGAGTGCCGCCCAGGCGGTCGGATAGGCGGGGAAACGCGCGGCGACGTCGGACGGTTGGGCGCCGGATTCCAGCGCCTGTCGAGCTTCGGGCAGGTCCGGGAGCAGGGTGGGCGGCGGGCCGGCGAGAAGGTTCTCGTGCGATTCCATAGCGACAGTCCTATCTGGTGAACCCCCGCCAGGCCAAGATCGGCTCCCGGGGATTTTCAGGAGGCCGATCTCGTGACCTGACGGGGACCCTCCGAACATTGACCGGTTCTACCCGGACCAAGACGCTTTCCCTACCGAGAATTCCCGGTCCGTGTCGGCCGCCGGGTCATCAGGAGATCTTGGTGCCCGCCGACTTGAGGTTCTGGGCGGCCTCGACGATCCGCGCCGCCATCGAGGTCTCGGCGGCCTTGCCGTACGAACGGGGGTCGTACACCTTCTTGTTGCCGACGTCGCCGTCGACCTTGAGCACGCCGTCGTAGTTCCTGAACATGTGGTCGACGATCGGGCGGGTGAAGGCGTACTGCGTGTCGGTGTCGATGTTCATCTTCACCACGCCGTAGGCGATGGACTCGTGGATCTCCTCGAGCAGCGAGCCCGAGCCGCCGTGGAAGACCAGGTCGAACGGCTTCTCCTTGCCGTACTTGGCACCCACCGCGTCCTGGATCTCCTTGAGCACGCTCGGCCGCAGCTTGACGTGGCCGGGCTTGTAGACGCCGTGCACGTTGCCGAAGGTCGCGGCGAGCATGTAGCGGCCGCGCTCGCCCAGGCCCAGGGCCTCGGCGGTCGCGAGGGCGTCCTCGGGGGTGGTGTAGAGCTTCTCGTTGATCTCGCCGACGACGCCGTCCTCCTCGCCGCCGACGACGCCGATCTCCACCTCAAGAACGATCTTCGCGCGGGCCGTCTTCTCGATGAGCTCCCTGGCGATGTCCAGGTTCTCCTCCAGCGGCACGGCGGAGCCGTCCCACATGTGCGACTGGAAGAGGGGGTCCTCACCCCTGGCCACCCGCTCAAGGGAGATGTCGAGCAGCGGGCGCACGAAACCGTCCAGCTTGTCCTTGGGACAGTGGTCGGTGTGCAGGGCGATCGTCACGGGGTAGTTGGCCGCGACGACGCGGGCGTACTCCGCCAGCGCCACCGAGCCGGACACCATGTTCTTGACCGTGGTACCGGAGAGGAAGTCGGCGCCGCCGGTCGACACCTGGACGATGCCGTCGCTTTCCGCCTCGGCGAACCCTCTGAGCGCGGCGTTGAGGGTCTGTGACGAGGTCACGTTGATGGCCGGGTAGGCGAAACCTCCCGCCTTGGCCCGGTCGAGCATCTCGGCGTAGACCTCTGGGGTCGCGATGGGCATCGTGTCATCTCCTGGAGACGGCTGTGGGCAGCTGGCACGGGGCTATGAGGACATCGCCCATGGGCCAGTATTCCGGGTTCCTTCCCAACCGGATAGCTCCGCCACCACTTCGGGGCGTACGGATGTGCCCTCGGCATGGTTTCGGCGCCCACCGGTGGGAAATCTCCGGAGGACTTCTGGTGCTCGCCGGTACGGGATCTCCAGTATGACCTGGTTGGTTGTAGGGGATCTTCTAGGATTCCGGGGCTTCGAGGCTGATCCACCAGGCCTGTCGTGAAATATCCTCACGAACCGCTAATCTCCACAGTGTGGGACGCCACAGGTCTGACCCTATGGGTATCGCCCGCCTGGTCCTCGCCGGACTGGCGGCGCTGGCGCTCGTCGTCCTGATCGTGGTCGGCATTCTCTCGCTGATCGGCAGTCTCGGCTCCGGCGCCGAGCCGGACCCGTCGGCCGCGCCGGCCACCGGAGCGCCACCGGCGGACGTCTCTCCGACCGCCTCCGCCTCCGCCGAGCGGGTGCCGACGGTTCTCGTCGAGTGCCTGCGGGAGCACTGCCCCACGGTCTTCCTGAAGGTCACCGGGGGTGATGTGCTGCTCGACCGGGAGATGGCCGAGGGTGAGCAGTTCCAGTCCTTCGACCCCAAGGTCGACGTCGTGCTGGCCGACTCCGCCGCGGTCCGGGTCCAGGTGAACGGGGTCGTCCGTGCTCCTGGCGAGGCGGGGGAACGCCAGGAGTTCACGGTCTCCCGAAACCGGTAGTGCCCCGTGGATCCTCGCCGTGGCGAGGATCGGCAGGACGGCACCTCGCCAGGCGTGCCGCGGTGACCGAAACCGGGCCTTCCCGCGGCAGGCCCGCCGGGCACCGGTCGATCCTCTACTCCAGGCCGAGGTCGGCCAGGGTGTAGGCGGTCCGGTACGGCAGCCCGGCGTCGGCGATCGCCCGGGAGGCTCCCCGGTCCACGATCGTGGCGACCGCCACGACCTCGGCACCCGCCGCCCGCAACGCCTCCACCGCGGTCAGCGGGGATCCGCCGGTCGTGGAGGTGTCCTCCACCGCCAGCACCCTCCGCCCCGCCACATCCGGCCCCTCGATCCGGCGCTGCATGCCATGGGCCTTCTGCGCCTTGCGTACCACGAACGCGTCGAGCGTCCTGCCCCGCGCGGCCGCCGCGTGCAGCATTGCGGTCGCCACCGGGTCGGCGCCCAGCGTCAGCCCGCCGACCGCCTCGTAGTCGAGATCCTCGGTGAGGTCCAGCATGACCCGCCCCACCAGCGGCGCCGCCTGCCCGTCGAGGGTCACCCGGCGCATGTCCACGTAGAAGTCGGCCTCTCTGCCCGAGGACAACACGACCTTGCCGTGCACCACACCCTTGCCCTTGATCTCTGCCAGCAGGTTCTCGCGATCGCTCATGGCACCAAGGTTAGGGCGGTCCGGAAGGCGGCCCGATCCGGGGCCACCGGGGAGCGGCGCCGATCCGGCCGCCGGATGGCAAAAGTGGGATCCGGGTTTACGCGCGGCGCGGACTACGGGATTATCCGGCAGGCAACTCTGGGTAATGGTGAGGTCACAATGAGTGTGAAAACATCTCAAGGCGACGCTGAACTGCTGGCCGCCGTCAGGAACGGCGACGTGGCCGCCTACCGGGTGCTCCAGCAGCGGCACGCTCCCGCGGCGTACGCGCTGGCCCGTCTGCTCCTCGGTGCCGAGAGCAGGGGCGAGAGCGGTGCCGAGAGCAGGGTCGAGGGCGTCGTCGAGGAGTCGTTCGCGGCGGTCCACCAGGTGATCGACCAGGGAGACGGTCCGGAGCAGGCGTTCCGCGTCCACCTGCTCACCGCCCTCCGCCGTACCGTCGGCGACACCGCGGGCGCGGCGGATCTGGAGGGCTCGCCGGTGGCCAGGGCCTTTTCGTCCATGCCGGAGAGGTGGCAGCTCGTCCTGTGGCACGCCGAGGTCGAGAGGGCCAGGCCCGACGACACCGGACTCCTGCTCGGCCTGACGGTGAACGGTGCGGCCGCGCTCGCCTACCGGGCGCGGGAGGGGATGCGCCAGGCGTGCCTGCGCATCCATCTGGCCGAGACGACCGCGCCCGAGTGCCGGCCCGCACTGGCCAGGCTGGGTCACCACATCCGTGGCGGCCTGACCAGGGAACAGAGCAGGATCGTGGACGAGCATCTGGAGGGCTGCTCGGGCTGCCGCGCGGTGCTCACGGAGCTGACCGGCATCGGCCGGAGCATCCGCTCCGTCATCGGCCCGCTCATCGTCGGTCCCGTGTTCCCCGCCTACCTGGTGGCGCTCGGCAGGATGGGCGTCACGACGGAGGGCGGACTGCCCGGCCGCTGGCGGCGGGCTCCCCGATCCGTGCGACGCGCCGTCGTGGCCGGTGCGGTCACCACCGCGGTCGCGATGGCGGCCGCGCTCGTACTGGTATCGGGCTCGGAGCCCGCGCCCCCGCCGAGCGCGGCTTCCGAGCCGATCGTCATGGCCCCGGCGCTCCCAGGCGTCGTACCGACGCCCTCCGGGCGGCCGAAGGCGTCCGGAGGTGAGAGCGGCGGGGCCGGCGCCGGCGAGCCGGCCGGGACCGGGCCGGGGCCGACGGGAACGGGGCAGGACGGCCGGGCGGGTTCCTGGCTCGCGCCCCGCCTGGTGGCCAGGATCGACGCGCTCGGTGCCCTGATCAGGTCCGAGGCCGGCATCGTGGCGGTGCGGCTGCGCAACGCGGGTCGTGGGCAGAGCGAGGAGGTCGTCGCCTACGTCGGGCTGCCGCGAGGCGTGACGCTGCCCTCCGGATCCCGCGGGGGACACTCCGTCGGTGCCGTCACGCCGGTCGGCACGGTCGACGGCTGGTCCTGCCGGGCGTGGCGGAGAGGTGCCCGGTGCGTCCGCGGCCCGCTGCCGGCGGGGCGGGCCACGGCGGTCTTCCTGAGAGTCCTGGTGTCGGACGACGCGGCCTACGGGGCGGTGCCCTCGGTCACGGTCTCCACGGCGGGGATGCGGGTGACCGCCAGGTCGCGCGGCGGCGTACGGGCGGAGGGCGCTCCGGCGCGGTTCGCCACCGACGGCCGGGTGGCCGTCTCCGCGATCGGCAA
The DNA here is from genome assembly GCF_040678965.1 of Streptosporangium sp. NPDC049248. NCBI lineage: Bacteria > Bacillati > Actinomycetota > Actinomycetes > Streptosporangiales > Streptosporangiaceae > Streptosporangium > Streptosporangium sp. NPDC049248. Next base: position 118,214 of record NZ_JBFAQY010000015.1, read on the forward strand.
CACCCTGCTGAGCTGCGCGCCCTCGGAGCCCGGGTGCGAGGCGGCCCGCTCGGGGCAGGGCAGCCGGCGCGACAACAACAGCTGGGAGATGCGTCCCCTCGATCGTGACGGGGATCCGTCGACGAGCTCCTCGAGCGCCGCCCGGCTCGTGCTGCCGGCGGCCGGCAAGGTGGTCTGGGCGGGGCTCTACTGGTCGGCGAGCGCGCCCCCCAGCGGGCGGATCAAGCTCAAGGTGCCGGGAGAGACGAAGTACCGGCAGGTCAGGGCCGCGCGGGTGGTGGAGCGAGAGCTGCCCGTGGGGCGGGGCTACCAGGCGTTCGCCGATGTGACACGGCTGCTGGGCAGGGCACGCGGGACGTACTGGGTGGCCGACGCCTCGACAAGGCCGGGCGTCTCGCGCCATGCCGGGTGGAGCCTGGTGATCATCGTGGCCGACCCGCGCAGGCCGTACAGCCAGACCGTCGTGGTCGACACCGCGACGGTGCTGGAGCGGGGGCATCGTTCGATGCGGATACCGCTCGGGGGTCTGACGCCCGCCGACGCGCCCGCGAAGGTGGCTCTGGTGACCTGGGAGGGTGACGCGGGCGTCGTGGGTGATCGGGTGAGGCTCGGTGGCCGGACCCTCAGGCCCGCCGGAGGGGGGCGGGACCCGCGCAATCCCTTCGACGGATCCGCCACCGGGGCGAGGGGCGCCCGCGCGACCTTCGGCACGGACGTGGACCGCTTCCGGGCACGCCTCGGCCGCGCCCCGGTGCTGGAACTCGGCACGCACCAGGACGTCCTGCTTTTCGGTGCGGCGGCGGTGAGCGTGCGGGCCGCCTCGTAGGCGCCTTCGAGAAGGCCGGGCCTCCGTACGGCGGACGCGATGCGGGACTTCGGAGACGGATGGCGTATAGCACCCTGCGGAGGGGGTTGACGAACGGGACAAACTGGTACGGTCTGCGTAAACGGTCCGGCGTATGGTCGAGCGCGGGTGGAATCGTCGGGATTCACCCTCGGACGGTCAGCCGCTTGATTACCCTGAGGAAGGGCCGTCTGTCTGGGCTCTTTCGGGCTTGTCTGAGCCAGAGGATCGGGCCACGTAGGAAGGGCGGTGTCAGGTGGATCGTTGCGCGCTGTTCGTGGACGCCGGTTACCTGCTGTCCGACGGCGCGATGGCGGTGCACGGAACCCGCCACCGCGAGGCGGTCTCCTGGGATTACCCGGGGCTGCTCCAACTGCTCAACAAGCTGTCGAGAGAGCGTACCGGCCTGCCGCTGCTCCGCTGTTACTGGTACGAGGCGACGGTGGAGGGACGGCGCACTCCCGAGCACGACACGCTGGCCGACATCCCCGGTCTCAAGCTCCGCCTGTCGCGCATCCGCCCCGGGCGCCGCGAGGGTGTCGACGCCCAGGTTCACCGTGACCTGATGACGCTGGCCCGCAACGGCGCGGTCTGCGACGCGGTCGTGGTCAGTGGCGACGAGGACCTGGCGCAGGTCGTCTGCGACGCCCAGGATCTGGGTATCCGGGTCACCGTGGTGCACATCAGCGCCGACGGCAGCTGGGCCGTCTCCCGCACGCTCCGCCAGGAGTGCGACGACCTGATCGAGGTCGGTGCCGGCCAGTTGCGGCCGCACGTCAGCCTGATCGGCGACGAGGCGCCTCCCCTGGCGGTCAACGGCCACCAGCACGGTACCAACGGCCACCCCGTCGCGACTCGCGGCGGCAACGGTCCCCCGGTGGCCGGCCCGGCCACCAGCCCGGTCCCCGCGGTCCAGGCATCCCGCGCGGCGCATGCCCAGCACGCGCTGCCCTCCGCCTATCCGAGCTACCCCCAGGAGTCCCCGGCGACCCCGGTCACACCGGCCGCGGCCGTCCCGGCCGCCTCGCCCCCCCAGGCACCGCCGCTCTCACCCGCTCCCACGCCGTCGCACGCGGCCGCCAACGGCTCGACCGGCCCGCTGCCGTCCGCCCCGCAGTACTCGCTGGGCAACACCGGCGGCATGCCGAGTTACCAGGCGTCGCAGATGGGCGCCTACACCGGCCCTCAGCCGGCCCCCGTGCCGACGCAGAGCACCGGGAACGGTGCCGCGACGACCCTCTCCGACGCGGTGAAGGCCGCGCACAAGGAAGGCCACGACTTCGGCGAGTCCGTCGCCAAGGACGCCCCCGCCCTGTGGCTGGAGGCGGTTCTCGCCCGTAAGCCCCGGATGCCCTCGGACCTGGAGGCACGGCTGCTCCAGGGCTCCTCGCTGCCGATCGACTTCCTCCTGCACGACGAGGTCCGCCACGCCCTGCGCCGCGGCTTCTGGGACGCCCTGGAGCGCGCCCGCCGCTGAGGTTCGCGCTCCGCCACCCCGGTCAGGTGAGGGCGTCGAAGCCGGCGCGCAGGTGGCTGAGGCGGCTGGTCAGGTCGGATATCGGGCCTACGAGGCCGGGGGAGCCGTTCTTGCGCGCCAGCTCGGTGACCCGGGCGAGCTCGTTCTCGACCGCGGTCAGGCGCTTGGACAGCTCGGGCAGCACGGTCGCCTGCTCGTCCGCCTCGCCGGGCGGTAGCTCGGCGGAGAGGCGGTCGCGGAGCATGGCGGCCTGCTCGGCCATCCTGCGGTTCATGTTGTAGAGCTCCACGAACACCGCGACCTTGGCCCGGAGCACCCACGGGTCGAAAGGCTTGGTGAGGTAGTCGACGGCGCCCGCCGCGTAGCTGCGGAAGGCGTAGTCAGGCGCGCTGTCGACCACGGTGAGGAAGATGATCGGGATGTTACGGGTGCGCTCGCGACGCTTGATGTGGGCCGCCGTCTCGAACCCGTCCATGCCCGGCATCCGGACATCGAGCAGGATCAGCGCGAACTCCGTGCCGAGCAGGGCCTTCAGCGCCTCCTCCCCGGACTTCGCCCGGACCGGCACCAGATCGAGTGAGCTGAGGATGGCTTCCAGCGCGATCAGATTCTCCTCTCGGTCGTCCACCAGGAGGATCTTGGCTCTGTCAGGCATCGATCACACGCCTTCGTCGGAGTCACCGGTCGGCTTGCCCCTGGTCAGCCAGCCGCGTAGCCGTTCCAGCAGGCGGTCGACGTCTACGGGCTTGGGCACGTAGTCGGAGGCGCCGGATGCGATGCTCTTCTCCCGGTCGCCTCGCATGACCTTAGCGGTCAGCGCGATGATCGGCAGGTCCGCGAACTGGGGCATCCGGCGGATCGCCGAGGTGGTGGCCCAGCCGTCCATCTCCGGCATCATGATGTCCATCAGGACGAGGGCGACGTCCTCGTTACGTTCCAACTGCTCGATGCCCTCGCGGCCGTTCTCCGCGTAGATCACCGTGGAGCCGTAGCGTTCGAGCACGCTGGTCAGTGCGAACACGTTGCGGATGTCGTCGTCCACGATCAGGATCTTCGCCCCGGTCAGCGGGTCTTCGCCCTTCCACGGCTTGCCCTCGCCCTGCGGGGGGAAGTGCGGCAGGGGCATGTCGTCGCCCCGCGCCAGCTCCGGCAGGTCGTCGGAGCCTTCGAGCACGCCGATGAGCGCCGGGTTGCGGGGGGAGGAACTGGGGGCGCTCGCCCCGCCGTCACGTGAGGCCAGCGGGCCGCCGTAGGACGGCGGCAGGTAGAGGGTGAAGGTGCTGCCCTCGCCGACCTTGCTGATCACGTGGATCTCGCCGCCGAGCAGGCGGGCGATCTCGCGGCAGATGGACAGGCCCAGACCCGTCCCGCCGTACTTCCGGCTGGTGGTGCCGTCGGCCTGGCGGAACGCCTCGAAGATGACCTCCAGCTTGTCCGACGCGATCCCGATGCCGGTGTCGACCACCTCGAAGGCCAGGATGCCGTCGGCACCGCGCAGGGTGTCGTCCACGAAGGCGACGGAGCGACCGGCGTGGATCACGCGCAGCCGTACCTCACCCTTGGGGGTGAACTTGATCGCGTTGGAGAGCAGGTTGCGCAGTACCTGCTGGAGGCGCTGCTCGTCGGTGCGGAGTTCCTGTGGGATCGACGGGTCGACCTCGACGGTGAACGACAGGCCCTTGTCCTGGGCCAGCGGGGCGAAGGTGGCCTCGAAGTAGTCGACGAGCTTGGGCAGGGAGATCTGCTGGGGATGGATGTCCATCCGCCCCGCCTCGACCTTCGACAGGTCGAGGATGTCGTTGATCAGTTGGAGCAGGGCCGACCCGGCACCGTGGATCGTCCTGGCGAACTCCACCTGCTGGGCGGTGAGGTTGCCGTCGGCGTTCTCGGTGAGCAGCTTGGCCAGCACGAGGAGGCTGTTCAGCGGGGTGCGCAGCTCGTGGGACATGTTGGCGAGGAACTCGGACTTGTAGCGCGAGGAGACCGCGAGCTGCTCGGCGCGCTCCTCCAGCGTGCGCCGGGCCTGTTCGATCTGGAAGTTCTGGATCTCGATGGCCCGGTTCTGCTTGGCCAGCAGCGCCGCCTTGTCCTCCAGTTCGGCGTTGGAGCGGCGCAGCTCCTCCTGCTGGCGCTGGAGCTCGTCGGAACGCTCCCGCAGCTCGGTGGTGAGACGCTGCGACTCGGTCAGCAGGTCCTCGGTACGGGAGTTGGCGATGATCGTGTTCATCGTGACACCGATGGTCTCGACGAGCTGGTTCAGGAAGTCGTGGTGGATCTCGCTGAACTCGCTGAACGAGGCCAGCTCCAGCACGCCGAGCACCTGGGTCTCGAACAGCACCGGCAGCACGACGATCTGCGCGGGCGTGGAGGTGCTGAGACCGCTGTCGACGGTCAGGTAGCGGGCGGGCACGTTGCCGAGGATGATCCCCCTGCCCTCCAGCGCGGCCTGGCCCACGATGCCCTCGCCGGTGGCGAACCGCTGCCGGGGGCCGCTGCCGGAGCGTACGCCGTATCCGGCGATGAGGTGCAGGTCGTGGTCGCCGGTGGGTTCGGCGAGGTAGAAGGCGCCGTAGTGGGCCGACACCAGCGGGGTCAGCTCGCTCATGATGAGCTTGGCGACCTCCATCAGGTCGCGATGGCCCTGCATGAGGCGGGAGATCCTGGCCAGGTTGGACTTCAGCCAGTCCTGTTCCTGGTTGGCGGTGGTGGTGTCGCGCAGCACCGCCACCATCATGTTGATGTTGTCCTTCAGCTCGCCGATCTCGCCCTCGGCGTCGACGGTGATGGAGCGGGTCAGGTCACCGGTGGCGACGGCGGTGGTGACCTCGGCGATGGCACGCACCTGGGTGGTGAGACGCGCGGCGAGTTCGTTGACGTTCTCGGTGAGGCGCTTCCAGATGCCCTCGGCGCCTTCGACCCGGGCCTGGCCGCCGAGCTGGCCCTCGGAGCCGACCTCGCGGGCGACGCGGGTGACCTCGGAGGCGAAGGAGGAGAGCTGGTCGACCATGGTGTTGATGGTGGTCTTCAGGGCGAGGATCTCGCCCTGGGCATTCACGTCGATCTTGCGGGTCAGGTTGCCGGACGCGACGGCGGTGGTGACCTCGGCGATGTTGCGGACCTGGTAGGTCAGGTTGTTGGCCATGGAGTTGACGTTGTCGGTGAGGTCCTTCCAGACGCCGGAGACGCCGCGGACCCGGGCCTGGCCGCCGAGCTGGCCCTCGGTGCCGACCTCGCGGGCGACGCGGGTGACCTCGTCGGCGAACATCGACAGCTGGTCGACCATGGTGTTGAGGGTGTCCTTGAGTTGGAGGATCTCCCCCTGGGCGTCCGCGGTGATCTTCTTGGACAGGTCGCCCTGGGCCACCGCCGTGGACACCGCGGCGATCGCCCGGACCTGGGTGGTCAGGTTGCCCGCCATCACGTTGACGTTGTCGGTGAGGTCCTTCCAGACGCCGGAGACACCGGGCACCTGCGCCTGGCCGCCGAGCTGGCCCTCGGAACCGACCTCGCGGGCGACCCGGCTCACCTCGGAGGCGAAGGAGGAGAGCTGGTCGACCATGGTGTTGATGGTGGTCTTCAGGGCGAGGATCTCGCCCTGGGCGTTCACGTCGATCTTGCGGGTCAGGTCGCCGTTGGCGACGGCGGTGGTGACCTCGGCGATGTTGCGGACCTGGTAGGTCAGGTTGTTGGCCATGGAGTTGACGTTGTCGGTGAGGTCCTTCCAGACGCCGGAGACGCCGCGGACCCGGGCCTGGCCGCCGAGCTGGCCCTCGGTGCCGACCTCGCGGGCGACGCGGGTGACCTCGTCGGCGAACATCGACAGCTGGTCGACCATGGTGTTGAGGGTGTCCTTGAGTTGGAGGATCTCCCCCTGGGCGTCCGCGGTGATCTTCTTGGACAGGTCGCCCTGGGCCACCGCCGTGGACACCGCGGCGATCGCCCGGACCTGGGTGGTCAGGTTGCCCGCCATCACGTTGACGTTGTCGGTGAGGTCCTTCCAGACGCCGGAGACGCCGCGCACCTGCGCCTGGCCGCCGAGCTGGCCCTCGGTGCCGACCTCGCGGGCGACGCGGGTGACCTCCTCGGCGAACGCCAGCAGCTGGTCGACCATGGTGTTGACGGTGTTCTTCAGCTCGAACATCTCGCCGACCGCGTCGACGGTGACCTTGCGGCTCAGGTCGCCCCGTGCGACTCCGGTGGTCACCGCCGCGATGTCGCGGACCTGCGCCGAGACGCGACTGGACATGGTGTTGACGGCCTCGGTGAGGTCGCGCCAGCTTCCCGCCATCCCACGCACCTGCGCCTGGCCGCCGAGCTGGCCCTCGGTGCCGACCTCGCGAGCGACGCGGGTGACCTCGGAGGTGAACAGCGACAGCTGGTCGACCATGCCGTTGATCGCCTTGCCGAGGCGGCGCACCTCACCTCTGGCAGCGCGGTCGAGGTCGATCCGGCGGGACAGGTCGCCCTTGGCCACCGCGTCGATCACGTCCGCCGCTCCGCTGACCGGGCCGACGAGCGCGTCGATCAGCGAGTTGACCGAGTCGACGCTCTCGGCCCACGAGCCGACTCCGGGACCCGGGGTGAGACGCTCGGCGAAACGGCCTTCCTTCACCACCTCACGGCGGACCCTGTGCAGTTCGTTGGCCAGATGCTCGCGGCGGTCGGCCACCTCGTTGAGCAGCAGCCGGATCTCGCTGAGGATTCCCGGCGGGGCGTGTGGCACCCGGCGGCGGAAATCGCCATCGCGCCAGGTGATGAGTGTCTGCAGGATCGGTCGTAGATCCGATTCGCTGTAACGTCGCTCCTCGACGTCGGGCACGGTGTTGACCGTGGTCATATGACCTCCTTGACTCCCGGGGGCGCAGCCGTGAGTCACCCCAGTCTGTCACGGTGCGCAATGTGTAGTCCCACCTTCGATTCACCCCATGTCAACGAGAAGTGTGGTAGTCACGGAATAGTGACCAGTGCTCCTCGCGCCGTTCTGGCGGCGACCTTCACCCCAGGACACACGGCTGTCCCCGCCGTCAGGCGGTTCACCGTGGAGGTGATGACCGCCTGGGCGGCCGTCTCCGTGCTCGCGGCCGCCGAGCGGCTGGCGGCCGAGCTTTCCTCGCAGGTGGGAGACGCCCCCTTCGAGGTCGTCTGGAACCACCTGGGCGACGGGCTGCAGATCGAGGTACGCCAGCAATGGGCCCCCGAACCGAGCCCCTCCGCCCCGTCCGTACCGGTGGAGGAGTGGGGTGTCACCTTCGCCGGTCAGCAGCGCACGCACTGGGCCAGGCTCCGGCTGCCCGGTTCCTCCGGGCGGCCGTCCTCGGAGTGGACCGCCGAGGAGCCCAGCCGCGGGCCGATCTGGATGGGTTTTCTCGCCGACGCCAGCGATCTGCTGGCGGGCACCCTCGATCCCGACATGGTGCCCGCGATCATCTCGCAGATCGTGGTGCCGAGGCTGGCCACCTGGTGTGCCGTCTACACATGGAGCAACGGCGGCGGTCCGCAGCGTCCAGCCTACCTCTGGCACACCGATGAGCGGCGCATCGACGAGCTCCGGGAGGAACTCGCCGCCGTCCAGATCCCGCAGGCCGGTGGTTCCATGCAGCTCGCCGACTCGCAGGTGCTGGTCATCCCGCTTCTCGCGCGCGGGCGCACGCTGGGCGCGATGTGCCTTGGACGCCCCGACCGGTTCACCGAGGACGTGCTCCAGTACGCCGAGGACATCGGCCGCCGCGCCGCCCTCGCCCTGGACAACGCCCTGCTGTACGCCACTCAGGCGGCGGCCAACCGGGCGCTCCAGCGCAGCCTGCTCCCTCCCGACGAGCCCGGCGAGATTCCCGGCCTCGACCCCGCGGTGGTCTACGAGCCGGCGGGGGAGACCAACGAGGTCGGCGGCGACTTCTACGACCTGTTCGCGGCCGGCGGCAAATCCTGGCGGTTCGCGGTGGGCGACGTCTGCGGGACCGGCCCGGAGGCCGCCGCGGTCACCGGCCTGGCCCGCCACACCCTGCGCCTGCTCGCCCGGGAGGGGTACGGTGTGGCCGCCGTCCTCGACCGCCTCAACCAGGCCATCCTCGAGGAGGGCGACCGTGCCCGGTTCCTGACGCTGCTGCACGGGGAGATCACGCCCGGGCCGAGCGGTCTGAACGTGTCGATGGTCTCCGCCGGCCACCCGGAGGCGCTGCGGTTGCGACCCAGCGGCGTCGTGGAGACGGTGGTGACCTCCCAGTCGCTGCTCGGCGTCTTCCCCGAGGCGACCTTCAAGGCGGAGGTCGTCCACCTCGACCCCGGCGACGTGCTCCTCGCGGTGACCGACGGGGTCACCGAGCGCCGCAGGGACGGGCGGCTGCTCGACGACGACGCGGGTCTGGCCAAGCTGCTCGCCGAGTGCGTCGGCCTGTCGGCGCGGGCGGTCGCCGAGCGGATCCGCCGCGCCGTCCAGGACTTCGCCCCCGAGCCGAGCGCCGACGACATGGCGATCGTGGTGCTGCGAGCACGCTGACAGGGCCCTCGCCACTGGATCCGCGCCACGGCGGGACCCGCCGGGCAGGGGCTAGACGTCGGTCTTCACGTGTCTGCGGGCGAAGTCCAGCTGCGCCGACATCTGCGCGATGCGCTCGGAGACGACCAGTGAGCCGTGGCCCGCGTCGTACCGGTAGACCTCGTGCTCGTGGCCGCGCCCGGCGAGCCTGGCCACGTACGCCTCGATCTGCCCGATCGGGCAGCGCGGATCGTTCTCTCCGGCGAGGATCAGCAGCGGCGCCTCGACCTGGTCGACGTAGGTGATCGGGGAGCTGCCCGCGTATCGCTCGGGCTGTTCCTCCGGTGAGCCGCCGAGCAGCGCGCGGTGGTAGGAGCGCAGCGCCTCCGCCTCCTCCGCGTAGGCGGCCGAGTGGTCGGCGATCGGCACCGTGGCGATGCCCGCCGCCCACATCTTGGGCTGGGTGCCCAGACCGAGCAGCGTGAGGTAGCCACCCCAGGAGGCGCCGGACAGCACCAGCCGGTCGGGGTCGCAGACGCCGCGGTCGACCAGGGTGTCCCTGACGGCGGTCACGTCGGCCAGCTCGATGTGCCCGACGTCGCCGCTGAGGGCGTTCCGCCAGTTCGAGCCGTACCCGGTGGAGCCCCGGTAGTTGACCCTTACGACCGCGAAGCCGAGGTCCACCCAGGCGGCCACCTGCGGCACGAAGGAGTCGTCGTCCTGCGAGGTGGGTCCGCCGTGCAGCAGGAAGACGGTGGGGAAGGGGCCGGAGCCGCGCTCGGGGCGCGAGACCAGGGCGTGGATGCGGCCGCCGGGTCCCTCCACGTCCACGTCCTCGACCGGGACCGACGGTGGCGAGGTGGGGCCGCCGTGGCTCATCACCATGTGGCCGTTGGTCGACCGGATCAGCGGTGGGTGCGCCCCGCTGGACCAGGCGTACTCGACGGAGCCGTCCGGGCGGGGCGCGGCGGCGTCGATCACGCCGTGCTGGGTCTCGATCGGGAAGAAGCCGCCCCCGGGAAGGTCGTAGCGGCTCAGGTGGGTGCGGCCGCGGTGACCCCGCACGACGAGCAGCGAACGGCCGTCGCCGTACCAGTCGGCGGTGATCTCCCCCGGGTCGCGCAGCCAGATCTCCCGCTGGTCGCCGGTCTCGGGATCCCAGACGAGGGGTTCGCGGCGGCCCCTGCGCTCGTGCAGGGTGAGCAGCCTGCGATCTCCGGACAGCGGTGCGAAGCGCAGGCCGGAAACCGCCTTGCCGGGACCGTCGTACAGGTCGCCGACGACCTGGCCGTGGCGCCGGAGCACGCGCAGCGCGGGGTGCCGGGCGTCGCCGTGCTCGCTGTGGCTGATCGCGATCAGTGAGCCGTCCAGGGAGACGGCGGAGACGGAGGCGGCCTCGGCGTGCTCGTAGATCGTCCGAGCGGGCTCACCCGGCCTGACGAGGTGGATGGTGAAGCCGCGGCCGGGCCTGGCCATGCCGACGACCGCCTCACCGGTCGCCGAGAGCCCGAGGCCGCAGGGGAAACCGGGGTCGAGGTCGATCGGCTCGTCGGGGCCACCGTAGAAGGGCTGGCGCATCCACCGGCCCCACTCGTCGCCGTCGGTGTCGTCGAACCACCAGATCCACTGCCCGGTGGGGTCGAGCGCGCCGTGTGAGGTGCCCTTGGGACGTGAGGTCACCTGGCGGGTCGAGCCGCCCGCGCGGTCCCAGGCGTAGACCTCCCACGCCCCCGAGGCGTTGCTGCGGTAGACGGACCGGCTGGGAGCCCGGACCGCCCACACAGGCAGCGTCGCGCGCGGCGCGCGGAACCTGGCCTGCCAGCGTTCCTCCGCCTTCATAGGGCGCTTCCCTCCGTCAAGGCGTCAGCTTCACGCGTTCAGTCGCGGGCTCGCCGGATTGCGGTCCAGTATGTCGTCTTCATCGGGTAATTGCTTGAGTAATGTCCGGGAATTTCGGACTAAATGTCACATCAGTAACAGGCGTCCCGAAGGTGGCTGTCAAGCACACGGCTTGCTCAGGAGCGGCGCTTAAAGATAGACATGCGGAAAGAAGCCTGCACAGGGCTCATTTCACGAAGTCCTTGGATCTTTCTCCGGATAACTTCCGTATCCATGTGCCAGGCGCTGGGCCCCATTCCCACGACCGCCTCGACCGCGTCGTGCCCCAGGGTCATCTCGAACTCATGGATGCTCCGGTCGGTCTCGACGAAGTGTTCGCTCAGGCTCTCCGCCATCCGTCGCTCCTTCGATTCGTCCACCGACAGAAGTCCCAGCCGCTCCACCAGTGGTACGAGGTGCCGCGAGGTGGGTGTGACGACGACAAGCTCACCGTCACCCCTGAGCACTCGGGCGAACTCTGCCCCGTTTCTTGGGGCAAACACATTCAGAAGCACATCTATGGTGCCATCTCTCAGCGGCAGTGGTCTCCAGACGTCGGCCACCACCGCCCCCAGCCGGGGGTGCGCCCGCGCGGCCCGCCTGATCGCGTGCTTGGAGACGTCCAGCGCCACTCCGACGGCCCCCGGCAGCTCGCCGAGCACCCGAGCCAGGTAGTGGCCCGTCCCGGCTCCGGCGTCCGCCACCGCCTTCGCGCCGGTAGGGCAGGCGCCGGCGATCGCTTCGGCAAGGGGGGTGTAGTGACCGGCGCCGAGGAAGGTGTCCCTGGCCGCCACCATGGCCGCGCTGTCGGCCGTCCCGGGCACCCGCGACCCGGTCAGCAGGCTGACGTATCCCTGCCTGGCCACGTCGAAGCCGTGCCCCAGGGCGCACCCGAGGACCCGGTCGTGAAGGGCCAGGGCGCCTCCGCAGACCGGGCAGGCGAGGTGTTCGACGACATCGTCCAGCATCGCTCCATCATCTCGCGTTCCGCCGCAGCTGAATTGTCATGAAATGTTCCTATGATGCGAGCGGTGTCCCCTCATGACGAGGGCGGGTACCACTCGATCGAACAGGAGGGCGAATGGTTCATCGGCCGATAACGGTGGCCGGGGTCGAGGTGTTCCCGCTGTGTGACGCGGTGGGGCCGATGGGCGATTCGATCCGGCGCCCGATGCGGGAGATGTTCCCCGGCGGCCGCCACGGTGAGCCGGACGAGTGGATCCTGCACTTCCACTGCTACCTGCTGCGCGACGCGGCGGGCCGTACGGTGCTCGTCGACACGGGCATCGGCCCCAGCGACTCGCCCGCGTCGAGCTGGGCGCCGGTGCCCGGCGCGCTGGGCGCGGAGCTGGCCCGGGTGGGGACGGCCCCCGAGGAGGTGGAGGCCGTGGTCATCACGCACCTGCACAGCGACCACGCGGGCGGGGCGGTGCTCGCGGGGGCACCGGCCTTCCCCAACGCCCGGTACGTCCTGCAGCGCGCGGAGATCGACGCGGCGGCCGAGACGGTCCTGGACCACGTCGTCCGGCCGCTGGGCGAGCGGGTGCAGGCCGTGGACGGCGGCGCGGAGGTGCTGCCGGGCGTCCGGGTGCTGCTCGCGCCGGGGCACACCCCCGGCCATCAGGTCGTCCAGCTCGGTGATCTGCTGCTGACCGGCGACCTGGTGCTGCATCCGGTGCAACTGGAGAACCCGCGGGTGACCTACCTCTACGACGACGACCCCGAGCTGGCCGCGGCCACCCGGGTGGAGCTGCTCGACCGGGTCAGGGCGGAGCGGGGAATGATCGGCACGGCCCACTTCGCCGAGCCCTTCACCCGGATCGTCTGACGGGAGACAGCCGGCCCTACGCGCTCGCTCGGGCGGCGGAGAGCAGGCGGCGCGCCTTGCCCCGGTAGCGGATGACCTGGACGGCACCCAGGGCCCAGATCGGATACTGCGTGGCGAACGCCCATCGGAAGGCCTCCGGGCCGCTCCCGCCCACCAGGTCGAGGGTGACGCCGATCAAAACGATCACCGACACGGACGCGACGAAGCCGCCGCCGTTCACTATGCCGGTGGCCACGCCGATCCGGGTGGCCGGGTTGAAGGTCCTGGCGTAGTCGAAGCCGATCATCGACCCGGGGCCGTTGGCCGCCAGCACCACCACCAGCGCCACCAGCAGCCAGAGCGGTGCCCGCCCCGGCCAGACCAGCACGGCGGTCCACGCCCCGGCGGTGGTGCCGATCACGACGAGCACCATCCGGGAGCGGTGGAAGGGGAACCGCCCGGCGAGGTAGCCGAGCAGCGGCCCGCACACCATGCCGCACAGGGTCAGCGTGGACAGCAGCACACCCGCCGTCGAGGGGGACAGCCCCTGGCCCTGGACCAGGAAGGGATACCCCCACAGCATCAGGAAGGCCGCGGCCGAGCACTGGGTGGCCGCGTGGGTCCACATGCCCAGCCGGGTGCCGGGCTCGGCCCAGGCGGCCTTCAGACCCGGCGACTCCCCGGTACGCTCGGGGCGGGCATCGCGCACCACCGTGACCAGCAGGAACGCGGAGACCACGCCCAGTACGGCGGCGCCCATGAAGGTCGGCGTCCAGCCGTAGGTGTGCAGGGAGTGGATGAGGGGCACCGCGGAGGCGATCGCGCCGAGCTGGCCGATCAGGCCGGTGAGCTGGACCATCAGCGGGTTGTGGCGGGCCGGGAAGGAGAGGCCGACCAGCCGGATCACGCTGATGAACGTCATCGCGTCCCCGCAGCCGATCAACGTCCGCCCGGCGACCCCCGGCAGCAGGCCTTCGGCCAGGGCGAAGACGAGTTCGCCGCAGGCCATCACCACGGCCCCCAGAACCAGCATGCGCTTGGAACCGAGCCGGTCGACCAGCATCCCGACGGGCACCTGCATGCTCGCGTAGACCAGCAGCTGGCACATGGCCAGCACCGAGAGCCCCGTCGCGCCGACGTCGAGCCTCGCCGCCGCCTCGATGCCCGCCACGCCCAGTGACTGCCGGTGGAAGACGGCGATGACGTAGGCCAGTACGCCCACGGCCCAGATGAGAATCGCGGTGGACCGTGGTGTCATACGGCAAATATTACTTTTTGGGAATTTTACGGATTTGAGTGGGTCGCCGAACGTCGGCGGAGGTCGCGCGGGCCGCGGGATCAGCGGCGCGGGTAGCGGATGAGCAGGCCGGCCTGGACATCCTGGTCGCCGAGGGCGGCGTAGCTGTGCGGAACGTCCGAGCGCCAGGAGATGTGCTCGCCGGGACCGGCCCGCAGGGGGGCGTCGGCCGGTCCCGCGCTGAGCGTGCCGGCGAAGACGGTCACGTGCTCGGTGACGCCCTCGTGGTGCGCCGGCGAGACCTGTGGCGTCCCGGTGCGGATCACCAGCCGGTAGAGCTCGTAGGTGACCTCCGCGTCCTCGAAGACCTGGAGCAGCGTCCCCTCCGTCGCTGTCCCGTGGAAGACCCGGTGGTCGCTCCCGCCGGGGACGGTGGCCGGGCCCTCCGGCGTCGAGGCGGCGAAGGCCGCGGTGATGGGGACGCCGAGCTCTGCGGTGATCGCCCAGAGGGTTTCCAGCGTGGGGTTGCGGGTGCCGTTCTCCAGGCCGGAGAGCGTGGCCTTGCCGACACCGGCGTCGCGGGCGAGGGCGGACAGGGAGATACCGCGCTCTTCGCGCAGTCGGCGGATCCGCCGCCCGATGTCGGCCATGTCGCCGTCCACGGCGGGGCGGGGGCGTTGTGCTTCGGAGTCCATGGGGCTATCGTGCAGCACCAGACTTGTTCCGTTTACGGAACGATCAGCACCCCCTCGTGTGAGGACCGACAGATGACACGCCTGCTTCAACCCGTGCTGGCCGGGGCGGTGACCGCGGTGGTCGGTTTCGCCGGCTCCTTCGCCGTGGTCCTGGCCGGGCTCAGGGCGGTGGGCGCCGACCAGCGACAGGCGGCGTCAGGGCTGCTCGCGCTCTGCGTGGCCAGCGGCGTGCTGGCCGTCTGGCTGGGAGTGCGGCGGCGGGTCCCGATCGTCATCGCCTGGTCCACGCCCGGGGCGGCGCTACTGGTCGCGACCGGCACCGTGGAGGGCGGGTTCCCCGTCGCGGTCGGCGCGTTCGCGGTCTCGGGGCTCCTCCTCACCGCGGCCGGGCTCTTCCCCACCCTGGGCCGATGGATCGCGTCCATCCCCACCCCGATCGCCGGTGCCATGCTCGCCGGGGTCCTGCTCGACCTGTGCGTGGCGCCGGTCAGGGCGCTCGCCGAGGTACCGCTGATGGCGGGCCCCGCCGTTCTCGCCTGGGCGTTGCTGAGCAGGTTCGCCCGAGGATGGGCGACCCCGGTGGCCCTCCTCGTCGCCGTCGCGGCGATCGCCCTGACCGGGTCGGGGCCGGGAGCGGTGGACGTGCGGCCGGTAGTGGAGGTGACCGTCCCGTCCTGGAACGCCCAGGCGCTGGTCAGCATCGCGCTCCCGCTTTTCCTGGTCACCATGGCCTCGCAGAACGTGCCGGGCATGGCGGTCCTCGCCGGGTACGGCTACCGCCCCCCGCTGCGGGGGATCCTCGTCTCCACCGGTCTGGCGAGCACACTGGGCGCTCCACTGGGCGGCCACGCGGTGAACCTGGCGGCGATCAGCGCCGCCCTGGCCGCCGGGCCCGACGGCGACCCCGACCCGGCCCGCCGGTGGATCGCCTCGGTCAGCGCGGGCGCTTCGATGATCCTCCTCGGGATCGGCTCGGGACCGGCCACGGCGCTCGCCCTGCTCTCCCCGTCGTCGCTCATCGAGGCCGTCGCCGGTCTCGCCCTGCTCGGCGCGTTCGCCTCGGCCGTCACCTCCGCGGTCGCCGACCCCGGGGGCAGGGAGGCCGCGATCGTCACCTTCGTGGTCACCGCCTCGGGGCTGACGCTTCTGGGAGTCGGCGCCGCCTTCTGGGGACTCGTGGCCGGCGGGCTCATGACGCTGCTGCACCGCCGCGGGAGGTCCCCCCGAACCCCGCCGGCCGCGGCCATGGCGAACGTCGGCGGTGGCGACGGCGGTCCGGACACGCCTCAGCCGAAGCGGCCCGCGGGCCGCCCCGGCTGAGGGGAGACGTGACTAGCGGTGGTCCGAGCGCCCGTGGCGACCGGCCACGAGCTGGTCGGTGGAGGGCTGGCGGGGCACCTCGACCCGGGGGTGGGGCGCGGTGTCCTCGGCGCGGTCGTCGACGCCGTCACGGTCACGGTCGACCACGGGAGTCGCAGGAGCCGTGGGAGTGGCGGGAGCCGGGGGAGTCTTGGCAGCGGCGGGGGTCGCTTCGAGCTTGCGCTCCAGTTCCCGCTTCTCCTCCTCCAGGCGGGTGACACGGTCACGAGCCTCCGCGCGCGAGGCACGGAGCCTGCGCCGGTGCGCGGACGAGCGCCGCATCCCGGCGAACATGATTCCCAGGCCGAGCAGGAGAACCGCTCCGGTGGCCACACCCGCGAAGAAGAGCTCCAGCTGGGTGAGCTGGATCACGCGGTCGAACATGGTGAACGTCGCGGTGGTGGTCGATGCTGCGGTCTCGTCCCAGGAGACCGCGATCACGGTCGCACCCGCGAGTACGATCAAGAGAAGTCCCAGCACTATCATGTGACCTCACCTCAGGCTTCGGCTGTTGTGGTATGCACTGCTGCCCCGGGCGCGCGGGATTATTCATTCGAATCCCCGTGGCCGCCGGGGAATGCGGCGGATCGGCCGCCGGAAGACGCCACGGCGTCGGCGCCGTCACCACCGGGGGACGGGAGATCCGGTTCCCCCGGCCGGGATGAGGTCTGAAGATGTGGATCCGACGGGGATTCCAGGTCCGTCAACGCAGGTCTAGGGTGGGCGCCCATGGACCGTACCCGCCTGTACCGCAACGGGGTTCTGGAAGCCGAGGGTTTTCCCATCGACGACGTCTCCGAGCACGTGGGGGACACCTCGGCCGTCGTCTGGTTCGACCTCTGCTCGCCCACGCAGGCGGACCTGGCGAAGATCAGCGAGGAGTTGGGCCTCCACCCCCTTGCCGTCGAGGACGCGATCCACAGTCAGCAGCGCCCCAAGCTCGACACCTACGACAGCCACCTGTTCATCACCGTCTACGCGACGAGGCTCGCGGAGGATGAGCTCGACTTCATCGAGATCTCGATCTTCATGACCAGGAACGCCCTGGTCACCGTGAGGGAGAGCTCCGAGTTCGACATCGACGAGGTGATCAGGCGCTGGGACGCCAACGCCGACATGGCCAAGTTCGGGGCACCGTATCTGCTGCACGCCCTGCTCGACCACATCGTGGACGGCCACTTCGAGGTTCTCCAGGTGGTGGACGACCGGGTCGAGGAACTGGAGGACGACCTCTTCCAGAACAACTCCCGGGACATGCAGCACGTCCAGCGCCGGACCTTCGACACGCACAAGAAGCTGGTGCGCCTCCGGCGGCTGGCGGTGCCGACGCGCGAGGTCGTGGGCAGCCTGCTGCGCAGGGGCGAGGACATCATGGACCGTGGGCTGACCCCGTACTACCAGGACGTCTACGACCACACACTGCGCACCGCGGAGTGGAGCGAGTCGCTGCGGGATCTGGTGGGCAACATCCGCGAGGCCCAGGTGAACCAGCAGGGATTCCGGCTCAACGACATCATGAAGAAGATCACAAGCTGGGCGGCCATCATCGCGGTACCCACGATGATCACCGGCTTCTACGGGCAGAACGTGCCCTACCCCGGCTTCGGGCAGCCGGTCGGGTTCTGGGTGTCCACGGCCCTGATCGTCGTGGGCACCATCCTGCTCTACCGGGCGTTCCAGAAGCGTAACTGGCTCTGATCCGGCCGGACCCCGTGCCCACTCCGGATATTCGGCCGGCCGTAACCTGGCTTCGGGGAGGGGACCGGCCGCCGGAGACCACGCTGTGCCTCTCCCCGGCTGTGCCCGCAACCGTGGAGGACCCGTGACGCGCATCCTCGTCGTCGATGACGAGCCTCAGCTCCTGCGGGCGCTGAGGATCAACCTGGTCGCCCGCCGGTACGAGGTGGCCGTGGCCGCCGACGGCGCCGCCGCCCTGCGCCAGGCCGCGGATTGGCACCCCGACCTGGTGGTGCTCGACCTCGGCCTGCCCGACATGGACGGGGTGGACGTCATCCACGGGTTGCGCGGCTGGACCGCCGTCCCGATCATCGTGCTGTCCGGCCGGGCCGAGGGCCGTGACAAGGTGGAGGCCCTGGACGCGGGCGCGGACGACTACGTCACCAAGCCGTTCGGCGTCGACGAGCTGCTCGCCCGGATCCGCGCGGTGTCGCGCCGCGTCTCGGTTCCCGAGGAGGAGCCGGCCCGGTGCGTGATCGGTGAGCACGAGGTGGATCTGGCGGGCAGGACCGTCTCGGGTGGCGTGCGGCTGACCCCCACCGAGTGGCGCCTGCTGGAGATACTGGTCCGCAACCCCGGCAAGCTCATCACCCAGCGCCGCCTGCTGAACGACGTCTGGGGCTCCTCCTACCACAAGGAGACCAACTACCTGCGTCAGTACATGGCCCAGATGCGCAAGAAACTGGAGCGCGATCCCGCACACCCGGTCCATCTGCTCACCGAGCCGGGCATGGGCTACCGCTTCCAGCCCTGACCGGCCGGGTCTCAACCCGCGGACACTCCCGTGTCAACCAACCGATTCCCGGGAATCGGTCAAGAATGGGCCGGTAGATCCTTCTGGAGGCACGGGTGGGCGCGCGGGGGGTGGTCGCCGTGGTGCTGGGCGCCGCGATGCTCTTCTCACTGTCGACGCACGACGACACGCGTGCGAGGGCCGCGCCGGCGAGGGTCGTGCCACTGGACAACCCGGACGGTCTGCGACCCGGGCTGGCACCCGTCAGGTCGGCCGGTGACCGGAGCGCCGCGGTCAGGTTGATCAGCGGGCTCCGGGTCGGGCGGATGGGGTCGAAGGCCGGTTACAGCCGGGCCAGGTTCGGTGCGAACTGGGCCGACACCGCCAGTGGCGTGCCGTACGCGCGCAACGGCTGCCGTACCCGCGACGACCTGCTGGCCCGCGACGGCGAGGAGGTGCGCTACCGTCGCGGATCCGGCTGCGTGGTCGTCTCCATGCGGCTGCGCGATCCCTACACCGGCCGGATCGTGCACTGGAGCAAGAAGCGCTCCGACGAGATCCAGGTCGACCACGTGGTCCCGCTCTCCTACGAGTGGCGGATGGGGGCCTCCCGCTGGTCGCGGTCCAAGCGGATGCGCATCGCCAACGACCCGCTCAATCTCCTCCCGGTGTACGGGGACGCCAACGAGGCCAAGGGCGGATCGGGGCCGGCCTCCTGGCTTCCCCCCAGGCGCGGGGTCCGCTGCGCCTACGTGGTCCGTTTCGCCCAGGTGGCCCTGAAGTACCACCTGCCGGTCACCCGTGCCGACAAGAGGGTCATGCTCGCCCAGTGCCGGTGACCTCCGGTGGACCGATCGGAAGCGGTCGCGCGGTGAGATCTTCTATCCTTTGGAACCGACACCGGTCACCTTCGGAGCCGTCCCTTCACCGTCTTTCCAGCCGGTCGCCGGCCGCCTCTGGAGCCGATCCCGACCAGCAGGCGAAGGAACACTCCCGTGACCTCTCCGGCACTCTCGGCACTGACCATCGACGAGCTGACCGCCCAGCGGGACGCCGCCCAGCGGGACTACGACGCACTGGTGCGGCGCGGTCTCTCCCTCGACCTCACGCGCGGCAAGCCGTCGGCGCGCCAGCTCGACCTCTCCGAGGCCCTGCTGGACCTGCCCGGCGGCCACACCGCCGCGGACGGCACCGACTGCCGGAACTACGGCGGCCTCCAGGGCCTGGCCGAGCTCCGGGAGATCTTCAGCGGGCCCCTGCAGGTGCCCGCCGCCCAGCTCGTCGCCGCGGACAACTCCAGCCTCTCGCTGATGCACGACTCGATAGTGCACGCCCTGCTCGGCACGCTGCCCGGCGCCGAGCGCCGCTGGGCCGACGAGCCGCGGGTCGCTTTTCTGTGCCCGGTTCCCGGTTACGACCGCCACTTCGCCCTGTGCGAGCGGTTCGGCATCGAGCTGATCGGTGTGCCGATGAACGCCGAGGGTCCGGACATGGACGTCGTGGAGCGTCTCGTGCGGGAAGACCCCCAGGTCAAGGGCATCTGGTGTGTGCCCAAGTACAGCAATCCCAGCGGCGTCTCCTACGGCGACGAGACGGTGCGGAGGCTGGCCGCCATGCCGGCCGCGGCCCCGGACTTCCGGATCTTCTGGGACAACGCCTACGCCGTGCACCACCTCACCGACACCCCGGCGGAGATCGCCGACATCCTGGCGCTGTGCGCGGAGAGCGGCAACCCCGACCGCGTCTTCGTCTTCGGCTCCACCTCGAAGGTCACCTTCGCCGGTTCCGGCGTCTCCTTCTTCGGCTCTTCCCCGGCCAACGTGGCCTGGCTGCTCGGACACACCGCCAAGCGCACCATCGGCCCTGACAAGATCAACCACCTCCGCCACGTGGAGTTCCTCCGCGACGCCGACGGCCTGGCCGAGCACATGCGCCGGCACCGGGAGCTGCTCCGGCCGAAGTTCGACGTGGTCGAGGCGATCCTCGCCAAGGAACTGGGCGGCACCGGCCTGGCGACCTGGTCCACCCCCTCGGGCGGCTACTTCATCAGCCTGGACGTGCTGGAGGGCTGCGCGCGCGAGGTGGTGAGGCGGGCCGGTGAGGCGGGCATCGCGCTGACCCCCGCGGGCGCCACCCACCCGTACGGGAACGACCCCCGCGACAGCACCATCCGCATCGCCCCCACCTACCCCGAGCCGGAGGAACTGGAGTCGGCCATCCTGGGCCTGACCACCTGCGTGCGCCTCGTCGCCACCGAGAAGCTCCTGGCCGGAGCCCGCTAGGAGTCGAGGCGGATTCCGCGTCCGGCGGTGATGCCGACGAACGTCGCACCGCGTTCGCGAGAACTCCTTCGATTCCCGGCGGCTAGCTGGACTCCCTGACCACGAGCTGGGTCGGGAGGATCACCGGGGCGGCGTCCTCGCCTCGTAGCAGGCCGAGCAGCAGGCGGGCGGAGGCGGCGGCCTGCTCGCCCATCGGGCTGCGCACCGTGGTGAGCGGGGGGTCGGTGTAGAGTGCCGCCTCGATGTCGTCGAACCCCACCACCGCCACGTCGTCGGGCACCCGCCGGCCCGCCCGGCGCAGCGCCCGCATGGCGCCGATCGCCATCAGGTCGTTGGCGGCGAACACCGCGTCCAGCGCGGGGTCGTCCTCCAGCAGCTGCGCCATGGCCTCGGCTCCGGAGATCCGGGTGAAGTCGCCGATGGCCACGATCGAGCGCCGCCCGGTCTCGCTCAGCACCTCGCGGTAGGCGCCCAGTCGGTCCTGGGCCGCGGACATGTCCAGCGGCCCGCTGATGGTGGCGATCCTGCGCCGCCCTCGTTCCAGCAGGTGCCGCACCGCCTGGGCGGCGCCGCCGACGTTGTCGTTGTCGACCCAGGGCGCGGCTCCCCAAAAGGCGGGCCTGCCGTGTGAGACGAGCGGGACGCCCGTCGTGGCGAGCGCGGCCGGCAGCGGGTCGGCGCCGTGCATCGACACGAGCATGACCGCGTCCACGTGCCGGGCGGCCACGAACTGCCTGGCCCGCACGCGGGCGTCATCCGAGCCCGCGAGCATGAGCACCACCTGCTTGCCCGCCGCCTCGAACTCGCGGCTGGCCGCGCGCACGACCGTGGAGAACATCGGGTCGTCGGAGACGAGCCCGGCCGGCGGGTCGGAGACGATCACCGCGATGGAGTCGGTACGCCGGGTCACCAGGCTGCGCGCCGCCGGGTTGGGGACGTAGCCCAGCTCGTTCACCGCCCGCATGACCAGATCGCGGATGTCCGAGGCGACGGTCGGCTCGCCGTTCACCACCCTGGAGACCGTCGACTTGGACACGCCGGCCCGGGTGGCGACAGCCTCCAGGGTGGGTCGTCTCATGTGCCTCTCCCACAGTCCGTACCGCCGACCGACCGGTGGTGCCGGAACGTGCGGTGCCACCTCCAAGAAGCCTAATCGAGGATCATGAAGAGAGCGCTCCCTCACAAAGGGTGATGAGGGGTGAGATTTCTGTCAATGACGCGAACGGAATCGGATTCCCCCTCCCGCGGGCCTGCGGAGGAATCCGAGAAAACGCTCCCAGGAAAAGATCCTCTTAATCGCAGCTCACAGCGTCGTGTAACGATACAAACGGTTTTGCGGGAGCGTTCCCTGAATCATGTGGTCGGTTCCGGATCATGCGCAGCCCGTTTCCTGCTGGCTGAACGGATACTTGACAGGCCCTGTCGGACGAGAGCACTCTCTGCTTGAGAGAGCGCTCCCCGAACCGTACCGGTACGCACCCCCCGCCCCGAGGAGACGCCATGCCCTCGCTTCGAAGTCCCGGCCGCCGGGTGGCCCTGATGATCGCCGCGGCCGTCACCCTCGTCACATCCTGTCTCGCCGTCAGACCCGCCTCCGCCGCCGACACCCTGCTGTCCCAGGGCAGGACGGTGACCGCCTCGTCCGCGGAGAACGTGGCCTTCCCCGCGTCGGCGGCCGTCGACGGCGACGCGGGCACCCGCTGGTCCAGCGGGTTCGCCGATCCGCAGTGGATCCAGGTCGACCTCGGCGCCACCGCGACCATCACGCAGGTGTCGTTGAAGTGGGAGACCGCCTACGGCAGGGCCTTCGAGATCCAGACCTCCCCCAACGGCACCACCTGGACGCCGATCTACTCCACGACCACCGGCACCGGCGGCGACCAGACGCTGGCGGTCAACGGATCCGGCCGTTACGTGCGGATGTACGGCACCCAGCGCTCCACCCAGTACGGCTACTCGCTGTGGGAGTTCCAGGTCTACGGCACCATCGGTTCCACCGGCCCGGACCCCGACCCGGGCGCGCTCAAGCTGCTGTCCTACGGCAGGCCGGGTGCGGCCTCCAGTTCCCAGCACGACGGGAACTGCTGGGAGTGCGTCCCGGCCAGGGCGTTCGACCGCGACCCGGCCTCCCGCTGGGCGACCAGTTCCACCACCGGCTGGGTCGACCCGGCCTGGATCTCCGTCGACCTCGGCGCGACCGCGCAGATCAAGAAGGTCGTGCTGCAGTGGGATCCGGCCTACGCCAAGGCGTTCGAGATCCAGGTCTCCGCGAACGGGACCACCTGGACGCCGATCTACTCCACGACGTCCGGCGCCGGCTTCAAGCAGACGCTGAACGTCGACGGGACCGGCCGTTACGTGCGGATGTACGGCACCCAGCGGGGCACCCCGTACGGCTACTCGCTGTGGGAGTTCCAGGTCTGGGGCACCGGCGGCGCCCCCATCACCCCGCCGCCGCTCCCGCCCGACCCGGCCGACCCGCCAAGGCTCGTCTGGAGTGACGAGTTCAACGGCGCGGCGGGGACCAGACCCGACGCGGCCAAGTGGACCCAGGACCCGGGAACCGGCCCGAACAACGAGCTGGAGTACTACAACCCCAACAACACCGCCATGGACGGCAACGGCAACCTCGCCATCACGGCACGGCAGGAGGCCACCCCCGGGTCGGTGTGCCCGGGCGGGACCTGCCAGTACACCTCGGGCCGGATCAACACCGGCGGCAGGTTCACCTTCACCTACGGCCGGGTCGAGGCCCGCGTCAAGGTCCCGAAGGGAAACGGCCTGTGGCCGGCGTTCTGGATGATGGGCGCCGACTTCCTCACCGGCAGGCCGTGGCCGTACAACGGCGAGATCGACATCCTGGAAGTCCTCGGCAAGGACGTCAAGACCGCCTACTCGACGGTCCACGCACCCGCCTACAACGGCGGCGGCGGTGTCGGCAGCCCGTACACGCTGCCGACAGGCGCGGACTTCTCCGACGACTTCCACGTCTGGGCGGCCAACTGGGACAGCAAGGGCATCGTCTACACCCTGGACGGCCGGACCGTCCTCACCGTCAGCAAGGACCAGGTCGAGGCGACGCGGGGCCCGTGGGTCTTCGATCACCCCTTCTACATCATCCTCAACCTCGCGGTCGGCGGCGACTGGCCAGGCCCGCCGGACGCGAGCACGGGTCTCCCCAAGCAGATGCTCGTCGACTACGTACGCGTCTACCAGTAACTCCACCGCACCCCGGTACGGCTCGCGCGAGCGGTACCGGGGACCTCCCGAAGGAGTCACCCATGCACCCGGTACTCTCCCCGGCCGGCCTCCGACGCCGGCTACGCCCGCTGACCCTGATGACCACACTGCTGGCGCTCCTGGGCACGTCCCTCGTCCTGCACACCCCGCAGGCCGCCGGCTCGTCCGCGGCGGTCGTCCGGGTGGCGGAGTTCCTCGCCGACTGCCCGTTCAGCCACCGCCTGCCCGACGACCCGATCGTCTTCCCCGGACTTCCCGGCGCGTCGCACATGCACAGCTTCTTCGGCAGCACCGCCACCAACGCCCACACGACGCTGGCGTCCCTGCAGAGCTCCCCGAGCAACTGCAACCCGCGCGTCGACCTGTCGTCGTACTGGGTGCCGACCCTCTACAAGGGCAACACCCCGGTGGAACCCACCGGCACCACGTTCTACTACCTGGGGGAGGGCGTCCGCGACGACATCATCGCGCGGACCCAGCCGCTGCCCCTGGGCCTGCGGATCGTCGCGGGCAACGCCAAGGCGACCGGGATCGACGATCCCAGCGGCAACGCGCGCTGGTCGTGCCTGCACGCCGGGCACGTGGGGGCCGCCAAGGACTTCGTCAACTGCCCGGCGGGCACCATGCTGGAGTCCTACCTGGACTTCCCGCAGTGCTGGAACGGCAGGGACCTGGACTCGGCCGACCACAAGAGCCACATGGCCTACCCGGTGGGCGGTGCCTGTCCCGCCTCGCACCCGGTTCCGGTGCCGAAGCTACGCCAGGTGCTGAGGTACCCGGTCAGCGGTGACCCGGCACAGCTGCGGCTGGCGTCCGGGCGCGGATACACGATGCACGGCGACTTCTTCAACGCCTGGCCCCCGGCCGAGATGGAGCGCCGCCTGCGCGACTGCATCCGCCCGATCATCAAGTGCGGCGCGGACGGCACGCCGTCCTGACACCGGTGCGGGCCCCGCCACCGGGGCCCGCCACCGGGGCCGGGCGGGGCCGATCGGACCGGCGACGCGGGTGTCCCCATCGTGCCTACTGGCCCGTGGCCTCAGCCGTCTGCGCCTCCTCGGCGAGAGTGCCGCACTTGAAACCCGCCTCGCGCTCCGGTTCGAGCTGGATGGATTCGAGGATGGTCTTGTCCATGGAGCGACGGATGGTCTCGAACCTGTCGCAGTCGTAGAGGACGTACGCGCCGTTGCTCTCGCCGAGCAGCATCATCCACCGGCTGTCGTAGAGCGGCTTGTCGTTCTCGGCGCTCCGGAGAACGGCCCATTGGTCCTGGAAGCCGACGTAGGTGATGAGCTCGTTGGCCTTTCCCGTCTCCTGTACCTCGATCGCCCCCAGGGTCATCTGCATGATCAGCAGGAATCCCAGGCCGAGGCCGGTGAGGGCGCCGACGAGCACCTTCATCCCGGCGCGGCCGACGGGCTTGCGGCGCAGCAGCCGGAACGGCACCAGGAAGGCCAGTACGCCCAGCCCCACGGCCACGACGACCTTGACGGCGAGGTCGGTGTCGCCGAAGACGTCGAGCAGGCCCCAGTAGGTCGCACCGCACCACAGCGCGGCGATCGCGGCGATCAGCCAGGGCCGCCGCCGTACGGCGTTCACGAGCCTGCCGACCGTGCCGAAGGTCACCTTGTCGGCCAGCCAGCCCAGCCCGACGATGACGCCGAGCGCCGGCAGGGCGACCAGCAGCAGCAGGATCAGGGTGCCCATCAGCCGGCCGAGCAGGACCGACTGGTCGATCCCCGCCTGCTCCGGGGTGATCTGGAACACCGAGTACATCGACTGAACGCCGAGGTAGAGCACGGCGTAGAGCGCGACGCCGATCGGGACGATGACCGAGCCGATGCGCTCGATCATCTCCAGGACGCCGCCGCTGTTCTCCTCTGCTGGATCTGCCGGATCTGTTGGAGGAGTGTCTTGCGAAATAGGGGGAATATACACAGGTTGCTCAGAAATATCCTGGCTTGTCATGAAGAGTGATCATAAGCCGTAACGATTGACGCAACACTGCTAAGAGACAAACGCGTCATCCCCTCGGTCATCCATGCGAAAGCCCCCGGAATCGGCACCGCTCCGGTCCCCGCGCTCCTCGTGCGTCGTCACGCCTGGCGGTCAGGAGTGTTCGTACCAACCTCCGTGATGTCCACCTGATCTGTGAAAAGTAACTATAAGTTTTTGCTGCGCAACTTAAAGTGATGGCACTAGCCTGCCTACCGGCGAGAGACCGACGAAGGTGGGGACATGCTGGCGGAAGGTGGAGTGGCCGTGGTCACCGGTGCGGCACAGGGCATCGGCGAGGCGGTGGCGCGAGCCCTGACGGCGGCGGGCACGTGGGTCGCCGCGCTCGACGTGAACGCCGAGCGGGTCGAGCGGGTCGCCGCCGGGCTCGGCACCGCGGTCGCCTACCCCTGCCAGGTCACCGACAGCGCCGCCGTCGACGACGTCGTCGCGAGGGTCGAGGCCGACCTCGGCCCGATCGAGTTGCTCGTCAACGTGGCCGGAGTGCTCTGCTCGGGATCGGCCGTCGCCCTCAGCGACGACGACTGGGCCCGGACCTTCGCCGTCAACACCGGCGGGGTCTTCCACCTGTCCCGGGCGGTCGCCCGCCGGATGATCCCCCGTAGATCCGGGGCGATCGTCACCGTGGGTTCCAACGCCGCGGGCGTGCCGCGGATGAACATGTCGGCCTACGCGGCCTCCAAGGCGGCGGCCGCGCAGTTCACCAAGTGCCTCGGCCTGGAGTTGGCGCCGTACGGCATCCGCTGCAACGTGGTGTCGCCCGGTTCCACCGACACCCCCATGCAGCGCGCCCTGTGGACCGGCGGCCACGACGCGCGGGCGGCCATCGAAGGATCGCCGGCCACCTTCCGGGTGGGCATCCCCCTCGGCCGCCTGGCCGACCCGGAGGACATCGCGAACGCGGTCCTCTTCCTGGCCTCCGACCGCGCCAGGCACATCACCATGCAGGACCTGTACGTCGACGGGGGCGCCACGCTCCGGTAGCGGCAGTCCTCTCCCAGCACCGGCCGCCCGCCGGCGCTGATCCCTCCTATTCCTGGATCCCCTCCTGACAGGAGAGCTTTTCCCATGTCGCCGAACGACGCCCTCACCATGTCCCGAATGCCGGACCTCCTGGAGGATTACGAACCCGGCACCTTCTTCTTCACCTCGCCGACCCGGACCCTGCTCGCCAGGGGGGTGTGCCAGGAGGTCTCCGATTCGGGGGCGATGAGCCTGCGAGACCGTGTCGCCTCCGCCCTGCGGGACGCCAAGAACTCGGGTCACCCCAACCCCGTGGTGGTGGGCGCGATCCCCTTCCGCGACGACCGCCCGCCACGCCTGCTGGTGCCCGCCGCCGTCTGCTGGACGAGCCCACCGGCCGGCCCACCGGTCGGCCCCGAGCAGGTCACCGGCACGTTCACCGGATTCGGCCCGGTCCCCGACCCCGGTGACTACCTGCGCGGCGTGGAGAAGGCACTGGCCAAACTGACCGCCGGAGAGCTCAAGAAGATCGTGCTGGCCCGCGCCCTGGACGTCACCCTGGGCGCCCCCGTCGACGTCGGGCGTGTGCTGCGCAACCTCGTCCGGCGCGACCCGCAGGCCTACGGTTAC
Organism: Streptosporangium sp. NPDC049248; assembly: GCF_040678965.1. Taxonomy (NCBI): domain Bacteria; kingdom Bacillati; phylum Actinomycetota; class Actinomycetes; order Streptosporangiales; family Streptosporangiaceae; genus Streptosporangium; species Streptosporangium sp. NPDC049248. The sequence goes on from NZ_JBFAQY010000015.1 coordinate 145,587, forward strand.
GCGGTGGACCTGCCGTCGAGCACCGCCACGGCCCGCACGCTCCTGGGGGCCAGCCCCGAGCTGCTCGTCTCCCGTTCCGGGCGCCGGATCACCACGAACCCGCTGGCCGGGTCCGTACCCCGTCACCCTGACCCCGTCATCGACGCAGAGAGGGCCCGCGCCCTGCTCACCTCCGACAAGGATCTCCGCGAGCACGCGCTGGTGATCGAGAGCATCGTGGAGCTCCTGCGCCCGTACTGCAGGGAACTCTCGGTGCCCGCCGGGCCCTCACCGCTGTCCACCGCCTCCATGTGGCATCTGTCGACCCGGATCACCGGCGTGCTCGACGACCCCGCGGTCACGTCGCTGGAGCTGGCCACCATGCTGCATCCCACCCCCGCCGTCTGCGGCACCCCCGCGAGCGCCGCACGCCAGGCCATCGAGGAGATCGAGCCGTTCGACCGCGGCCTGTACGCCGGCCTGGTCGGGTGGGGGGACTCGGCGGGCGACGGCGAATGGGTCGTGACCATCCGCTGTGCCGAGGTCGCCGACCAGACCCTGAGGCTGTTCGCCGGTGCGGGAATCGTCGCCGGCTCGGTGCCGGAGACCGAGCTCGCCGAGACCACCGCCAAGTTCCAGACCATGCTCCGCGCCGTCGGCTTGGACCAGGACCGCTGACCCACCGTCCGGCCCACTGACACAGGAAAGGAGACAGCACCCGTGGCCCTTCCCCAGATCGCCTCCTACCCGCTGCCAAAAGAAGGCGATCTTCCCGAGAACCAGGTGGCCTGGCGCCCTGATCCGCGCCGCGCCATCCTGCTGGTCCATGACATGCAGAACTACTTCCTCGCCCCCTTCGCCGTCGGCGCCGCACCGCTGACCGGGCTCATCGACAACATCGGTCTGCTGCGCGAGGCCTGCGCCGGGCTGGGGGTTCCGGTCGTCTACTCGATGCAGCCCGGCGGCCAGAGCAGCCACGAGCGCGGCCTGCTCCAGGACTTCTGGGGCTCGGGCATCCCCGGTTCGCAGGAGAGCGAGATCGTCGCGAGCCTTCTCCCCGCGGCGTCCGACATCCTGCTCACCAAGTGGCGTTACAGCGCCTTCCGCAGGACCGACCTGCGCACCCGGATGGACGCCATGGGTCGCGACCAGATCATCGTCTGCGGTGTCTACGCCCACATCGGCTGCCTCATGACCGCCTGCGACGCCTTCATGCAGGACCTGCAGGCATTCCTGGTGGCCGATGCCGTCGCCGACTTCTCCCGGGAACACCACACCATGGCCCTCGCCTACGCCGCCCAGCGCTGCGCGGTCACGGCCGTCACCGGTGGCCTGTTGCGCGGGTGGGACCCCGCGCCGCAGGCCACCGAGACGGCCGGTGGCGGCTAGCCGGCCGCGGGAACCCGCTTTCGCGAGGCCGGGGCGCCGCTGAGGCGCGTCACGCCGTCGCCGGAGCGGCCCGCGATGAGGCCGCCAGGCGCCCCGATCGATCCAGGGCGACCACGGCCGCGGCGCAGCCAAGGCCGATCAGCACCAGGGCCAGCCACGGCAGGCTCGGCAGACCCGCCCGCGTGCCCAGATCCAGCGCCCACCCGGTGAGCAGGTTGCCCGCGGCGATGCCGATCCCGGCCAGGGTGCTGTAGAGCCCGTAGTAGGTACCCACCATGTGCCGACCGCCGAAGACGGCGATGGTCGCCATCTCGAACGGGTAGATGATCATGGTGGCCAGGCTGAGCAGCGCCGCCGTCCCCAGGACGGGGAGCAGCACGAGCACCCCGGCGGCGCCGCCGGACGTGCCGGCGCTGCCCGCCCAGGGGGCGGCCAGGGCCACCGGGACGAAGGCGAGCCCCATCAGGACCAGACCTCTGGCGATGGCCTGCGGCGGTCGCCACCGCCGGGTCGCCCACGCGGTCAGGCGGGCCTGACCGACGATGGTCAGCACCGCGGAGACCACGAAGACGAGGGTGACCCCCAGCTCGCCACCCGTCACCCGGCGGATCTCCAGTGGTAGGCCCAGATAGACCTGGAAGTTCAGCACGTACGAGCCGATCATGGCCAGCGAGAAGAGCAGGAAGGGTCGGTTGCCGAACACCTCGCGCCAGTCGAGCAGCACGCTCCGTCTCTCCTCGGCCCGCGGGCGGTCGCCTTTCGGCAGGGCCCGCGTCTGGGCGACGGTGAGCACGGCGAACATCACGCCTGCGACCAGGCAGACGAGCCTGAAGGCCACCGCGTTGAGCAGCAGGCCGACGAGCGGCCCGATCAGGATGCCGAGCTGGTAGAAGGCGTTGAACGCGGCGAACGCCTCGACCTTCCGCGCCCCGGCCTCCTGGGCGAGGTAGGCCCGCACGGCGGGGTTGAACAGTGCGCCGGCGAACCCGGTCAGGGCCGAGGCGGTGACCAGCATGGGCAGCGAGTCGGCCACGGCCAGCATCAGGAACGCGAGGGTGCGCAGCCCGCACCCTGCGACGATCATGGGTTTGTGGCCGAGCCGGTCGGCGAGGGTGCCGCCGACCAGGAACATGCCCTGCTGGCTGAGGTTGCGGATGCCCAGGATCAGGCCGACCAGTGCTGCCGGCAGCGCCAGCGCTCCCGACAGGTGACCGGCCAGGTAGGGCATCAGCATGTAGAAGCCGACGTTGATGGTGAGCTGGTTGACCAGTAGCAGTCTCACCGGCCGGTCGAAGGAGCGGGCCAGGGCCAGGGTGCTTCTCACCGCCGGACCTCTTCGTCTTCGGAGGGTGTCCTCCCGGCGGTCGCGCCGCCTTCCGGAGAGGCGGGTGTTCCCGCGCCGCCGTGTCCCGGGACGGTGGGGTCGAGCACGGTCGTACACCGGGTCCAGCGGGTCAGCTCGCGCTCGGCGGGATGGACGATCTCGTCGGGGTCGGTCGCCGCGGGTGTGCCGAGCAGACCCCGTTCGGTGCAGTAGTCGTCGTTGAACACGGTGTCGAAGTAGCGGTGCGGGCCGTCGGGGAAGATCGCCGCTATTCGGGTGTGGCCGGGCAGCGTGCGGGCCAGCCAGGAGGCCACCAGGGCCACCGCGCCGACGCTCCATCCGCCGGTGGCGTACCGCAGCGCGGCCAGGCGCCGGCAGGCCCAGACCGCTTCGGCGGGCGCGACCCAGTGGACCTCGCCGAACGCCTCGTATGCCACGTTGCGCGGGTAGATGCTGCTGCCCAGGCCGCGCATGAGCCGCGAGCGCGCGGGCTGGCCGAAGATGGTCGAGCCGATCGTGTCGACGCCGACGAGCCGGAGGTCGGGATAGAAGCGCCGTAGCGCGCGGGAGACCCCGGCGCTGTGACCGCCGGTGCCCACGCTGCACACCAGGACGTCGATCCGCCCGAGCTGGCCGGCCAGTTCCATGGCCAGCCCCGTGTAGGCGGTGACGTTGTCGGGGTTGTTGTACTGGTCCGGGCAGTAGGCGCCCGGGTGCTCGTCGAGCAACTCCAGCACGCGCCGGCGGCGAGCCTGCTGCCAGCCGCCCACCGGGTGCGGTTCGCCGACGACGACGACACGTGCTCCGTAGGCGGCCAGCAGCCGGCGCATCAGCGGCTCCATGCCCGGGTCGGTCACCAGTGTCACCGGGTGGCCGCCGACGATGCCGGCCAGCGCCAGGCCCAGGCCGAAGGTCCCGCTGGTGGACTCCACGATGGGTGCCCCGGGTCGCAGCAGGCCGCGCTCGCGTGCCCGCTCGACGATGTAGAGGGCGGAGCGGTCCTTGATCCCTCCGGGATTGTTGCCCTCCAGCTTCGCCCAGAATCCACGCCCCTGCCCCGAGGCGATCTCCGGAACCCAGAGCACCGGGGTGTTGCCGACCACGTGCTCGGGGGCGTGGCAGGTGGCTCCGGTGATCAACTGGCTGAGCGAGGCGGTGGCGATCTGCGGCGAACTCGCAGTGATCTGCGATGAACTAAGTGTATATATCATGATCCGTTTCCCCTGGATGCGATGTGATCGGCTCGCTGACGGGCGTGCGCGAACGACGGCTCATACCGCTCAGCGGGAGCGTGGAGTCGTTGGCGGCCCGAGGGGCGGGCTATATGCGGGAAACGGATTTGAGAAGAAGTAACGCGGCCCCGGGGGGCGGACGGACCGGTTGCGCGCGACGCCGCGCGGGCGGCGGTGAAGGTGTCGCGGCATCCTCGACCACCGCCGGGTCGCCGAGGACCGGTCCGGACGGCACCAGGACGCGCGTGCCGGTGATCTGCGCTCCGGCCGCCGCGCCGCACAGGTGGTGGTCTTCGTCGACGGGCGGCACCGGGCACGGTAGGTGCTCCGCCGGCGTCCCCGCGCCGATCAGGGTGAGAAGCCCGGTGGCGCCTACCTCGACGGTCGGCCCGGGGGCGCGATGATGGCCCCGGTGGACGGGGGCCACCACACACAGTGTCAGGTGCATCAACACTGCGGCACCGAGTACGACGAGCCCTAGCGCGAAGGCGACGCCTCCGTGCCGTGCGACCCGCCGCATCGATGCGATCATGACCACAAACGTACATTACTGCTTGCTGTCATCTGACTGCGGGGGGTTACTTTATGCTCTTAAAGGCTCCTATGAGCGCTGGAAACCATGCCGGCACCGGCCGCTCCAATGTCGAGTGCTCCACGCTGCGACCGGCCACGAGACCCGCGCTGTGCGCACGAACGGGAGCCGTGTCCGGGTGATACGCCGGTGCATCGGCCGGGGGCGCGAAGGCGCGCCGGCGGAGCGGCGCGTCTAGTGCCTGAGGCCGCAGGGGCAGGGCAGGCCGGCCGGTTCGGGGGGATCGGCCCAGTGCAGGGCGATGAACGGCTCGGTGCGGCAGGGATGGTGCACCCGTTCGCGGGTGATGCGGTAGCGGGCCGTGCCCTCGGGCTCTTCGGGCGAGCGGCGCGGGACGGGCACGGTGAGGGTGCCGATGTCCTGGTCGATGTGGGTGAGCATGCCGTGGCAGGGGCCGCCCAGGCAGATGGCGTTACGGGGCTGGTCGCCGCTCATGCCGTACCCCCTGCCGTACCTCCTGACGGGCGGCCGGGCGGGCCGGGGCGGCAGTGTGCGCCGTTCCGGCCCGCCGGGGTCGCGGATCGCGTCATCGGGGGTCAGGGGGCTTGGAAGCCGGCCTTGGTCAGCACGTCCTCGCCCTGCTGCGACAGCACCAGATCGACGAACCGCCTGGCCGCCTCGGGGGCCTTGGACAGGGTGGCGATCGGATAGTCGTTGATCGCCTTCTCCGCCTCGGGGAAGTCGATGCCCGAGACCTTGCCGCCGGAGGAGATGACGTCCGTCCTGTAGACCAGGGCGGCGTCGACCTCGCCGAGTGAGACCTTGGCCAGAGTGGCCTTGACGTCCTGTTCCAGGGTGACCGGTGTGACCTTCAGTCCGGCCGCGTCCAGCGCCTTGACCGCCGCCGCACCGCACGGCACCTGCTCGGCGCAGAGGGCGACCTTGACCTTCGGGTCGGCCAGGTCGCTCAGACCGTCGACCTTGGCGGGATTGTCGGCGGGTACGGCGATCTGGAGGACGTTGCGCACGAAGGTGACCGGGGTGCCGGCCAGGGAGGCGTCGGTGACGGTCTTCATCGTGGCCGGGCTGGCGGCGGCGAAGACGTCGGCCGGGGCGCCCTCGACGATCTGCTGGGCCAGGGTGGCGCTGGAACCGAAGTTGAACCGCACGGTCGTGCCCGGGTGCGCGGCCTCGAAGGTCCTGCCCAGCTCGGTGAACGTGCCGGTCAGCGAGGCGGCGGCGAACACGGTCAGGGTCGTGGCCCCGTCTCCGGACGACTCGCCGGAGGAGGCGGAGGTGGCCGGATCGCCGGCACCGCAGCCGGACAGGCCGGCGGCCAGCGCCAGCGCGATGGGGGCCGCGACAGCCCACCTGGAAAGACGCCTGAACAACGAGGGCTCCTCACTGACTTCGCCGTGCCGACCCAGAACGTCGCCACCGACAATCACGATACCTTCGCATATTCAGGCTTCAAGAGGCAGTACCCATGGCAACCAATAAAGAGGTCTCCGTTATCTCATCGCACCTGCGGCAAGCAGTCGGTTGTGCTCGCAGCTCGCGTGTCTCTCGTGGGTCCGTTCCTGTCTCCGGTCGCCGGACGTTCCCCGGAACGGAACAGTGCCGGTGGCACTACGCTGCCGTGTCATGCAGGAGACGCGCCTCGACACTGCTCGGATCCGGGCGGCTCGCCGGGTGATCGACCCGATTTTCCTCGACACTCCGCTGTACCGCTGCGAGGCGCTGGAGCCCGACCTCGGGTGCACGGTGAGCATCAAACTCGAAACGGCGAACCCGGTCCGCAGCTTCAAGGCCCGCGGCACCGAGCTGGTCGCGAGCCTGCTCGCCGACAATGGTCGGCGAGCCGTGGTGTGCGCCAGCGCGGGCAACCTTGGTCAAGCCCTCGCCTGGTCCGGTCGCGGCCGGGGGCTCGACGTCACCGTCGTGGCATCTCGCTTCGCGCCCGCGGCCAAGCTTGATCGCATCCGCGCGTTGGACGCCAGGTTGGAGCTGGTGGACGGCGACTTCGACATGGCTCGCGAGCGGGCGGCGGCCATCGCGCGGTACGACGGCATCCGGCTGGTCGAAGACAGCCTGGACATCGAGACCTGTGAGGGCGCGGCGACCATCGGCCTGGAACTGGTGGACACCGTGCCGTCGTTCGACGCCGTCCTGATCGCTCTCGGCGGCGGGGCGCTGGCCACCGGTGTGGGTCATGTGGTGAAGGCACTGGCGTCCGAAGTCGAGGTGATCTGCGTCCAGCCGCTGGGCGCACCGGCGATGACACACTCGTGGCGCCAACGCCGCGTCGTCACCACCGACTCGACCGACACCATCGCCGACGGCGTCGCCGGCCGGTGTCCCATCCCGGCCGTCCTGGACGACGACCTCCTCCTGGTCGCCGACGACGCCGTCCTGGTCCAGGAGGCGTCGATCACCGCCGGTATGCGGATGCTCCTCGACCACGCCGGCCTCGTCGTCGAACCGTCGGCCGCGCTCGGCATCGCGGCGATCCTCGAAGACCGCGACCGCTTCGCCGGCCGACACGTGGTCACCATCGTGTGCGGCAGCAACGTCGACGTGGACGCCTATCACCGCTGGGTCGGTGCGGCTCCCGTCCACGGATCCTGACAGTTGCTCGGATGGTCACCCGGTAACGCAGAAGGCCGTTCCTGATCTCTCAGGAACGGCCCTCTACCTCGGGACTTCACTCAACGTCGGGGTGACAGGATTTGAACCTGCGGCCTCTTCGTCCCGAACGAAGCGCGCTACCAAGCTGCGCCACACCCCGGTCACACGTCCGGTCTTGCTCGTGCTTGGGAAAGTCTAGCGGACTTCGTGGATGCTTGCGTCGCCGCGCCGGCGGGGCACCAGGGTCAGCAGGCTGGCCTCGGGGTAGCAGGCGAAGCGGGCCGGAGCGTAGGGGCTGGTGCCGAGGCCGGCGGAGACGTGGAGGTAGGCGGAGTCGTGGCGGCTCATGCCCTTGACCCGGGCCCGGTCGATGCCGCAGTTGGTGACCAGGGCGCCGTAGAAGGGTACGCAGAGCTGGCCGCCGTGGGTGTGACCGGCGAGCAGCAGCTGGTAGCCGTCGGCGGCGAAGCGGGTCATGTTGCGGGGCTCCGGCGAGTGCATCACCCCCAGCCGCAGGTCGGCCTCGGCCGGTGCGGGGCCGGCGATCAGGTCGTAGCGGTCGCGGTTGATGTGGGAGTCGTGGATGCCGCCCACCGCCACGTCAAGATCACCGACCTTGACCCGGGCGGTGGTGTTGTTCATGTCGAGCCAGCCCTCGGCGGCCATGGCGGCGCCCAGTTCCTCCCAGGGAAGCGTAGGGATCTTCTGGCCGTAGTCGGCCTTGGAGGTGCGCCAGAGATAACGCAGCGGGTTCTTCGGCTTCGGCTCGTACATGTCGTTGGAGCCGTAGACGAACAGCCCCGGACGCGACAGCAGGGGCTCCAGGGCATGCATCAGGGGCGTGATCGCGTCGGGGTGCGCGATGGAGTCGCCGGTGTTGACCACCAGGTCCGGGTGGAGGGCTCCGAGCGAGCGGACCCAGTCGATGAGCATCCGCCTGCCAGGGGTGAGGTGCAGGTCGGACAGGTGCAGGATGCGTACCGGACGCTGTCCCGGCTCCAGAACGGGCACGTCGAAGCGGCGCAGCCGGAACGCGTTACGCTCGACGATCGAGGCGTACGCGAGGCCGGCCAGGCCGACACCGAACAGGGACAGGGGCACCGCGGCTGCTTTCCTCACCTTCTCATCATGCCCGAGATCGGCCCTGCGGACGGAAACTCTGGATACAGCGGGGCTGGTGAGGCGGCAAGATGGACCGCATGAGCGCATTGAAGGACAAGCTGAAGGCCGATCTCACGGCCTCCATGAAGAGCAGGGACGAGATCCGCACCCGCACGATTCGCATGGCCCTCGCGGCCGTGAACGTCGAGGAGGTCTCGGGTAAGGCGGCGCGCGAGCTCAGCGACGACGAGATCGTCAAGGTGCTCGCCAAGGAGGCCAAGAAGCGCCGGGAGGCGGCCGAGGCGTTCAGCGGTGCCGGCCGGGCGGAGCAGGCGCAGGCGGAGATCGACGAGCAGGCCGTGCTGGAGGCCTACCTGCCCGCCCAGCTCTCCGACGAGGAGCTCGCCGTCCTCGTGGACGAGGCCGTCGCCGAGAGCGGCGCTTCCGGGCCGCAGGCCATGGGCCAGGTCATGAAGATCGTGAACCCGAAGGTCGCCGGGCGCGCCGAGGGTGGTCGCGTCGCACAGGCCGTACGGGCGCGCCTCGCGTCCTCCTGACCCGGGAGGTCATGGCGGCGCCCCTCCAGGTAGGACGAGAGCCCTCCTCGCCGGCCCTTCGAAGGGCCGGCGAGGAGGGCTCCGGTGTCCCGAGGATCCTTTGCCTACCGCGGTCGGTCAGGCGGCGCCTCGCCGCGTTGCCGTCGGTCACCGCGGCACGCCGCGGCTCCTTCCTCCGCCTTGCGAGACACCACCTGACCGATCCTCGTCACGGCAAGATCCACGGAATAGGGCCTAGGGGATGACCGGAGGGATCGTGATGCCGCCGTTGACCTCCCGGCCGCCCTCGTCCGGCGAGGGCGGCCGGTCGTCGCCGCCACCCCCACCGCCACGACGGTCACCGCCACCGCCACGCCGGTCGCCGCCGTCACCCCGGTCGGACTTCGGCGGCGGCTTGGGCGCGCACCGATTGCCGGTGCAGCCGCCGAAGCGCTCCATGTTCACCGGGGTGAAGGAGGTCGGAGAGACTCCCCTGAGCGCGTTGATCATGGAGTTCTTCCAGATCGGACCGGCGATCGAGGCACCGTACACGTAGCTGTAGTAGCGCCCGCCGATGGTCACGCCGATCAGGTCGTGCCCGAAGGCGCCGCGCGGGTCGCCGACGCTCACCGCGGAGGCGAGATCGGGGGTGAACCCGGCGAACCAGGCGGCGGTGTAGGCGTCGGTGGTTCCGGTCTTGCCGGCCGCGTCGCGGCCGATGCCGCCGACCTGGCTCATCGTGCCCTTGGTGAAGACCCCGGACATGATGTGGGTGGCCGCGTCGGCGACCTCCTCGTCCAGGACCTGCTTGCACTTGGGCTTGTACGACGTCTTCTTGCCCTCGCGGTCGGTGCTCTCGGTGATCACCATCGGCCGGCAGTAGGTGCCGCGGGCGGCGATCGTCGCGTAGGCGGCGGAGACGGTCACCGGGTCCATCTCGTTGATGCCGAGCGTGAAGGTCTCGAACTCCTTCAGCGGGTTGCCGTCGGCGCGCTGGATGCCCAGGTTCTTGGCCATCTTCACCGTGTCGCAGAGGCCGACCTCCTGCGACAGGCGCATGAAGAAGGTGTTCACCGAGCCCAGGGTGCCGGTGGTCAGGGTGTTGAAACCGCCGGGACCCTCGCTGGAGTTGGTGACGGTGTGACCGGGCTCGCCGACCGCGTTGCCCTTGCAGTCGCGGAACGAGCTGTGGCTGGGGGCCTGGTAGCCGGTGCCGGTGTTGAAACCGTCGTTCAGCTTCATGCCCTTGTCGAGGGCGGCCAGCAGGGTGAAGGGCTTGAACGTGGAGCCGGCCTGGAAGCCCGCTCCGCCACCGTGCAGCCGGTCGCCGACCAGGTTGTAGCTGATCTCGTTCTTCTTCTTGTTCCCGCCGAACTTCCGGCTGGCGGCCATCGCCTTGATGGCGCCGGTGCCGGGGACGACCATCGCCTGCGAGGCGACAGGCTTGTCGCTGGTGTGGACGAACTGCCGGATCGCCTTCTCCGAGGCCTTCTGCGCCTTCGGGTCGAGCGTCGTCTTGATCGTCAGGCCGCCCCGCTGGAGCAGCCTCTCCCGCTGCTTGCGGGTCTTGCCGAAGTCCTCGTTGGAGGCGATCTCCTGCTGGACGTAGAGGCAGAAGTAGGGGTAGTCGCTCACCTCGCAGCCGCCGGGGGCCGCGATGTTCTTGAAACCGAGCTTCTTCTTCTTGGCCTCTTCCGCTTCCTGCGTTGTGATCTTGCCGAGCTCGGCCATCCGGCTCAGCACGATGTTGCGCCGCTCAAGCAGCCGCGCGCGGGCGGCCTTTCCCGCCCCCGGGTCGGTGACGCTCGGGTTCTGCACGGCTCCGGCCAGGGTGGCCGCCTCCCACAGGGTCAGCTTGGAGGCGGGCTTGTCGAAGAAGCGCCTGGACGCGGCCTGGATGCCGTAGGCTCCCGCACCGTAGTAGGAGATGTTCAGGTAGCGTTCGAGGATCTCCGACTTGGTGTACTTCTCCTCGACCGCCAGCGCGTAGCGCAGCTCGTTGAGCTTGCGGGAGAGCGTCGGCGCGATCGCGGCGTCCTGCTCCTCCTTGGTCTCCGCGGCGTTGACCAGCACGAGCTTGACGTACTGCTGCGTGATGGAGGAGCCACCCTGGACGACCCCGCCGCCCGAGACGTTTTTCACCACCGCGCGGAAGGTGCCTTCCAGGTCGATCGCCCCGTGCTCGTAGAACCTGGTGTCCTCGATCGCCACGATCGCCGTCTTCATGACGTCGGCGACCTGGTCGAGCTTCACCGACTCGCGGTTCTCGAAGTAGAACTGGGCGAACTGCTTGCCGTCCGCGTCGAGCAGGGTGGTCTTCTCCGCGAGGGGAGGTTCCTTGAGTTCCTCGGGGAGAAGACGCAGCTCGTTCGTCGCCGCGTTCACGGTCATCCCCGCGCCACCCACCGCCGGGAGCGCCACCGCGGCGACGAGCACACCTGTGACAGCCGCCGCGCCGAGCAGCTTCAGCACATTGCCGACCGCCGACCCCTGGTCTTTGCCTTGAGCTTGCACGAGACCCAGGGTACGTCGGACGGATAACGCAAACGGTAACGGAACCCTGTTTTGCCATGACTTCGTGCTGTATCGCAGGTGGGTGACTAGTCATTCCCGGCCAGATGGCCGTGGATGACCATGTAAGAAATTGGTCCCGCCGGGGTCTGTCGGCCCGAACGTCTGGTTGCGTACGGTCTCTTTCTGCAGCAATTGAATACCGAGGCCCGACGCCCGCGCCCGTCGGCCCAAGTCACGACTGACCACCTAAGGGGAGTGGGGTCGAATGTGGATCACGGATTGGACCTCCCGTGCGGCCTGTAAGGGTGCGGATCCTGACGCTTTGTTCGTTCAGGGTGCTGCCCAGAACCGAGCAAAGCTGATCTGCCGAGGATGCCCGGTCCGGACCGAGTGCCTCGCCGATGCGCTGGACAATCGCATCGAGTTCGGGGTGTGGGGCGGGATGACCGAGCGCGAACGCCGAGCGCTGTTGCGTCGGCGGCCGGATGTCGACTCCTGGCGGGACCTGCTGGAGTTGGCCAAAGAAGAATATGAGCGGACGAATGAGCTGATCGCCGGCTGAGTTCGCGCCGATCCCGTACGGCTGGCGCCGGGCGCCAGCCGTACACGCATGTCACGGGTAGGCGAACGCGCGCTCCGGGGTCCGGCAGGCCGTTGTGACGGCTACCGCGACGGCTACTGGGCGGCCAGCAGGTCGCCCACCTCGCGCAGCCCTTCCAGGTCGTGCACGTCCTGCGACATGGCGGGGACCCGCGCGACGGGCACCGTGGGGTGGGCGGAGATGAAGTGCTCCTGCTCGCGCTGCTCGCGAGCGGCCAGCTGCATCCGGTCCGCGTGCAGCCGCAGTACGGCGGAGGTGAGCTCGTGCTCGCCGCGCGCCTCCAGGTCTTCGGCGGCGGCGGCGCTCCGCGCCCCGGACAGCACGGCCGCGGGCGAGCGGTGCACCCGGTTGACCACGAGGCCCGCCAGGGGCATGCGCTCCTCGGCCAGCCTCTCCACGAAGTAGGACGCCTCGCGTATCGCGTCGCGCTCGGGTGAGGCCACGACGAGGAACGCCGTTCCGGGAGCCTGCAGGAGCCGGTAGGTCTGGTCGGCCCGCGCCCTGAAACCGCCGAAGACGGCGTCCAGCGCGGACACGAATGTCTGCAGGTCCTTGAGCACCTGCGCGCCCAGCAGCTTGGTCAGCGCTCCGGCGACGATACCGAAACCCGCGTTGAGCAGCTTGAACGCGCTCCGCCCGCCGGCCTTGGCGGGGGCCATGAGCAGCCGGATGAGCCGGCCGTCGAGGAAGCGGCCGAGTCGCTCGGGGGCGTCCAGGAAGTCGAGCGCGGAGCGGGACGGAGGGGTGTCGACGATGATCAGATCCCAGTCGTCCGACCGCCGGAGCTGGCCCAGCTTCTCCATGGCCATGTATTCCTGCGTGCCGGCGAAGCTGGACGAGAGGGACTGGTAGAAGGGGTTCGTCAGGATCTGGCGAGCTCGCTCGGGGTCGGCGTGCGCCTCGATGATCTCGTCGAAGGTCCGCTTCATGTCGAGCATCATGGCGTGCAGCCGGCCCTCGCCCTCGACGCCCACGACGAGCCTGGGGGTGTTGTCGAGTTCGGTGAGCCCCATCGACTGCGCCAGCCGCCGCGCGGGGTCGACCGTGAGCACCACGGCGGAACGGCCGCGTTCGGCCGCGCGCAGTCCCAGGGCCGCGGCGGTGGTGGTCTTCCCGACGCCGCCGGAACCGCAGCAGACGACGATCCGCGTGTGCGGGTCGTCGATGATCGCGTCAAGGTCGAGGACCGGAGGGGTCTTCACGCTGCTCCTTGGGTGCGGATCGATTCCGCCAGCTCGTACAGCCCGGACAGGTCCACCCCGTCGGCCAGTAGGGGCAGCTCGTAGCGGGGGCGCGCGGCCCCCTCCAGCGCCAGCCTCTCGTCGCGCTCCAGTTCGGTGCGGCGGGCGTGCTCGGCGATCTCCTCGGTCAGGGCCTCGGCCACCGTGACCGCGGCGGAGCCGCCATCGGTGAGTCCCGCGGCCTTGAGGCCGAGCACCAGCTCCGCCGGGTCGAACCGGCTCTCGGCGGCGGCCTCCAGGACGGAGTCGGGCAGCAGCGACTCGCGGACCATGTTGATGAAGATCCCCCCGGGCGGGAGCCCGGCGGTGCGGAGCTCGCCCAGGCCGTCCAGGGTCTCCTGGACCGGCATCTCCTCCAGGAGCGTGACGAAGTGCACGGCGGTCTCCGGAGAGGAGACGACGCCGTTCACCAGATCGGCGTGGTTCTTGATCGGGCCGACCCTGGCCAGCCCCGCGACCTCGTTGGTGACGTTGAGGAAGCGCACGATCCTGCCGGTCGGCGGCGCGTCCAGCACGACCGCGTCGTAGACCCGTCGGCCGTCCTTGCCCCTGCGCCGGACGGCCTCGCTCGTCTTGCCGGTGACCAGGACGTCGCGGAAACCGGGGGCGATGGTGGTGGCGAAGTCGACGATGCCGATCTTGGTGAGTGCCCGGCCGGCCCTGCGCATGCCGTAGAACATCTCAAGGTACTCGAGCATCGCCTCTTCGGGGTCGATGGCCAGCGCGTAGACGTCCCCGCCGTCGGGTGCGACGGCGATCTTGCGCTCCTCGTAGGGCAGCGGCGGCAGGTCGAAGACCTGGGAGATCCCCTGTCGGCCCTCGACCTCGACCAGCAGGACCTTGTCGCCGCCCGCCGCGAGGGCGAGCGCGAGTGCGGCGGCCACCGTCGTCTTGCCGGTGCCACCCTTGCCGGTGACGACGTGAAGGCGTACGCCGTCCCAATCGGTGTCGCGAGCTCTCACCTTTCGAAGGCTACCCAACGGTTACTTGACAACTCTCCGGTGCCTTCCCGGGTGGCACTCAAAAGGCATCGTTGCCCGGCGGGGCCGAGACGGGAGCCGGTGCCTGCCCCGGGGGCGGCCGGAGAGCCTCTTTCGCCGATCACACTGGTCAGCAAGGCGGTGTGGGCCGGGTGGTCCGGGGCCGGACCCGCCCGAAGCCGGAGGCACGGCTCGGGAAGCCGTGCGTCGCCCTCTCGCTAATCGATCGGACGTGGAAAGTAAATATGTGGATTCTCACAGTGGGCCGCCCTGGCCGCCGGCCCGCCTCCGGCGCCCACCGGGCGGGGGACATGAGCCATGCCGGGCGCTCGCGGACCCGTAGTGGGCGGCTCGCCGGGAGCCGTCTCGCTAATGTGTCCCGCATGACGAAATGGGAGTACTCGACAGTGCCGCTACTGGTACATGCGACGAAGCAGATTCTCGACAACTGGGGCCAGGACGGCTGGGAGCTCGTCCAGGTCGTGCCGGGGCCCAACCCCGAGCAGCTGGTCGCCTACCTGAAGCGGCCCAAGCAGTGACGGCCGAGGAGAGGCTGGCGGAGCTGGGCCTGACCCTGCCGGAGGTGGTGCCGCCGCTGGCGGCGTACGTCCCGGCGGTGCGTTCGGGTGACCACGTCTACACCTCGGGGCAGCTTCCGGTGGTGGACGGCAAGCTGAAGGCCGGCGGGAAGGTCGGCGCCGAGGTGGGCGTCGAGGACGCCTACGAGCTCGCGAGGATCTGCGCGCTCAACGCCCTCGCCGCGGTCGCGTCGGAGGCCGGAGGACTGTCGAACATCGTGCGGATCGTCAAGGTGGTCGGGTTCGTGGCCAGCGCCCCCGGTTTCACCGGCCAGCCGCAGGTCGTCAACGGCGCCAGCGAGCTGCTCACCGCGGTGCTCGGCGACGCGGGCAGGCACGCCAGGAGCGCGGTCGGTGTCGCCGTCCTCCCGCTGGACGCGCCGGTCGAGGTCGAGGTGATCGCCGAGGTCCGCTGAGGTCGAGTGGACACCCGGCGCCGGCGAGGCCCTGACGGCCGCGAGGGCACACCGACGGTCCGAGGGCGGGGAGAGCTCGCCGGAGGCCGTGGAGATGCCGTGGGGCCCGCCGGGGGCCGTCTCCCGGCGCCCCACCCGCCGGGGCGGTGCGCCGGGAGGGACCCCGCGATTGTCCGGGGCGGTGCCGTGCCACATGATGGACCCGGCAACCGAGTGATGTTCTGGCGGAGGGTCTCAAATGGGCGGTATCCCGCTTCCTGGCGAGTTCGGTGAGCGTGCACGCGACATTCTGGCCGGGCGGGTCGCGCCGGTACCCGCGCGAGACGCCGCCACCGTGGTCATCCTCCGCGAGAACGCCGGCCGGGTGGAGGTCTACCTACTGAGGCGCAAGGCGAGCATGGCCTTCGCCGCCGGGGCCTACGTCTTCCCGGGTGGGTCGGTCGACCCGCGCGACACCGACCAGGAGATCACCTGGGCCGGCCCCTCGCCCGCGGCCTGGGGTGAGGTCTTCCACGCGGACGAGCAGACCGCGCGGGGCCTGGTGTGCGCCGCAGTGCGGGAGACGTTCGAGGAGTCGGGGGTACTGCTGGCCGGGCCGTCCGCGGAGTCCGTCGTGGCCGACACCACCGGTGACGACTGGGAGGCCGACCGGCTCGCCCTGATCGACAGGACCCTGTCCTTCGCCGACTTCCTCGGCAGGCGCGGCCTGGTCCTCCGCTCCGACCTGCTCCGCCCCTGGGCCCACTGGATCACTCCCGAGGTCGAGAACAAGCGCTTCGACACCCGCTTCTTCGTCGCCGCGCTCCCGCCGGGCCAGCTCACCCGTGACGTCGGCGGCGAGGCCGACCAGGTGGTCTGGGTCCGGCCCGCCGACGCGCTCGACCAGGGGAGGGCCGGCCAGATCTTCCTGATGCCCCCGACCCATCGCACGCTCACCGAGCTGTGCGCCTACGACAAGATCTCCGAGGCGCTGGCGGCCGAGCGTGAGATCGTGACCTTCATGCCCGGGATCGCCGAAGTGGACGGTGAGATGCGCATCGTGCTCGACGACGACTACGAGTTCGGCGGTTCGCGGTGAGCGGGCTGCGGATCCCGCTGGAGGGGCCCGACGGCGCGGGTACCGAGCACGCGCTCAACCTGCTCGCCCCCAACCCCTCCGAGATGACCCTGGACGGTACCAACACATGGGTGATCGGCCTCGGTGAGGAGGTGCTGGTCGTCGACCCCGGCCCCGATGACGAGGAGCACCTGGCGCGGGTCGCCGGCCATCTGGAGGGCCGCCGGGTCACCACGATCCTGCTGACCCACGGGCACCACGACCACAGCGGCGGTGCCGCGAGGTTCGCCGGGCTGGTCGGCGCGCCCGTCAGGGCGCTGGACCCCACGCACCGGCTGGGCGAGGAGGGGCTCGGCGACGGCGACGTGCTCACCGTCGGGGACCTGGAGCTGCACGTGGTGGGCACGCCGGGCCACTCGTTCGACTCGCTCTGCTTCTGGTTGCCGCGGGACAGGGCGATCCTCACCGGCGACACCGTGCTCGGCCGCGGCACCACCGTGATCGCCTCGGACGGTGATCTGGCCGACTACCTCCGCTCCCTGGACCTGCTCAGGGCGAGGGCCGAGCAGGTCGGGGCGGAGGCGTTGCTGCCCGGTCACGGGCCGGTGCTTCCCGATCCGATCGGCACGCTCGACGGCTACATCGCGCACCGGCGGCGGCGGTTGGACCAGATCCGCCAGGCCAGGGAACAGGGGGCGACGACGCCCCGCGAGATCGTCGAGATCGTCTACGCGGAGGTGGACAGGTCCCTCTGGTTCGCCGCCGAGATGTCGGTTCGCGCGCAGCTCGCCTATCTGGACGGCCAGGTTCGCCCCCGGCGGACCCCGCCGTGATGAGGGCCTGCCGGAGGGCGGGGCCCGTCAGCGCGAGCGGTTGTGCAGCCGCTCCAGGTCCATGATGACCACGGCCTTGGCCTCGATGCGCAGCCAGCCGCGCTGGGCGAAGTCGGCCAGTGCCTTGTTCACGGTCTCGCGGGAGGCGCCGACCAGCTGGGCCAGCTCCTCCTGGGTGAGGTCGTGGTGGACCCGCACGCCGTCGTCGACCCGCTGGCCGAAGCGGTCGGCCAGGTCCAGCAGGGCCTTGGCCACCCGTCCCGGCACGTCTGTGAAGACCAGGTCGGCCAGCACGTCGTTGGTACGGCGGAGGCGCTGGGCCAGGGCGCGCAGCAGGTGAAGGGCGACCTCGGGACGGCCGGTCAGCCAGGGGCGCAGGTCGTCGTGTCCGAGCCCGGCCAGCAGGACGTCGGTCAACGCTGTGGCGGACGCCGTGCGGGGACGGGGGTCGAACAGGGAGAGCTCGCCGAACATCTCACCCGGGCCGAGCACGCTGAGCAGGTTCTCCCGGCCGTCGGGCGCGGTGCGGGAGAGTTTGATCTTGCCTTCGAGCACCACGTAGAGGCGATCCCCGGTCTCGTTCTCGCTGAAAAGGGTCTGTCCCTTGGCGAGGCGCACCTCGGAGATGCTCGTGCGCAGCGCGGCGGCGCTCTCCCGGTCGAGCGCGGCGAACAGAGGGGCCTTGCCCAGCACATCGTCGGAGTTCACAGTGCCTCCCGTTTCACGGCTCACGCAGTCATTGTGACCCATCCCACCGAGCGGCTCTGCGGGGGGCCTTGAGCGTAGGCTGTCGGGGTGCCCCGCAATGTCAGCCCCGGTGGTGAATCCCAGCTCGCTCTGGTCCGTCGAGCTCGGCGAATGGACCGAATCCTGGCGGAGGCCTATCCCGACGCCCATTGCGAGCTCGACTTCCGCAATCCTCTCGAGCTGTTGGTCGCGACGATCCTGTCCGCACAGTGCACGGACAAAAGGGTCAATACGGTCACTCCTACCCTTTTTGTGAAATATCCCACAGCAGAAGACTACGCCGGTGCGGACCGGGCCGAGTTGGAGGGGATCATCCGGCCCACCGGGTTCTTCCGGGCCAAGGCCAACAGCATCATCGGCATGGCCCAGGTCCTCTGCGGGCGCTTCGGCGGTGAGGTCCCCGGGAGGCTCAAGGACCTGGTGACCCTGCCGGGGGTCGGCCGCAAGACCGCCAACGTGGTGCTCGGCAACGCCTTCGGGGTGCCCGGCATCACCGTCGACACCCACTTCCAGCGGCTCGTCCACCGCTTCCACTGGACCTCGGAGACCGACCCGGTGAAGATCGAGCAGGTCGTCGCCGAGCTCATCCCGAAGCGCGACTGGACGATGACGTCCCACCGCCTGATCTGGCACGGCCGCCGCGTCTGCCACGCCCGCACGCCGGCCTGCGGAGTCTGCCCGCTCGCCGCGCTCTGCCCCTCGTACGGCATCGGCCCCACGGATCCCGTCCGGGCCGCCAAGCTGGTGCGCCCCGGCCCCTTCTCGTGATCTTTTCCGCACCGCTGTGGTAAGACCGACTCCGGGCACTGGCGGATCCGCCGACATCCCGCCGCTACCGGGAAGCGCGGGGCGGGACGCCGTGTTGCAGAGGACCGGAGGTGTGCCCGTGGAAGAGGTTCCCGGATGGTTGGAAACGCTGGCGGAGCGGGTCGCGGGAACGCCGGTGCCCTCGATGTTGCGCCCGCCGGCGTCCGGCGGGCGGTCGGCCGCGGTGCTGCTGCTCTTCGGTGAGGGGCCGCTCGGCCCGGACGTGCTGCTCATCCAGCGGAGCTCGAACGGGCGCACACACGCCGGTCAGCCCGCGTTCCCGGGCGGCGGGGTGGACCCGGAGGACGACGGCCCGATCGCCGCGGCGCTGCGCGAGGCCGTTGAGGAGACCGGTCTCGATCCGACAGGCGTCCGGGTGATCGGGACCATGCCCGAGCTGTACGTGAGTCACAGCGACAACCGGGTGACCCCGGTGCTGGCCTGGTGGCACACGCCCTGCGTGGTCCACGCGGCCTCGCCGGACGAGGTGGAGTCGGTGGAGCGGGTCCCGATCCGCGAGCTCGTCGATCCGGCCAACCGGATCAGGTTGCGCCATCCGAGAGGCTACTCGGGGCCGGCGTTCCGGGTGCGCGGGCTGCTGGTGTGGGGGTTCACCGCGGGAGTGCTCGACACCGTGCTCGGCAGTTCGGGTTTCGAGCTTCCCTGGGATCATTCACGGATCGAGGACATTCCGCCCGACGTCCTCAACCTCGCGTCCCGTTGACAGGGCCAGACCGAGGCGAGCCCAGTCGGCCACGTCCCCGTCGGGATCGAGGGTCAGCCGTCTCAACGCGGCCAGGCCCGTCGGGTCGGGTGGGCTGCCCATGATGTTCGGCAGCGCGTAGGCGGCCCCGTACCTGATCCGGGGGTCGGCGTGTTCGGAGAGGGCGATCACCGACGGCAGCGCGCGGCGGTCCCTGAGGTGGCCGAAGGCGATCAACACCGAGTAGAGCACCAGGCGGTCGTCCTCGCCGACGGACAGGGCGCGGAGCACCGGCAGCGTCCGGTCGACGAAGCCGAGTCGTCCCAGGATGTCGACCCCGAGCATCCGCTCGGCCGCGGTCTTTCCCGAACAGAGTCTCCGGGCCGCGGTGAAGGTCTCCAGATCGCCCCGTTCCTGCAGCCGGGTGATCGCGCGCCAGCGGGCCGCGCCGTCCTGATCTCGCTCCCGTAGCGCGGTCTCGATGAGAGACGCCACGGTCGCCGCTCCTCCGATCATCGCCATCCGGCCACGATAACCGCAGAGACCTCGCAGAAGGTGTGCACGCGCGGGGCAGGGGCTGGATACCGTAAGGGAGTGAGCGGTGATCTCCTCGACCTCATCCTGATCGCCCTGATGGTGGCCTTCGCGGTGTCGGGATACCGCCAGGGGTTCATCATCGGGGCTCTGAGCTTTGTCGGTTTTGTCGGCGGTGGCCTGCTGGGCATGTTCATCGCCCCGCCCATCGCCGGAGCGGTGGTCGACGGTGAGACCGAGCGGGCGCTGCTGGCGATCGTCATCGTCTTCCTCGCCGCCACGATCGGTCAGTTCGCGTCGTCGACGATCGGCGCGGTGGTCCGCAGCCATGTCACCTGGGAACCCGCCAAGGTCGTCGACGCGGTCGGCGGCACCTTCGCGAGCGCCTTCTCGGTGCTGATCATCGCGTGGCTGATCGGCTCGTTGATCACCTCCTCGCAGTTCACGCTGCTCGGGGAGCAGGTCAGTAAGTCCCTGCTGATCAAAACGGTCGATCAGACGATGCCGAAGCTGGCCAGGGACCTGCAGAAGCCCTTCAGGGACTTCATCGACACCTCCGGCTTTCCCAGGGTGTTCGACGGCATAGCGGGCGGCCAGTTCGTCGAGGTCGCGCCACCCGACCGGAGCGTGCCGAAGAGCGCACAACTCACCCGGGCCCGCCGGGGCATCGTCAAGGTCCAGGGCGTGGCCTCCAGCTGCCGCAAGCACATCGAGGGCACCGGGTTCGTCTACGCCCAGGACAAGATCATGACGAACGCGCACGTGGTCGCCGGGGTCGACCAGGACCTTCAGGTCATCGACCATCTCAACAACGTCCACTCGGCCCAGGTCGTGCTCTACAACCCCGACAGGGACATCGCGATCCTGCGTGTCCCCAACCTGAACCTGCCGATCCTGCGCTTCGACGGCACAGCCAAGAAGGACGACGACGCCATCGTCGCGGGCTTCCCGCACGGCCAGGGTTACACCATGGAGCCGGCCAGGATCAGGGACCGGCAGAAGGCTCAGGGGCCCAACATCTACGAGCACAAGACCGTCAACCGGGATGTCTACTGGATCCGCGGCCTGGTCCGGCAGGGCAACTCCGGCGGGCCGCTGCTCACCACCGACGGCAAGGTCTACGGCGTCGTCTTCGCGGCGGCCACCGACAGGGCGGAGACCGGCTTCGTGCTGACCGCCGCCGAAGTGGCACCGGACGCCGAAGACGGCTCCAGGCTGTCCAACCGGGTGAACACCCAGGAGTGCACCCGGAGCTGATCAGGCCACGGACGTCCCACTTGGATTCGCTCCCTCGGGGGGAACCAGACACCGGATCAGGTCTCTGATCACCGCGATGGCCGTTTCGGCGTCCAGGTCGCCCAGCCTTCCGGCCGCCACCGCCATCTCCTCGTACGGCGTGCCGTACCGGCTGATCCGGTCGGCGCCCCGGGCGAACAGCGTCGCGGCTCCGCCGCGGTTGCCCCGCTGCAGGTGGGTGAGGCCCACGCAGATCTGCGCCAGCCCCTGCCACAGCTCGCGCTCCTGGGCGGGGGAGTTCTTCCAGCGGCCTTCCAGCACCTCGTGGGCGTGGAACGGGCGTCCCTCGCCGAGCAGCCTGTGGGCCTCGGAGAGGGCCTCCTCCGCGCTCGGCGCGTAGTCGTCCGGAATGCGTGCCACGCCTTCCGCGCCGTACGGAAGCGGCCTTCCGAACGCGTCGCGAGGACGCCGGTTGCGCGGCCTCCCGTCGGCGTCCCGGTCTCGCCCGTTCACCCGTCGGGCTCCGGATCGGACAGCCAGGTGACGAGCTCGGCGTCGAACTCCTCCGGGCACTCCTCGTGCGGGAAGTGCCCGGCGCCCTCGATCAGCCGCCACCGGTAGGGGGCGGCCACGTAGCGGCCCGAGCCCTGGGCGGTGCGGGGCAGGACGTGCCGGTCGAACGCGCCGTGCACCTGCAGAGTCGGTACGTTGATCTGGGCGCGCATGGTCTTCGCGTAGCGCCACCCGTCCGGGCGGAGCTGGGAGCGGCCGAACCAGCGGTGGTACTCCAGCGCGCAGTGCGAGACGTTGGGGATGCGGAACGCGTCGCGGTAGGTCTTCGCCACCTCCTCCTGCGGCCAGCCGGGAGCCGACCACTTCTCCAGCAACCGTCCCACCATGGCGCCGGAGTCGGCGGTCAGGCGCCGCTCGGGGAGCAGCGGCAGCTGGAATCCCAGCGCGTAGCGAGCCGCCCTGAACTGGCCGAACGGCTCGGTGAACAGCGCGGTGCGGAGCCGTCGGGGGTGTGGTGCGGAGACGGTGACCAGCCGCAGGACCGCCTTCGGGTCCTTCACGGCCATGGTCCAGGCGAGCAGTCCGCCCCAGTCGTGGCCGACGACGATCGCGGAGCTCTCGCCCAGCGCCCTGACCAGCCCGGCCGCATCGGCGGCCAGGGTGTACAGGTCGTAGCCACGTGGCGGCTTGTCGCTGGCGCCGTAGCCGCGCAGATCGACGGCGACGGCGCGGTAGCCCGCTGCCGGAAGCGAGACAAGCTGGTTGCGCCAGCTCCACCAGAACTGCGGGAATCCGTGGAGCAGCAGCACGAGGGGGCCCGTACCGGCCTCCACGACGTGGAAGCGGGTGCCTCCGGCATGGACCGAGTGGTGGGTCCACGGACCCTCCAGCCTGACCATGGACTCGTCGGGTCTGCTCACTGGCCCGGTCTCACCGGATCGCGATGGCTGCCCACCTGGCCGGCCGTGACCGGAGCGGTGGGAACGGCGCCGGCCTCGGCTCCGCTCTTGATGGTCTTGAGCGAGTGCAGGGTCCGCCGCATTCCGGTCAGGCCCTTGAGCCGCCGGATGCCGACGAAGACCAGCAGCCCGGCCACGATCAGATAGAACACCGTGACGATCAGGAAGGCGAGCCAGGTCCACAGGCCCGCGGCGACCAGGCCGTAGGCGATCGCGAACGAGGCGAGGATCAGACACAGGTGGGCCATGAACGCCGCGGCGCCGAAGAGACCCGCCGCCACGCCGACCCGTTTGGCGTCGAACCTGAGCTCTGCCTTGGCCAACTCGATCTCGGCACGGACCAGTGTGGATATGTGGTCACTGGCCGCGGCGACCAGGGCGCCCAGCGACTCCTCCTGTGGCTCCGCGGGCGGAATATGTGTCATGGACGGTCTCCTATCAAGGGCCTCTGTCGAACATCATGCTGCGCCCTGAGGCGGTCGTGCACGCACACCTGCGGCGGGATCGTCACCGGAGCCGGTGTCGCGGGCACAACTGTGGTAATCGCGCATGTGTCATCGAATATCTGCGTCGTCAAGACTTCAGACTTTAGTCCGGCCGTACCGGGTTGGTGAGGTCCCGGCCGTCCTGCGGTGGGAATCCGCGCCGCCGGGCGCGCCTTCGAGGCGGTGGGGCGCGGAGGATCTCCGGCTGGTCTTCCGCCCGTCGCCCTCGGTCAGGGCGGCGGCGGGCCGTTTCGGTTCCGGCGCCGGACGACACCGGTGGGGAGGTTGTCACGGCCGGGGGCTACCCCGGCGGCGGATCGACGAACATCGCGGCGGCGATGAGGAGCCGGCCCCGGGTGGGCCAGGGGCACTGACCCACCCGGGTTCTCGGGTTCGCTCAGTCCTCGCCCTTGGCGCTGGGCAGCTTCTCCGAGATGAGATTCATCACCGTGCTGTCGGCCAGGGTGGTGACGTCGCCGATGCTGCGGTTCTCCGCCACGTCGCGCAGCAGCCGCCGCATGATCTTGCCGGAGCGGGTCTTGGGCAGCTCGGGCACCACCAGGATCTGGCGGGGCTTCGCGATCGGGCCCAGTGTCCTGGACACGTGGGCACGGAGTTCGGCGGCGATGTCCGCCCCCTCCTCGGCGTTGCCGCGCAGGATCACGAACGAAACGATGGCCTGCCCGGTCACCGGGTCGGTAGCCCCGACCACGGCCGCCTCCGCGACCTTCGGGTGGGAGACCAGCGCCGACTCGACCTCGGTGGTGGAGATGTTGTGCCCGGAGACGAGCATGACGTCGTCCACCCTGCCGAGCAGCCAGATGTCGCCGTCCTGGTCCCTCTTGGCGCCGTCGCCCGCGAAGTACATGCCCTCGAAGCGGGACCAGTAGGTGTCGATGTAGCGCTGGTCGTCGCCCCAGATCGTGCGGAGCATCGACGGCCACGGGTCACGGATCGCGAGGTAGCCGCCACCGCCGTTGCCGACGCTTCGGCCCTGGTCGTCGACCACGTCGGCGGTGATGCCCGGCAGCGGGCGCATGGCCGCGCCGGGCTTGCCCTCGGTGACGCCGGGCAGCGGGCTGATCATGATGGCGCCGGTCTCGGTCTGCCACCAGGTGTCGACGACCGGGGTGCGGTTGCCGCCGATGTGCTCGCGGTACCAGACGTACGCCTCGGGGTTGATCGGCTCGCCGACGCTGCCCAGGATCCGCAGAGAAGACATGTCGTACTTGGCGGGGATGTCGTCGCCCCACTTCATGAACGTGCGGATGGCCGTCGGGGCGGTGTAGAGCAGGGTGACCCCGTACTTCTGCACGATCTCCCAGAACCGGCCGCGGTGCGGGGTGTCCGGGGTGCCCTCGTAGATGACGCTGGTCGCGCCGTTGGCCAGCGGGCCGTACACGATGTAGGAGTGACCGGTCACCCAGCCGATGTCGGCGGTGCACCAGTAGACGTCGGTGTCGGGCTTGAGGTCGAAGACCGCGTCGTGGGTGTACGCGGCCTGGGTGAGGTAGCCGCCGGTGGTGTGCAGGATGCCCTTGGGCCTACCGGTCGTGCCGCTGGTGTAGAGGATGTAGAGCGGGTCCTCGGCGTCGTTCGGCAGCGCCTCGTGGACGTCGGACTGCCGGTCCACCACATCGTGCCACCAGACGTCCTTGTCGGTCTGGTCGACCTCCTGGCCGGTCCGCCGCACGACCAGGACGTGCTCGATGCCGGGGCACTCCGCGACCGCCTCGTCCACGGTCGGCTTGAGCGCGCTGGGCGCGCCGCGGCGGTAGCCGCCGTCGGCGGTGACCACGATCCTGGCGTCCGCGTCCTTGATCCGGCCGCTGAGCGCGCTGGCGGAGAACCCGCCGAACACGACCGAGTGGATCGCTCCGATCCGGGCACAGGCCAGCATCGTGATCGGCAGTTCGGGAATCATCGGCATGTAGATCGCGACCCGGTCCCCCTTGCCGACACCCAGCTCGGCGAGCGCGTTGGCGGCCTTGGAGACCTCGCGCCGCAGGTCGGCGTAGGTGAGCGTGCGGCTGTCGCCCTCGGGCTCGCCCTCCCAGTGATAGGCGACCTTGTCACCGCGACCGGCCTCCACATGGCGGTCGACGCAGTTGTAGGCGATGTTGAGCTCGCCGCCGACGAACCACTTGGCGAAGGGCGGGTTCCACTCAAGGGTGCTGTCCCAGCGCTTTGACCAGGTCAGGCGGTCGGCCTGCTTCTCCCAGAAGGCGAGGCGGTCCTGCTCGGCCTCCGCGTAGGCGTCGGCGGTCACGTTCGCGGCCGCGGCCAGGCCTGCGGGAGGTGCGAACCGCCGGGTCTCGTTCAGCAGGTTCGACAGCGTCTCCTGGGTCTCACGAGACTCGGAACCAGGGGTCTCCGGGGCCACTGCGCACTCCTCACGTACTGCTATCGACTGGTCGTGTCCCACTTCACCAGGCCACCGGTGCTCGCCACAAGAGGTCTAGACAGGTCTGTACCAATCGGTGATAAGGCCTCATAGGCCTTCAAAACGCCTTGATTTTGCGGGAACGACCACTCTGGAAATGTTGTGTTTTCGACACCGTAGGAATGTAGACGGCGTTATTCAACGCGTATTGACACGGCGCTGCGCCGGACGGTGGCATGCGCTCGGCGAACGGTCCCGCGGCTGTTTTCCCGAGCCGCCGGAGGTCACCCCGCAGCCTGGTCGAGGCCTCGCCGGGCGGCCCCGATAGGGTCGGGCAGCGTGAGCGACCCATTGGCTGTCATCGCAGGAATGCCCGGAGTGTCGGAGGCGGTCACCGACGCGCGCAAGGCCGTCGACCGGCTTTACGGGCACCGCGTACTGCGGCGTAAGAGCCCGGAGGTGTCGGCCAGGTCCGCCCTGCGCGGCGCTCGTGCGTCAGCCGCACTGGAGGGCGTGGACATCCCGCTCGATGTCATCCCCGAGGCCACCGACCCGGTGGTACAGGGCGCGCTGCGCGTCTCGGCCGAGCTGGGGCGGCTCGGCTCGACCTGGCGTACGGCGCCCCGCCAGGTGCTGGCCAGGCTGCACACGCTCGCCGCCTCCGGGCTCACCAAGGACCTCGGCCGCCCCAGGGCCACGGCCGAGGCGTCCGATCCGCTCGGTCTTGGCGCCGCGCCCGAACCGCAGGAGGCGGTGGCGCGGGTGGACGGTCTCGTCCAACTGGTGACGGCCTCCTCGAAGGCGCCGGCGCTGGTGCTCGCCGCCGTCGTGCACGCGGAGCTGGCGGTGCTGCGCCCGTTCGGGTCGGCGGACGGCCTGGTCGCGCGGGCGGCGGAGCGGCTGACGCTGGTGGAGTTCGGCCTGGACCCGAAATCGCTGGTGGCCGTCGAGGTGGGTCACCTCGAACTCGGCCCGGCCTACGGGGAGGGACTGCGGTCGTACCTGAGCGGCACCCCCGAGGGTGTCGCGGCGTGGGTGCGACACTGCGCGACGGCGGTCACCCTGGGCGTGCGCGAGGCCACGGCGATCTGCGAGGCCATGCAGCGGGGCTGATCCCGATCGGATGCCGCCCGCGCGCGTACGATCACTCGTGGTGATCGATTACGGACATCCCCGGCACCTGCCCACACGAGCCGACGGCGCCCCTGGTAGGAGGCGCCGTCGTCGGCACGTTCCTACCGGGTTACCAAGCGTGCACCTGATAATCGTTGAAACGGGACAAGCCCGCTTCAACGCGCCTCCCGCGGCTGACGGCGCGTGGGTACCCAGCGGTCGTGCCCGGACACATGGTCCGTGCAACCTTTGTACGTCCGATCCGCGCTGATGGGAACCCCTAGGGGCAAAACCTTTGCGGATCGAGGGACATTAATCAGCAAACCCACTCGTATGCCATCTTGCGTCGCGTGAGGCCGGCCGATGCCGTTCGCGCGGGCGGGGCCGGGCTCCGGTGATGATCACTTAACGTAGTCGCGGTTCGCCCGTGCGAGGAGTGCGCCCGGATCGGGCGGTATCCGGAGACTGGATCGTTACATTAAAAAAACTAGTGGAAATTGAGGATTACTCCTCGACGAAACTTGAGTTGATCGGGCAGCATGAGTTGGTATCTCCCCAAACCGGAGTAACTGCGCACAGGTTGCACCGCAATCCTTTGCCATGCTCTGGTTGGCCGTTGAAGCTTTCTTCTGAAACGGGACCGGCTCTACCCCCCCAGAGCCGGACCGGTCGGCGACCCCCGTCCTCCCCCCGGCGGGGGTCGCCTCTTTTCCCAGCGGTCACTCCCGCCCCGGTTTCTCGGGGTGACGTGCCCACGCACCCGAACGTGCGAGGCCGGCCCGCTGAGGTGTTCGGTGTCTTCCGCGCTCGTACGGCTTCTTCTGGGCGCTGGTTTTCCACAGGCCGGGTCACCTCGGAGCCGGTCGTCCACAGTATGGCGTTCGGTACCTCGCGGACGGGGAGCCGTCGCGGAGGGTGGGGTCCCCGCATCCCAGGAGGCATCAGTGGACCGCCCGCTGGTCATCACCGAAGACCATGATCTGCTCGATGATCTGCTCCGCATCGCCGCCGCGGCCGGAGCCGAGCTTGACGTCGCCCACGCGCCCGCACACGCCCGGCCCTACTGGAACCGTGCTCCGCTGGTCGTCGTCGGTGACGACATGGCAGACGCGCTGGCCTCGACCGGACCGCCACCTCGCCCCCGTGTCCTCCTGGTCACCCGAACCTGCGACGACCCCGACACATGGCGCAGGTGCGTCGCGGTCGGCGCCCAGGCCGTGCTGGAGCTGCCCGCCGCGGAGCGTCGGCTGGTCGACGAGTTCGCAGACGTCGTCGAGCCACCCGCCAAGCCGGGACTCGTGGTCTGCGTCGCGGGCGGGCGCGGCGGAGCCGGGGCCAGCGTGCTGGCGGGCTCGCTGGCGCTGGCCGCGTCCCGCCGACGCATCCGCACCCTTCTGATCGACGCCGACCCGCTCGGCGGAGGACTGGATCTCCTTCTTGGCCAGGAGGAGTCCGACGGAGCGCGCTGGTCGGATCTGGTCGCCCGCGAGGGCAGGGTCAGCTGCACGGCGCTCCAGGCGGCCCTGCCGACCTTCGCGGGACTGACGCTGCTCTCCTTCAGCCGGGGCGAGGTCGAGCCGATCCCGGCCGAGGCGATGCGCTCGGTCCTCGAAGCGGGGCGCAGGGGCTTCGAGCTGGTGGTCGTCGACCTGCCGCGCCACCTCGACCAGGCCGCGGTGGAGGCGCTCGGCCGAGCCGGCACCACCCTCCTGGTCGTCACCGCCGACGTGCGCGGCGTGCTCGCTGCGGCACAGGTGCTGGCCTCCTTGCGCGAGCACACCGGTGAGGTGCGGGCGGTTGTGCGCAGCGGGGTCCTGAACGACGACGTGGTGACGGGCTCGCTCGGCGTTCCGCACGGCGGTAGCCTCCCCGACCAGCCTCGCCTCGCCGCCGCGCTTGATCGGGGGGACGTTCCCCCACTCGGCCGTCGCACCTCTCTCGGACGGTTCTGCGCCGCTTTCCTGCACGAGCGGCTCGGGGCGGACAGGTGAAACGGGCCGAGCGCGCGCCAGCGGTTTCGCCGGAGCTGGTGGAGGCGGTCCGGGTGCGGCTGGCCAGGACGGGAGTCGAGCCCAGTGCCGCGCACGTCGCGGTAGCGCTGCGGGCCGAACGGGCGATGCTCGGCGACGCGGAGATCCTGGCGGTGGCCCGGGTCCTGTGCGCCGATCTCATCGGAGCGGGTCCACTGGAGCCGTTGCTGGCCGAGGCCCAGGTCACCGATGTGCTGGTGAACGGCCCGCGCGAGGTGTGGGTCGACGACGGGAACGGGCTGCGCCTGACCTCGGTCGTCTTCCCCGACGAGGACGCGCTCCGGCGGCTCGCGCAGCGGCTCGCCTCCGCCGCGGGCAGACGTCTCGACGACGCCTGTCCCTATGTCGACGCCCGCCTGGCGGGAGGTGTCCGGCTGCACGCCGTCCTGCCGCCCGTGGCGCCCAACGGCACCTGCCTGTCCTTGCGACTCCCGCCTCGGCGCACCCTCACCCTGCACGATCTGGTCGAGGCGGGCGCGATCGGGGCGGAAAGCGTCGCCGTTCTCACCGCGGTGATCGAGTCGAGGATCGCCTTCCTGGTCACCGGGGGTACGGGGACCGGCAAGACGACCATGCTGTCGGCCCTGCTCTCCCTGGCGGATCCCGGGGAGAGGCTGCTGCTGGTCGAGGACTCCGCCGAGCTGAGACCGCTACATCCCCATGTCGTCCGCCTGGAGGCACGCCCGGCCAACCTTGAGGGCGCCGGTGGTGTCGGCCTGCGTGACCTCGTCCGTCAGGCCCTGCGGATGCGCCCCGACCGTCTCGTCGTCGGCGAGGTGAGGGGGGCGGAAGTGGTTGATCTTCTAAATGCTTTGAACACCGGTCACGAGGGAGGCTGCGGCACCCTGCACGCCAACACCGCGACCGACGTGCCACCCCGCCTGGAAGCGCTGGCATGCGCGGCGGGTCTCAGCAGGGAGGCGGTCCACAGCCAGATCGCCGCGGCCCTGGACGTCGTCATCCACCTCGTTCGCGACCACGCCGACGGGCGCCGCCGGGTCGCCGAGATCTGCATGATGATCCGCCGCCCCTCGGGACTGGTGGAGGCCGAACCGGCCCTCACCTTCGCTCCGGACGGCCGGTTGAGCCCCGGCCCCGGCCTACCGGCCCTCGCAGCCCGAGCGCCCGGTATCCCCGCCTCGCCGGCTCCCCGCCGCAGGCCCTACCTGTCCCCCCGCCCGCCAGGGTCGTACGGGCCGTCCGAGGCCCCACCGGTCGCCTCCCACCGGGACACCGTGGCCTTCGAGGCTCTCGGCGGCCCGTGTCCGGACGCCCGGGGTCCCGCGCGTCCACGAGAGGTCTCTTCCGACGCCTCGGGGTCCGGTGTCCCCTCACCCCCGTCTCGCCGGAAGACACGCCCGGACGTTCCCGGCTGCCCGAGTCCCGGCGAGCCGACGTCATGACGGCGGCCGCCCTGGTTCTCGTCACCCTGGCGGCCTGGTTGTGGACGGGTGCGGATTCCGGCACCGCCCGCCTGGGCCGCCTGCGCCGTCGCGGCCCGGTCGCCTCGCCCTCTTTGCGGGAGAGGTTCGCCGCTCACTCGCGGCCCTCCCGGCGCGTGGCGGCCTGGCGGGTCGCGTCGATCGAGCTCTGTCAGGGCCTCGCCGCCGAACTGGCGGCGGGACGGACGGCCGGTGACGCGCTGGCGCGGGCCGTGCGGGCAGCGGGGTTTCCCGATCCCGAGGCTCTGCGCCCACTGGTCGCGGCCGCGAGGGACGGGGGTGACGTACCCGCCGCTTTACTGGCCGTGGCGCCGGAGCAGGGCGGCGAGGCCTTCCGGGCACTGGCCGCCTGCTGGAAGGTGAGCGTGACAGCGGGGGCGGGCCTGGCTGTCCTTGTCGATCGTGTCGCCGCCTCCCTGAGAGAGGCTCAGAGCCATCGCCAGGACGTCGCCGCCCAACTCGCCGGCCCTCGCGCCACAGCCCGCCTGCTGGCAGGTCTGCCCGTCCTCGGTCTGCTGATGGCGGCCGGCCTCGGCATGCGCCCGCTGCACTTCCTGTTCGGCGGTCCGGCGGGCGTCGGCTGTCTGGTCGTCGGTCTCGCACTCGACGCCGGTGGCCTGTGGTGGACCCATCGCCTGGTCGCCCGGGCCCAGCGGGGCTGACACCCCCTGGCCCGGATCGCGAAAGGAGAAAGAATGATCATTCTGCTTGCCGTGGTGCTCGCCGGAATCGCCGTCCGGCTGTGGATCGCCCGGTGCGAACCCGCCGACCGGCTCCGCCGCGTATGGCGCTCAGCACACCTGGCCGGGTTTCCGAAAGTACGGCCAGAGGCCGAAGCACCCACGTTTTTCTCGGCCACGGGGATGGTCCGAGACCCGTTCGCGAGACCGGTTCGGGACCTGCCTGTGAGGACGGCTCGGAACCCGTTTGCGCGGACAGGCCGAGGTCTGTCCACGGGGACGGCCCGGGATCCGGTCGCGCGAACGGCCCGCGGCCCGTTCGCCGGGATGGTTCGTGATCCGGAGGTAAGGCGGCGGCCGAGCCGGGGTGAGATCGCGGCGGCCCTCGCCGTGGGGCCGGCGGCGTTCCTGGCCGTGGGAGGTCTGCCGGGAGCGGTCGTCGGGGCGGCGGGTTCCGGGATCGCGCTGGCGGTGCTGCGGAGGCGAGAGTCACCCGAAGTGCGCGAGGAACACAGACGGTTGACGGCGGATCTGCCGCTGGCGGCCGATCTCATGGTCGCCTGCCTGCGCGCGGGCCAGCCGATCACCGGAGCCGTCGACGTCACGGCGGAGGCGATCGCGGGACCACTGGGCGAGAGACTGGCCTGGGTGAGTGGCCAACTGAGACTGGGAGCCGCACCGGAGAGCGCCTGGCAGGCCCTGGCCGCCGAGCGCTCGCTCGCCCCGCTGGCCCGTGCCATGAGCCGGGCCGCAGCCAGCGGCGCACCGGTGGCCGACGTCCTCACCAGGCTCTCCGACGACTTCCGCCGTGCCGTCCGCGCCGCGTCGTCGGCGGCCGCCCAACGGGTCGGCGTCCAGGTGGTCGCTCCCCTGGGGCTCTGTTTCCTGCCCGCGTTCGTCTTCCTGGGCATCATCCCCGTCGTGGCCGGCCTCGCCGGCGAGGTGCTCCTTCCCTGACGACCGTCACCGCTGGGAAACCGTTATTTCGATCGGGGGCCGTGTCCGTGGGATGAGAGTGGTGTGCGGCCGTCTCTGGCCCCGCGGACGGTCCCTGGCTCGCGCACCACCGCCTGCGGGGAGTTAGGGATGCGATGGCACGGGAGGTGGGAGCGCCGTGTCGCGGCGTGGTTCAGGGCGAGTCCACCGGTTCGGCGTAGTGCTTCCCGAGTCGTCCGGCGAGGCGGCGCGCGACCTGCGGTAGGTCCTCTGTCGGCGCCTGGTCGGCGGGCTCTTCGAGGAAGCAGGTGCCCCAGCAGAAGACCGTGCCCGCGCGGTCGGCCCACACGCTCAGCTCGGCACTGATCACGAGGCGAGGCTGCCCTCGGTCGTAGGAGATCGTCGGGTAGATCCGGTGGGCGTGAAGCTCGGTACGCAGGTGCTTGAGGGCGGCGATGGCACCGGGATGCCACTTGGTCACGTTCAGTCGGTCGCCTTCCGGGGTGTCGTAGGGCGGGATCACGATCGGCTCCTTTCCTACGACGAGGGACATGGCCCCGGAGTTCGTTCGAGGCGGTCCGGTGGCAGAGCGCGAGGGCGGGGAACGGGCTCGGGGGCCACCGGGAGTGGCAAACCCGGACGGTTGGCCGCACTGGGTGTAGGCGGCTGGTGAGGTCCGCCGGGGGTCGGCTTCTGCCTGCTCCATGAGGCCCCACAGCTCAGCGGCGCTGGTCGCGTGGACGATGTGGCAGCGCGCCGGGTCGGTGCACTGCCAAGCCTCGAAGCGCCTGTGGCGCAGGCTCCACATGACGAACCAGGTGGGGGCATGTTTGTTGTACCTGCTGGGCGGCTCGGGCCGCGTCGCTGTCAGCGCGGGTCGACATGCTCGGCCAGGATCACGTCGGCCAGTAGCGGCAGCCCACCGCGCAGCAGGTCTGCAGCGTCCTTGTCACGCAAGACGGCGTGGTGCTCGGCGAGCTGTCTGGCAGCCGCGAGTAGTGTCAACTCGGAGCTGAGCAGCGGGCTGCCTGCGTGGTTGAGTTCGGGGCCGGTCCACCAGAACCGCTCACCGTCGGTGTAGGCCAGCAGCCCGTAATGGACGGAGACGATGGCGTTGCCGGAGGCGAGTTCGTGGACGTCCGCGCGGATGTGGTGAATCTCGGCCAGTATGGCGGCCAGGTCCTGGGCGTACTCCAGGGCGGTTGGTGGTGGGGCGGTGATCGGAGAGGCGGGTCCGCATCCGCTCAGGAGTCCCTTCCTGATCAAGGGGCCCGTACGGCGTGTCAGCGCCTGCGGGCTTCGCCCTTTGCGCGGGCAAGACGTATTGTCACCGTCCGCCCATGCTTCGATTCGAACGGTCACCATGGTGCTTCGTTGGCTCTTGGGGAAGTGACACAGCCTGTGTCACCCCGAAGTCAGACCAAGCCGACCCATTCGGCGAAACCCACCAGGCTTTCGCTACTGGCCCGGTGCAGGCGCGGCATCCTCGCGGACCCATGGGTGTTCACGCGTGTGCTGTGGCGCGATCCGGCGTGCGGTCAGCAGCGATTCGAAGGCCGCGTCTTTCTGACCGGCCCACAACTGTGCTCTGGCCAGATCAATGAAGAAGCCGCTGCGGCGCCCGGCGGGCATATCCAGCGGCGGCGACCAGTCGTCGGCCAGGCTGAGGGCGAGCCGAAGGCCTCCCAGGCCGATGGCCACCGACGCCTCGTGGGCGCGCACTGAGCAGGGGCCGAACGCGGTCCCGTAGTAGATGTCCTCGGGGACCTGGTCACCGAGTTGCCGCGCCTGCCTCAGATGAGCCATGGCGGTGTCGGTGTGGGCTGCTCGCGCGGCGATGACGGCCACCCGCATGTGCAGTGATCCCAAGACGCCGAGGCACAGCGGCCCGGGTTTTCGCGGCAGCTGGTCTATCGCGGATTCGAGTGCGCGTAAGCCCGCCTGGTAGGTGTGTGTGGCGAAGAAGACCTCGGTCCGCACATACGCCGTGGACGCACTGAGCAGAGGATCCTCGGCGACGGTCGAGGTCTGGCGCATCAGCTCGATCAGCCGGGCCGACAAATCCAGGTACCCGTATTTGTAGGCAACCGCATCGGCCGCACGGTAGGTGGCCACCAGCAATGCCGAGATGCCTGCGGGATCACCCGGCTCGTGCACTCCACGGATGAGTTCGCCGAGCAGTTCGGGCAGGATCTGCGACAGCCGCACATACTGCGCGCCCAGGCGTTTTTGGACCGCGCCGGTGACGGATGCTCGAAGCGCGGGCATGGAGCGCACCGGACCTTCGTCAGGGATGTCGTAGGTGGTGACCTCGCGAAGTGCGGGCATCGCGTCATGCACGCGGCCGTCGAGGCGGCCAGAGTTGCCCAGGAGCCGGGAGGGGGCAATGCTCAACGCCGCGGCGATGGCGTCTAGGACGGGGTCGCTGGCGACGCATGTACCCTGCTCGATCTTCCGGAGCAGGCTGAGGGAGATATGGGCGGCCAGGGCGAGGTCTTCCTGGGTCATGCGGCGTGCGCTGCGGATCGCGGCTATGCGACCTCCTGGGCCTTCGCCAGTGGCTTTGCGGGGCATCTCGGCTCCATTCATCCAGACAGGGCAGATGGCAGTTCCGTGATGCTGTCGATCTGCCAATCCGCTGCACTCAGTACAGCCGCGTCGGTGCTCCACAGGTGTCCCCAGGGGCCACGCCGGATCATGCACGTGCGCAGACCGAGAGCTTTCGCGGGGATGATGTCGTTCGCGGGGTGGTCACCCACGTAGACCGTTTCGTGGACAGGAGCCCTGGCGAGCCGAACGACCTGGTCGAAGAATCCAGGATCGGGTTTCGCGACGCCCCATTCCTCTGATGTGGCGATCACGTCGGCGGGGATCAACAGCCCTCGCAATAGGTCACCGGCCCTGGTCGTCTGATTTCCGGCGACGCAGACGCGAAATCCCGCATCGCGCAGGGCCTGCAACCCGGGCCGTACATCGGGGTACAGGTCGCTCTCGTCGAGGAACTCGCCCCGGCCGGCCTCCTCGCGAGCCCGGCGCACCGCATGCAAGTCGATGCCCGGACGCAGGAGGCGGACCGCTTCGGCGTTGTCCATGCCCAGTGCTGTCACCGCACCGACCAGGGCGGACAGGGTGTGGTGGGGAGCGTTCAACCAATCCGCTAAAGATCCCCAATACCGGTCATCGCGAACCAGCGTCTCGCCTATGTCGAATACCACAGTCATGACCACACTTCGGAGGGTAGGCCAGCTCGCTGTCGGCGCATTGCATAGCGCGGCGATCACCTGGGAGACGCGACTGCTGCCGCGCTTGTTCGCACTGTACGCAAGGGGTACTGCCCCTGGCCGCAACCGGGCGGGGGCTGGCCGTATGGCCGCTGTGGGTGCTGCTGGGGATAGCCGATGGGCGGGTGCTGTGGCTGCCATAGGGCTGCGTGTGCTGTTGGCGTGGGTACGGATTCGTCGTCGTGGCTCCTGGGGCTGGGGATGTGTAAGAGACGTCCCGAGCGTTCGCCTGGATGACATGGCCTGCGAGGCTTCGCCTGTCTGCGAATGCCGCCAGGTCGAGGGGTCATGTCGGCTGCCGTTTTCTTGAGTTGTCCACAGGTTTTTCGTCAAATCCCCGGGTTATCCACAGAATCGTGTTCGGGTCGACGGGGGCGTGGGCGTATGGAGAACCCTGGCGTGACCGACGCCGGGTGGTGGGCCCGGCAGGGATCTCCAGGAGGAGCAGATGGTTCGAACGAGCACGGTTCGTGAGCGACATGATCGGCTGCGGTGGTCGCGTGCCCGGTGGGCGCTGCTGACCACCGGTGCGTGCCGTGACCGTGGCATGTCCACCGCCGAGTACGCGGTCGGAACGATCGCGGCCTGCGCCTTCGCCGCCCTCCTTTTCAAAGTGGTGACGAGTCCCGACGTCCAACAGATGATCACAACTCTGATCAACCGAGCGTTGACCGTGGCGGGATGACTCTCCCCGTGGCGGCGCGTCGGACCAGGGGGTCGGTGACCGCGGAGACGGCCGCGGTGTTGCCCGCCCTCCTGGTCGTGCTGGGAGCCGGACTGTGGGCGGTGTCGGCGGTCGAGGCGCAGCTGGAGTGCGTGGACGCGGCCCGGGCCGGGGCTCGGGCCGCCTCGCGCGGCGAGTCGCTGGAGCGGGTCCGCGGCAGCGCCCTGTCCGTGGCTCCCGCGGGTGCGACCGTCGTGGTGACCCGAAGCGCGGAAGTGGCACGGGTGGAGGTGTCGGTGAACGTCAGGCCGCGCTGGGGCGCCTCGCTTCCGGGCGTCACCGTTCACGCGAGTGCCGCCTCCGTCGCCGAGCCCGGAGTGGAGTGGTAGATCCGTGACCCCTCCACTTCCTGGGGAGAGCGGCTTGCCGTCAAGCCGCTCCCGCAGCCCCGCGATGGGCCGGTCCTGCCCGCAGGATGTGGATGACGGCGGGGCTGAGCGAGGGTCGGCCACCATCTGGACGGTCGGGCTCATGGCCTTGCTCTTCGCGGTCGCGGCGGTGGTCATGGTCGCGGGCACGGCTCGGGTCGCGCGCCACCGAGCGCAGAGTGCCGCCGACCTGAGCGCGCTCACCGCCGCTCGGCTGGCCTTCGCGGACCCGGACCGGAGTTGTGCGCGGGCCTCCCTGCTCGCTGCGGACAACGGGGTCAGGGTCACTCGCTGTTCGGTGGGAAATGACGGCATCGCGGAGATCGAGGTGACCATGGATGTCTCACTCCCCTTGAAGGGGGAGGTGTCGATCGGCGCCAGGGCACGTGCCGGCCCTGTCCACATCGCTGATTCAGGCCGGTGACGGGGGGATGAAAGCACATCAACAATCCGATGGGAACCGACCGGAAAGCGATCAAGTACGGCTTCGAAGGGGTGAGAACAGGCGGCCGTGCCGGGCGCGCACCGATGAAATGGGATTCCCGCCAAGAAGAACGCCGCGACGGCAACGCGGCAGATCACTGCTCCGCACGGACGAACACTGAGAATCGGCGGACGGAGGTCTTCGGGAAACCGGATGCGCGAAGCTCCGGGAAACAAGGTCGCAATCAAATCACGACTTCTTGGACGGCGTGTCCAAGAGTCCGAAAGCTCACGTAAGGTGCCGCTTACCGGTGATCCGTGTTGTTTCCCGATCGGCCTGGGGAGGGCGAAATGCGAATCACCAGGTCACACGACATCATCGGGCAGCCTCGCGATCGCGGGGGCGGAGGGCGGGACCGGTGCGAGCCGGTCGGGAGGAGGGAACGGGCCGGCCGCCGGGTGACCGTACGGACGGCGAATGGCCGGATGACGCGCGGTTCTCGACGAGGGGAAACGTCGTGACAACAGTTCGCAGACTTGTCGCCATGGCGATGATCGCGTCGATCGTGTCCGTCTCCTTTGTGCTCACCGCCGCGAATCCGGCGCAGGCCGTGGCGCGGCTGAACGTCCCGTCCCGGGTGACCTCCAACAGCACAGTGGTCATTTCCGGCAGAGTCGATCTTCTGTTCGACGCGGTCCTTTTCGTCAATGGCAGGCAGGTGGCGAAAGGAGATCAAAAGGTCTCCTACGCCTGGAATCCCCGCCATCACCGGAACGGCAGGTACCGGATCAGGCTTGAACAGCGGGGCAAGGTGCTCGGAGCCGAGTGGCACCAGACCGGCAAGACCCTGGTCCAGGCCGTTCCTCCGGCGACGCCGAGCGGGGTGAGCGCCCGGCTGTACGGCAAGCGGGTGGTCGTCAGATGGAGCAGGGGCGCCGAGCCCGACCTGCAGGGTTATGTGATCTCCACGAGCCGGACCGGCAGGGTCGGGTCCGTGCGGGTGGGCAGTGCGTGTTCCGGCGGTTCGTGTAGGGCGACCCTGGCCGTTCCGGCGAAGGCGGCCGGACAGCGGATCGGGTTCACGGTGCGGGCCCTGCGCGGCAACGGCGGTGGCGGCACGCTCTCCTCAGGCAACTCGGCGGGTGCCTCGGTGAAGGTGCCGGCGGCCACGGTGGCGAAGAGCGGCAGGAAAACCGGTGGCCAGGAGAGTTCCGGCACCCGGAGCGGATCGAACCAGAGCGACACGGGCAGCCGGCGGAACACCGAGAAAAGCGGAAAGAAGAGCGAGAACAAGCAGGCCGGAGTCCACGACCTTCCGCAGTTGCCCGCGAAGAAGCCCACGGGGGCCTCGAATCGGCCGTCGGGAACAGCGGTCGCGCCAACGGAGAAGCCCGGGGTTTCGGAAAAGGCGGAGAACGGCGGCGACGCCACCTCCTCGATCGCCGAGCCGGCCGAGAAGACGAATGAGGGGGCCGGCGGTGATCGGGAGAAGAAGGAAGGCGCGGGCAGTGCCCCCGACCCCGGAGCGACCGGCGCGGACTCCGCCCCGAATACGAACAGCACGGCGGGGTCATCTGACGTACCGGCCGGCGGTATGAGTCAGTACGGCTTTTTCATCGCGGGTGCTCTCGTCCTGCTGCTTCTCGGCGCGCACGGTGGTGCCTGGATCCGTCGCAGGCTGCTGGCCGCGGCGGACGGTTCCGCCGGCGGGGACAGGCACCGTGCTGGAGGAGGCGACGGGCAGACCGTGCCCCTCGCCTCCGAGCCGCTCGGTGGGCGGGACGCGAAGGGGGACGCCAAGACGACAGGCCGTGGCGGCACGGCGGACAGGAACGGCACGACCGGCACCGGTGGCAGGGGCGGTGTGGCGGGCAAGGGCGGCACCGCTGTCACCGTCGACCCACGGCGTCCCGCGGTCATCCTCGCCGTGGTCAAGACCGGCCTGGCCCCGGGGAGTCCATCGCCCGATTCCCGTGCTTCGGGCCGCCCGCACCCTCCCCGGCAGTCCCCGGATCGGCCCGCCTCGGATCGGCCCGCCTCGGATCGGCCCGTGCCGGATCGGCCCGCCTCGGATCGGCCCGTGCCGGATCGGCACGTCTCGGCCGAGCCGGCTCCGGCCCGGCGCGTTCCAGCTCAGCGCATCTCGATCAGGGATGCCCCGGTTCAGCCGATCTCCGTTCTGCCGGCTTCGGTTCGGCTGGCCTCTGTTCGGAAAGTCACTGACCGTGAGACGGAGGCGCAGCAGGCGAGGCCCCGTCAGGCAGAGGCCGAGCACGCAGAGACCGAGCACGCAGAGACCGAGCATGCGGGGTTTGAGCGCGCGGAGGCCGAGCACACAGAGACCGGGTACGCGGAGACCAGGTACGCGGAGACCGGGCAGGCAGGTCACGCTGGACGGCCGGGCGCGGATCCCGCTCCCGGCGCGACTCCGCTCTCCGAGGCCGGTGATGCCGAACAGGCCGCGGCCCGGACGGCTGACCGGTGGGACGACTACCTTCC
Source organism: Streptosporangium sp. NPDC049248 (assembly GCF_040678965.1). Classification (NCBI taxonomy): domain Bacteria; kingdom Bacillati; phylum Actinomycetota; class Actinomycetes; order Streptosporangiales; family Streptosporangiaceae; genus Streptosporangium; species Streptosporangium sp. NPDC049248. Next base: position 184,392 of record NZ_JBFAQY010000015.1, read on the forward strand.
GCCCGCGCCTCGTTCCCTGGAGGACAGCGGGTTCTGGGCACGCCCGCAGCCCGGCGCGACCGATTTCTGGGCCGAGGACCGCAACGACGAGGACCGTAGCGACGAGGACCGGGACGGGCGACGAGAGCGCGATGGCCTCTCGTCCTCGGGGCATCGCTTCATCCCCGGTATGAGCTGATCAGTCTCCGACGGGCCGTCGTCCCGGCCCGCCGCCGGGACGACGGCCCTCACATCCGCGACTCGTCACAGGAGAGCAGGACGGCCAGCAGGCGGAGGGCTCCGGCCTTGTCGAGGGGTTCGTTGCCGTTGCCGCACTTGGGGGACTGGATGCACGAGGGGCAGCCGCGTTCGCACTCGCACGAGGCGATGGCCTCACGGGTGGCCGTGAGCCAGTCGCGCGCGCGGGCGTAACCGCGTTCGGCGAAACCGGCGCCGCCCTCGTGCCCGTCGTAGACGAAGACGGTGAGCAGTCCCGTGTCGGCGTGGAGTTCGGTGGAGACGCCTCCGATGTCCCAGCGGTCACAGGTCGCGAAGAGCGGCAGCAGGCCGATGGAGGCGTGTTCGGCCGCGTGCGCGGCGCCGCCGAGGTCCAGGCCGTCCTCGACCAGGGGGATGATCGCCGAGGTGGGCAGCGTCCACCAGACGGCGCGGGTCCGCAGCGTGCGCGGGGGCAGGTCGAGGGGTTCGTCGCCCATGAGCTCGCCGCTCTGGGCCCGGCGCTTGAGGTAGGCCACGACCTGGCTGGTCACCTCCACCGAGCCGAAGTGGAGCTCTCCAGGACCGAGGGGGTGCGAGTCGAGGGACTCGATGACCGAGATATCGGTGACATCCCTGGCGAAGGTCGTGTAGTCGGGCGCCCCGGCCTCGACCAGCGCGACCCCCGCCTCCAGGTCGAGTTCGGCCACCAGGAACGTCTCTCCCTGGTGCACGTAGACGGCTCCGGCGTGCACGGTGGAGTGAGCCGAGGGCTCGTCCACGGTGCCGAGCAGCCGTCCGGTGGACATCTCGACGACCTGGACCGGCGCGGCGCCCGACCCGCGGATGTCGGCGAGGTCGGTGGCGCGTCCCCTGCTGGTCCAGAACCAGCCCGCGGCGCGTTCCCTGAGCAGGCCGTCACCGACCAGGTCCGCGAGCACCTCCTTGCTGGTGGGGCCGAAGACGTCCAGGTCGTCGTGGGTCAGCGGGATCTCGGCGGCCGCCGCGCACAGGTGGGGGCCCAGTACGTACGGGTTGCCGGGATCGAGCACGATCGTCTCCACCGGCCTGCCGAACAGGGCTTCGGGATGGTGGACGAGATAGGTGTCCAGAGGGTCGTCCCTGGCGATCAGCACCGCCAGCGCGTCCTGCCCGTCCCTTCCGGCCCGTCCGGCCTGCTGCCAGAGCGAGGCGCGGGTTCCCGGCCACCCCGCGATGAGCACGGCGTCCAGCCCGGAGACGTCGACGCCGAGTTCCAGGGCGTTGGTCGTCGCCAGGCCGAGCAGCTCCCCCGAACGCAGTGCCTTCTCCAGTCCCCTGCGGTCCTCGGCCAGGTAGCCCGCCCGGTAGGCCGCCACCTTGTCGGGCAGGTCCGCGGGCGCGCTCCCGTCGGCGACGAGGTCGCCGAGCCTGGCCCGCGTGGTGAGGGCCACGGACTCGGCGGCCCGCCGGGAGCGGACGAAGGCCAGGGTCCGCACGTCGGAGGCGACGAGGTCGGCCAGCAGGTCCGCGCTCTCGGCGGTCGCGGGGCGACGGACGGGTGCCCCGCCCTCGCCCCGCAGATCGGTCAGGGGTGGCTCCCACAGTGCGAAGGTGGTCGAGCCTCGGGGCGAGGCGTCCGTGGTCACCTCGGCCATCTGGAGGCCCGTCAGACGGTTCGCGAAGGCCCCGGGCTCGCTGGCCGTCGCCGAGGAGAGCAGGAAGGTCGGGCGTGAGCCGTAGCGCACGCAGATCCGGCGCAGGCGGCGCAGGATCTGGGCGACGTGGGAGCCGAACACGCCTCGGTAGCCGTGGCATTCGTCCACGACGACCATCCGGAGCCGCCGCCAGAAGGCCGACCACTGGGTGTGACGGGGCAGCAGGCCGCGATGGAGCATGTCCGGGTTGGTGAGGACGTAGTTGGCGTGCCTGCGTACCCAGGTCCGCTCCTCGAAGGAGGTGTCGCCGTCGTAGGTGGCGGCACGGAGCTCGGGCGGGTCGAGCTCGCGCAGCGCGCGGAGCTGGTCGGCGGCCAGCGCCTTGCTGGGTGACAGGTAGAGGATCGTGCCGCCGTCGAGCGTCGCGGAAAGCGCCGGGACCAGGTAGGAGAGGGACTTGCCCGAGGCGGTCCCGGTGGAGATGATCACGTTTTGGCCACGGTGGGCCAGCTCGGCGGCCTCGGCCTGATGCGGCCACAGGCCGGAAACACCGTGGTTCGCCCAGCGCGTAACCAATCGCTGGTCAACCCAGTCCGGCCACCGGGTCTTACCGGCCTGACGTGCGGGAACGTGCTCCACATGGGTGACACGCTCGCGACGTGCGGGAACATCGAGCAGGCGATTGAGGGCGTTACCCGCTCGGAGGGGCGAGGATGAGGGCGGGGTCACTGGTTTCAGTCTCACATCTGTGGGCAGAGTCGCCGGGAATCGTGATTTCGTATAGACACTGAGCGTACGCATGGTTGAATGCCGCGCGTCGGGGCTTGTCGTCCGGGGGTCATCCGGTCCCGGGAGGGCAAGCTCGAATCGGTACTTTCGCAGGCAAGGCGCTGAAGGATCTGTGGATCTGAAGTTGGACCACCATTCCGAGGACCGTCTCACCATCGTTGAGGTCGAGGGTGAGATTGATGTCTACACCGCGCCCAGATTGCGTGAGCTCCTGATCGACCTGGTCAACAAGGGGAATTTCCACCTGCTCGTCAACATGGAGAAGGTCGACTTCCTTGACTCCACGGGCCTTGGTGTCCTGGTCGGCGGGCTCAAGCGAGTTAGGGCGCACGATGGCTCACTGGAGCTTGTCTGCACTCAGGAGCGCATCCTGAAGATTTTCCGGATCACCGGGCTGACGAAGGTCTTCGGTATCTACGCCTCGGTCGACGAGGCCAAGGAAGCTCACGGTCGAGACAAGTAGTCGTGGCTACCGTCGAACTGACGTTCAGCGCTCTCCCCGCGCATGTGCGTACGGCACGTCTGGTCGCCACGGCGATCGCCAGACGCACCGGCGTGCAGGAGTCACTGCTGGACGAGGTACGGCTCGCTGTCGGTGAGGCGTGCTCGCGGGCCGTGGAGGCACACCGCCTCCACTGTCCGGGAGAGCCGATCCGCATCGAGCTACGTGATGACTCAGGGCGCTTCGAGGTGACCGTCACCGACTCCGCCCCCAGTGACGAACTGGAGCACGATCGCGGCCTCCTGGGGTTCGACGATCCGTTCGGGCAACTTCCCGACGACCTGATGGCCGGTTTCGGCATCGCGGTCATCGCGGGACTGGCCGACGACGTTCAGGTCTACCCGAGCCAGAAGGGCATGTGCATCCGCATGAGCTGGCCCGCGGCGACGAACGGCCTGTCTCCGGCCTGACAGAGGACTTCGGCAGCCGGGCGTGTCCAGATGGACACGCCCGGCTGTTCGTCGTGCGGCACCTAATTTTGGACAAAACATAACCATGATATTTCACACCCGAAATTGAGTGGAAACAGAGGCTGGCGGGGTAGGTGTGACAGGCGAAATGCCGTTATAAGCAGGCCGGTAGGTAAAAGGTGCTGGACTCGGCGTCAATTGTCCGTGGGCAGAGGCTTCATATCCGCGTCCTCGCTGCGTAGACTCCCGGGACCGGCCAAGGTTTATCCTTCGGAGCGGCCCGCACGCGAGCCGTCCTCCGTGGGGGTCTGCAACTGGAAGCGGCACTGCCAACCATCCCGGATGTGCGCCGCTCCGCTCGTCTAACCACTTCGGCAGCGCACTCCGGGCAGGACGTGTTCCCGTCTTGCCAAGGAGAGTCGGATGTCTGTGCTCCATCTCGCCGCTGTCGAAGAGCCAGCGGTATCCCTGAGTGGTTACCACTTCAACATCGTGATCGTGGTCGCCGTCGTGGCCCTGCTCGCACTCGCCGTCGCCGGCACACTGGTGCGGGAAGTGCTGGCCGCCGGCCAAGGCACCGAGCGTATGCAAAACATCGCGCGAGCCGTCCAGGAAGGGGCTTCCGCGTATCTTACCCGGCAGTTCCGGACGCTCGCGCTGTTCGTCATCCTGATCCCGTTCCTGCTGTATCTCCTCCCGGCGGAGACGACCGGCGTGCGGATCGGCAGATCGGCTTTCTTCGTCGTCGGCGCGCTGTTCTCCGCGCTGACCGGATTCATCGGCATGTGGCTGGCGGTCCGCGGCAACGTCCGCGTCGCCGCCGCCGCCCGCGAGTCGGGTGAGAAGCTCGCGATGCGGATCGCCTTCCGCACCGGCGGCGTGGCCGGAATGATCACCGTCGGCCTCGGCCTTCTCGGCGCGGCCGTGGTGGTGATCACCTACGGGGGCAACGCCCCGGCCGTGCTGGAGGGCTTCGGCTTCGGCGCCGCGCTGCTCGCGATGTTCATGCGAGTCGGTGGCGGCATCTTCACCAAGGCCGCCGACGTCGGCGCCGACCTGGTCGGCAAGGTCGAGCAGGGCATTCCCGAGGACGATCCGCGCAACGCCGCCACCATCGCCGACAACGTGGGCGACAACGTGGGCGACTGCGCGGGCATGGCCGCCGACCTGTTCGAGTCCTACGCGGTCATGCTCGTCGCCAGCCTGATCCTGGGCAAGGTGGCCTTCGGCGTCGAGGGACTGGTCTTCCCGATGATCGTGCCGATGATCGGTGTGATCACGGCGATCATCGGCATCTTCGTCACCGCCCCGCGCGCGGGCGACCGCAACGCGATGGCCGCGATCAACCGGGGCTTCTTCATCTCGGCGGCCATCTCGGCCATCCTCGTCGCGGTCGCGGCCTACCTCTACCTGCCGGCCAGCTTCTCCGGGCTGACCGGGGTGAGCCCGGAGATCGCCGCGATCACCTCCGACCCGCGCCTGATCGCGATCGGGGCGGTGCTCATCGGCCTGGTGCTGGCAAGTGCCATCCAGATCCTCACCGGCTACTTCACCGAGACGAACCGCCGTCCGGTGCGGGACATCGGCGAGAGCTCCCGCACCGGTCCCGCCACGGTCATCCTGTCCGGCATCAGCGTCGGCCTGGAGTCGGCCGTCTACTCCGCGCTGGTCATCGGAGCCGCCGTCTACGGCGCGTTCCTGCTGGGCTTCGGCAACGTCACGGTCGCGCTGTTCGCCGTGGCGCTGGCGGGAACGGGCCTGCTGACCACGGTCGGCGTGATCGTGTCGATGGACACCTTCGGTCCCGTCTCCGACAACGCCCAGGGCATCGCCGAGATGTCCGGCGACGTCGAGGGCGAGGGTGCCCAGGTCCTCACCTCGCTGGACGCCGTCGGAAACACCACCAAGGCGATCACCAAGGGCATCGCGATCGCCACGGCCGTGCTCGCCGCGACCGCGCTGTTCGGCGCGTTCCGTACGGCGGTCGAGAACGAGCTGGTCAGGGCGGGCGCCTCCGTCAAGGAGGCGCTGGGCTCCTTCAGCACGTTCAGCCTGAGCATCGACTCACCGAACGTGCTGGTCGGCCTGATCATCGGCGCCGCGGTGGTGTTCATGTTCTCCGGCCTCGCGATCATGGCGGTCGGCCGCGCGGCCGGCCGGGTGGTCTTCGAGGTACGCGAGCAGTTCCGTACCAAGCCGGGGATCATGGCCGGCACGGAGTTGCCCGACTACGGCAGGGTCGTGGACATCTGCACCCGCGACTCGCTGCGGGAGCTGGCCACGCCCGGTCTGCTGGCCGTGCTGACCCCGATCGCCGTCGGTTTCGCCCTCGGCTACGCGCCGCTCGGCGCGTTCCTGGCCGGTGCCATCGCGTGCGGCACGCTGATGGCGGTGTTCCTGGCCAACTCCGGCGGAGCCTGGGACAACGCCAAGAAGCTCGTCGAGGACGGTCACCACGGCGGCAAGGGTTCGCCGGCCCACGAGGCCACCATCATCGGTGACACCGTCGGTGACCCGTTCAAGGACACCGCCGGACCGGCGATCAACCCGCTCCTCAAGGTGATGAACCTGGTGGCGCTACTGATCGCCCCGGCCGTGGTGGCCTACGCGGACAGCCCGGCGCTGCGCATCGGCATCACGGTGCTCGCGGTGGGCATCGTCATCGCCGCGGTGGTCATCTCCAAGCGTCGTTCGGCGGGCATCGCCCCGACGGAGGAGAACAACAGCGACCGCCAGCCGGAGCAGGTCTCCAGCTGAGCAATGTTTGACGAAGGGGTGCACGGGCCGCGTGCACCCCTTCCGCATGTGCGGACCGTCTCGATGGGAAACTGGCCGATATGGAACAGCAGCCCTCCGGAGGCAGAACACTCATCCTCATCCTGCTGGCGATGGCCGCGGTGTTCGCGGTGATCGTGGGCCTTGCCATGTGGGCCTCGAGATGACGGCGCGCACGCTCGTCGTGCTGCGTCACGCCAAGGCGGCCAACCCCTCCGGCCTCGCCGATCGCGAACGTCCCCTGAGCGCCGACGGCGAGCACGACGCCCGCAGGGTCGGTGAGGCCCTCGCCGCGCAGGGCCTCCGCCCCGACCTGGTGCTCTGCTCGCCGTCGGTGCGCACCCGGCAGACCGCGAACCTGGCCCTTCCCGGGGCGGACGTCCTCTTCGAGCCGGCCATCTACGAGGCCTACCCCGACGAGCTGCTGACGCTGATCCGGCGGACTGATCCGCGGGTGCGCACGCTGGTCCTGGTCGGTCACAACCCCGGCGTCCACGAGCTGGTCAGGCAGCTCACCGAGGACGAGGACGACGGCGACGCCGGGTTCCCGCCGGGGGCGTTCGCCGTCATCGAGGTGGACGGCGAGTGGACGGAGCTCGACGTCGGCCGCGGGATCGCCAGCTGGAGCCCCAAGAAGCCCTGAGGGTCGGGGCAAGGCGTAACGAGGGGAGCCGCGCCCACCGCTCCCTCGGATCGGGGGTGGCATGCGCGGGCTCGTCGACATGCTGCGTGTCGACTTCCGGCTCTCCGGGCCTCCCGCCTGGACGTACGGCCTGCTGTGCATGCTGGTCGTCTGCTTCCCGCTGCTGCTCGGCGTTCTCCTCGGCCGTCTGGAGGAGGGCGCCTCGGTGGCCCTGGGCGGCTATCTGACGCTCTTCGGCGACGCCCCCGGACAGCTGTACGGCGACCGGGTCAGAAGGTTGCTCACCACCACGGCCACCGTCACGCTCGGCTCCGGACTCGGCGCGCTCATCCACCCCCACCCGTGGCCGATCGCCGCCGTGGTGGTCGGCCTGGTCGCGGCGGCGGGCATCTACTGGCGGGCGCTGGGCATACCCGCGGTCCTCTCCGTGACCTTGACCTACTTCGCCCCTTCCGGCATGGGCGTTCTGCTCCACATGGGGACCTCGGCCTGCGGTGGCCTGCTGGCCGTGCTGGCGGTCATGGCGATCTGGCCGTTACGCCGCCGCCGGCCGCTTCGCAGGACCGTGGAGGAGGCGGGTACGGCGCTCGCCGACCTTCTGGCCGGCGGGGGGCGGGCACCGCTCGCGGACGAGAGCTGGGAGTCGCTGCGCCACCGGGCCGCCACCGCGCTCAAGGACCTGGAGGCGGCGCTCTCCCTCTACCGGGTCGCCGGGGAGGAGGACGGGTCGCCGGAGCGGCTCCCGGCCACGCTGACCCGCATCTTCCAGCAGACGATCGCGTTGCGCGTGTTGCGCGCGGCGGCGGTGGAGACGGTGGAGGCGAGGGCCGGGACGGAGTGGACCCGGGAGCTGGACGAGGCGATCGGGGCGCTGGCCCGCGCGCTGCGAGAGGCGGCACTGCTCGGCGGCTCGGCCGAGATGCCCGGGGCGCTTGCCGCCGTCGGGCGGTTCGCCGACAGCGTGGAGGAGATCCGCAGAACCGCTCGTGCGGGGGACACGCCGCTGCCCGCGGCCGCGCTGCTGGGGCAGGTGACCCTGTGTGTGGACCGGATCGCGATGGCCGTGCGCTCGGTTGAGCAGCAGGCGGCGGAGAGTGTCGAGATGGGGCCGCGCCTGCCGAAGTTCGTACGGTCGAGAAAACCGGTGATCACGACCGGCTACCACCCGATCAGAGTGGGCCTGGGTGCAGCTACGGATACTGGATGATGCTCGCCACCCCGCTCTCGCTGATGCTGGCCGACTTCGCCCTGTCGCTCGACTGGGGCGCGGCCGCGGCCAGGGTGGTGCTCACGATCACGGGTGGCGTGCTGGCGTTGCTCTTCGCCCGGCTGCTGTGGTCCAGGGGGTACCGGGCCACGTTGACCGCCGCCATCGCGGAGGTGCTCGATCGGCACGCCGCGCTGGTGCGGTCACTGATCGACCAGGACCCCAGGGAGGTGAACGCCCGGATCTCCTCGGCGACCGACGCCGCCGGGCGGCTCGCCGACTCGCTCGACGGGCTGGACAAGGAGCCGGGCGGTGGTGCGCCGCGGCGCCTGCGGGATGCGGTGACGGTGGCCGGGCGGCTGCGGGACAACGCGCTCGCGCTGTTCGCGATACCGCCACCCGGGAACGAGTCCGACCCCACGGGGGCGGTCCTCGACCTCGTCGCCGACCGGTTGGAGAAGGCCGCCGAGGGGGTCAGGACGGACCGGCCGGGAACGCCGCCCGACGATCTGGACCGGGCCCTCGACGAACTCGGCGCTTACGTGGACGAGTTGGCCGCCCGCCGCCTGGACGAGCTGGCCGAGGGGGCGGGTGACAGGATGACGGGTCTGCGGCGCAGCATCAGGCACGCCGCCGCCGCGCGGCCCGCCCTGCGGGGTCTCAGCGCCGAAGCCGTACGGTTGGCCTCCCTGACCGCCCCGAGGAGCTGTTAGCCGCGGTCGTCCGCGGGGCGGGGGTGTTCAGCGGTTGTCGGCGATGACGCCGTCCTCGGCGTCGGCGTCCTCCACCTCGGCACGGGGGATGCCGAGCAGATAGAGGATCGAGTCGAGGTAGGGCACGTTGACCGCGGTGTCCGCGGCGCGGCGGACCACCGGCTTGGCGTTGAACGCGATGCCGAGGCCGGCCGCCGCGATCATGTCCAGGTCGTTGGCGCCGTCGCCGATGGCGACGGTCTGGCTGATCGGGATGCCCGCCTCGCGGGCGAAGCGTTCCAGCGCCCGCGCCTTGCCGGGCCGGTCGACGATCTCCCCGACGACCCGCCCGGTGAGCACGCCGTCGACGACCTCCAGGGTGTTGGCCGCGGAGTAGTCGATCCCGAGGTCCTCCACGAGGGCGTCGGTGAGCTGTGTGAACCCGCCGCTGACGATCGCGAACCGGTAGTCGAGCCGCTTGAGCGTCCGTACCAGCGTGCGAGCGCCGGGGGTCAGCACGAGTTCCTCGCGCACCTTCTCGAAGACCTCCGTGGAGAGGCCTTCCAGCAGTGCGACCCGGCGGCGCAGCGACTCGGCGAAGTCGAGCTCGCCGCGCATCGCCTCCTCGGTGACCCTGGCGACCTCCTCCAGGCAGCCGGCGTGCGCCGCCAGCAGTTCGATCACCTCGGCCTGGATGAGCGTCGAGTCGACGTCCATCACGATCAGCCGCTTGGCCCTGCGGTGCAGGCCGGTCCGCTGCACGGCGACGTCCACCTGCTGGGCGTGCGCCTCGACGGCCAGCTCGGCCCGCAGGGTGTCGGGGTCGGCGCCGGACAGGGAGAGCTCGATGCAGGTCACCGGGTAGCTGGACAGGCGCTCGATCCGGTCGATATTGGCGCCGGCCGCGGCGATCCGCCCGGAGATGCCCGCCATGGCGGCGGGCTGCAGCGGCGCGCCGAGCACGGTGACGTTGAGCCGTCCCCTGCGCCGCTTCTCCTTCGGGTCGGAGCCGGTGGACATCTCCACGTGCAGACCGAGATCCTCGGCGGTCCGCTCGACGGTGGTCCAGAGGGCACCGAGGGTGCCGCCGGTGCCGGTCGGTGTGTCGCCCGCGTAGGAGACGAGGACGCCGAGAGTGAGCCGGCCGCGGATGACGACCTGCTCCACGTCGGCGACGACGACGGGGAATCCGGCCAGGACAGAGAAGAGGCGTGAGGTCACGCCTGGGCGGTCCGGACCGGTCAACGTGATCAGAAGCGTGCGCTGGTTCATCGGGTCCTACGCTACTTGGCTCCGGTTTCGACCGTGAATGCGGTTCGTCATCCGGACACCTGGAGTTCACGGAACGTCAGTGACCAGGGGAGTTCTGTTCCCTGCCCAGCTCGGCCGTCACCTCGGCCGCGGTCTGCCGCAGGGCCTCGGCGAGCGGGGAGTGGGTGCCCGCGGGAACCGAGGAGGTCGTGCCGACGATGGCCATCGCGGCCAGCAGGACCGGGCCGCGGAACACCGGGGAGGCGATACTGCGCACGCCGTTGACGGAGGGGGTGTTGGCCGAGATGTTGTCCTCGCGGATCTTCACGAGCTCCTGGCGCAGCTCGGGGGAGGCGGCCAGCTGTGCTTTGAGGCCGGGAACGTCCTCCGAGGGAAGGAAGGCGCAGAAGACCCGGCCCTGGGCGGATTCGGTCCGCGAGAGGCGGGAGCCCATCCGGACGCTGACCCTTATGGTGCGATCGGTGTTGTCGTCGACGCGGACGACGACGGCGGTGTCGCCGTCCCAGACGCTCAGCACGACGGTCTCGTCGATCTCCCTGACGAGCCGCTGCATGTACGGCCCGGCGATGCCGATCACGGGCATGCCGACGCGGGCGGCGGCGGAGAGGGTGAGGATCTGCGGTCCCAGGGAGTACAGCGCCTCGCGCTCGTCGTAGCGGAGCAGGTTGCTCTCGCGCAGGGCCTTGGTGTACCGGTGCGCGGTAGCCTTGCTGGTGCCCAGGCTGGCGGTGAGCTGGTTGAGCGTCAGGTGCGGGCGGCTTACCGTGAACGCGCTGAGGATCATCGCGGCCCGCTGGACGGTCTGGATCGCCGGGGTTCTGTTCTCGCCGGCGACTCCCTTCAGGCTAGGCACTGGGTCGTCACCCATATTGGTTCCCTCGCGTTATGTGTGGAAGCTTGGCGCCGAGCGTATGTTCTGCATTGCGAGACAGCATCCTGCCATCCAGAACATTCAATGTCGATGGCCCTGTCCCTCGACATCGCCGAGCGCGTGCCTGACGGCGATCCCGGCGTACAGGCGCGCGAAGCGCACCAGCGTCCGCGGATCGAAGACGTCCCGCCGGGGGTCGGCCGGGTCGGATCCGGGCGCGGGGCCGACCCTGGCGGTCGGGACCCCGTGGCCGCGCAGCACCACTCCGTCCGTCGAGCCCTTCCAGCCGGAGATGGCGGGCGGGGGTTCGCCGTGCTCGTCGTGCCAGGCGGCGATCGCGTGGCGGATCACCGGGGCGTCGGGTGAGGTCACCCCGGCGGGATGGACCAGCCGCGCGTCCACATCCACCCGGCAGCCGTCCAGCGGCCCGCCGGGGATTCCGGCCCGCATCCTGGCGAGTACGGTCCGGGCGATCTCGTCGGGGTCGTCGCCGGGGACGGTGACCAGGTAGAGGTGGAACTCCACGACGCCCGGCAGCAGGTCGGGCTTCTCCAGGAGCCCTCCCCGTACCGCGCCGATGCCGGCCTCGGCGGCGAGCTGGCGGCCGGCGCCCGCCCTGGCCGCCACGTGCTCGATGCGCCACGACTCCAGGATCGCGGTGGCGGTGCCGAGGTTGGCGAGGAGCCCGCCGCCCGCGTCCCTGGCCAGCACCGGCCGGTAGGGGCCGCCCAGCCGTACGCGCAGGAAGATCGCTCCGGGCTCCTCGTGGAGGACGCCGCGCGGGCCGCACTTGGCGACCACCGCGGCCGAGGGCAGCGGGTGCGACCGAAGATGCTCGTCGATGCCCGAGGGCCCGGCGGGGGCGAACGGCGACGAGTGTGTGCCGCCCGAGGCCAGGAGCAGGGAGAGGCGGTGCGGCAGGCCGTCGCGTCGCAGGGCCGTGGCCGCGGCCGCGTATCCCGCCAGCGCCGCGGCGGCGGGTGCGCGGGCGACGCCGAGGCCGAAACCCGCCAGCAGGCCGGACGCCGGATCCACGGAGAGCGGCGCGGGCTCCTCGTCGATCCCGGTGGCCCAACGGTCGTGTTCGACGTCACCGGACAGGGAGGTGTCCAGGTGGGAGTAGAGGAGCAGTTCGGGCCCCGAGCCGCCGGCGGTGGACGTCAGGTTCGCCCCCTCGTCGCCGACTGCTTCGAGGTTCCAGGGCAGCTCGGGCCAGCGGCTCCGGGCCCACGCCGCCAGCCGGGTCGCGGTCGCGCGCTCCCGGCCCCGGGGGCTGGGGCCGGCGGCCATCACCCGGATCGCCTCGATGATCGGCTCGCTGGAGATCGCCGCGTCCGTGGCGTGTCGCAGCTGTCGCAGGGCATCGCTCTTCATGCTCACATATTAACTCTATGCAAGATGGCATCTCGCATATTGACAACGCTTGCGGTCGAATCCTACTGTTCCCCCACGTTGCCGACGAGGGAGGACTGATGGTCTACGTCGTGACCGACGCGTGTGTGGACGTGCAGGACAGATCGTGCGTGGAGGAGTGCCCGGTCGACTGCATCTATGAGGGCGACCGGATGATGTACATCCATCCGGATGAGTGCGTCGACTGTGGCCGGTGCGAACCCGCCTGCCCGGTGATGTCGATCTTCCATGAGGAGGACCTCCCGGCGGAGGCGACCAGGTTCGCCGAGATCAACGCCGAGTTCTTCGCCGATCTGGGCTCTCCCGGCGGGGCCAGGAAGGTCGGCCGCACCGGCAGCGACCATCCCGCCGCGGTGCCTCCCGGCGGTGGGTCGTGACGGTGCACGACGTCGATCTGGTGATCGTCGGCGCGGGCCCCTCGGGGCTGTACGGCGCCTACTACGCGGGCTTTCGCGGCATGTCCGTCGCCGTGATCGACTCGCTGCCCGAGCCCGGTGGCCAGATCTCGGCGCTCTACCCGGAGAAGGACATCTTCGACGTCGCGGGGTTTCCCGCGGTGAAGGGGCAGCGGCTGGTCGACGAGCTGGTGGCGCAGGCGGCGCAGGCCGATCCGCTCTTCCTGCTCGGGGAGAGCGCCTGCGAACTGCTGCACGACGAGGAGGGGGTGGAGGTCGTCACCGACGCGGGCACCCGGGTGCGTGCCAAGGCCATGCTCCTCACCGGCGGCATCGGCACCTTCACCCCTCGGGAGCTGCCCGTGGGCGAGGAGTACCTGGGACGGGGACTGCGCTACTTCGTCCGCAGGCTGGACGAGGTGGCCGGCCACGACGTCGTGGTGGTCGGCGGCGGAGACTCCGCGGTGGACTGGGCACTCGCCCTGGAGCCGCTGGCGCGCTCGGTGACGCTCGTGCACCGCAGGCCCCTCTTCCGTGCGCACGAGCGCAGCGTGGCGACGCTGCACGCGTCGTCGGTACGGGTGCTGACGCCGTACGAGGTCGCCGAGATCGGTGGCGACCCCCTTGTCGGTGAGGTCGTCGTCGAGAAGGTCAAGGAGGGCGACCGCGTCACGCTGCCGGCCCAGACCGTGGTGGCGGCGCTCGGTTTCATAGCCGACCTCGGGCCTGTCCAGAAGTGGGGCCTTGAACTGCGTAAACGGCACGTCCTCGTCGACCGGTCGATGAGGACGAACCTGCCCAGGGTGTTCGCGGCCGGGGACATCAGCGACTACGACGGCAAGGTCAGGCTGATCTCCGTCGGGTTCGGCGAGGCCGCCGCGGCGGTCAACAACCTGGCGCCGCTGGTGAATCCCGCCCTCGGTACCACGCCCGGCCATTCTTCCGATGCGGCCTGAGTTCGACAGTCGGTAGAGTCCGGTCCAACGGATGGTCTGTGCGGAGGAGTCGGCATGGCGGATCAGGCGCACCCCGGCGACGTCGATGTGGCCGACGAGGTGCCCGCCATCCAGACGGTGCGGCGCGCCGCGCTGATCCTGAGTGGTTTCACCATCGAGCGTCCCTGGCTGAGCCTCAATGAGATCACCGCGCGCCTGGGGGTCAGCAAGCCCACCGCCCACCGGTACGCCAGGGCGTTGCGGGCGGCCAACCTGCTCCGCTACGACCCGCGTAGCGCGCTGTACTCGCTCGGCCCCCAGTTGCTCGGGCTGGAGGCCGCCGCGCGGGCCGGGCTGCCCATCGCCGCGGCCGCCGCTCCCCACCTCGAACTGCTCATGCGCGAGATCAACCAGACGGTCGTGCTCAGCGTCTGGAACGGCGAGTGCCCGGTGGTGGTCAGCTGCGTGGACAACACCCTCGGCGACGTCCGGCTGAGCGTCCGTACCGGCTCGCAGCTCGATGTCACCCGCTCGGCCCAGGGCCGGATCTTCTGCGCCTACCTGCCCGCCGGAGAGGTGCCCGGGCTCGCGCGGCGGCTGCGGGCCTCCGCGGAGCTGCGCGAACTTCTCAAGGAGGTCCGGCGGACCGGGCTCGCGATCAACTCTCCGGTGGACCACGGGGTACGCGTGCTCGCGGCACCGATCTTCGAGGGTGATCAGGTGGTCGCCTCGATGGCGATCCTCGGCACGGTGGCCTCCCTCGCGGGCGACCTGGAGACGCAGGCCGCCGCCGTGCTGCTCGGGGTGGCGCGCGAACTGTCGCGTGAGCTGGGCGGCACCACGCCCGTCTGAGCACGGGCCGGCGGGCTCGGAAGCGGAGATCACGGCGCGGCGGCGTGTCCCACCGGCGTGCGTTCCCGCTGATCAGACATTCTTTCCACAAACCACAGGTGGTCCCCCATGGCGCTCAGGCATGCCTATGGTGTGACGCAATGCGAGATGTAATTCCGCATCTTGACACGCGCCAAGCGTTCCTCGTACGTTCATGAAGCCCGGTTGACCTGGCACGGCGATGGGGAATCCCGCCCCTGGCGCGACCGCCCGCCGATGCCCCAAGAAAAACCACCCCCCTGAACCCTCGCCGTCCCCCCCAGAGCGGCGGCGAGAGGAGTAGGAGCAAGCATGGGTATGCGACGCGCAGGGGCCGTCATGGCTTTCGCGACAGTCCTCCTCGCCACCGCCTGCGGCGGCGAGGATTCGTCCGCTACCGGAACAGCTTCGACCGACGGTCCCGCCAAGGTCTCCGTGACCACCTTCGGCTGCGAGATATGGAACACCTGGGCCGAGGCCAAGGGCATCTACGCCAAGCACGGCCTGCAGGTCGAGTACGTCAAGTCCTTCGGCGGGTCCGCCGCGGTGGCCGCGGTGCTGTCGGGCGCGGCCGACTTCGGCTACGTCAACGGATTCACCGCGATCAACGCCTACAACACCGGCTTCCCGATCCAGATGGTCTCGGGGGCCAACGTCAACGCCCTGCCCCCCGCGGACCCGGCACAGGGGGTCTTCGTCAAGAAGGGTTCCTCCTACAAGTCGGCCAAGGACCTGGTCGGCAAGAAGATCGCGGTCAACGAGATCGGCGGGATCAACCAGATCGCCACCTCGGTCTGGCTGGAGGCCAACGGCGTCTCCACCGACCAGGTGAGCTTCGTGGCACTGCCGTACGCGGAGCAGGTCAACGCGGTGAACGGCGACCGGGTGGCCGCCGCGCAGATGGGATACGCGCTGCTCGGCTCGGGCGGCGCCGACCTGCGCAGCCTCGACGACCCCTTCGTCGCGCTCGGCAAGGTCTACATCGCGACGTACGTGGCGTCGAAGACGTTCGTGGCGCAGGGGGACACCGCCAAGCGCTTCAACGACGCCATGGTGGAGACCATGAAACAGCTTGAGGACCCGGCGAACAAGGACGAGTCGTTCAAGCTGCTCTCCGAGTGCTCCAAGGTGCCCGCCGAGACCCTCGCGGCCCAGCCGCAGAACGGGCTCGCCCCGAAGGTCGACTTCGCGGCGCTGAACGACATGGCCAAGAAGCTGGTGGATCTGAAGCTGATCTCCAAGCAGCCTGATCTCGAACCCTTCGTGCCGGCCTTCGCCCGGTCCTGACCTCCCGGACGGCGAGAGGGAAGGAGATCTCCGTGACGACGGTCGCACAGCCGGCAGGACCGGCCGCCCAGGCGAGAAGACCCACACCCACCTGGGTCCTCGGCACGGCCGGTGTCGTGACGATGTTCGTGGTGTGGGACCTGCTGGTCCGTTCCGGAGCGGTGTCGCGGGACTCGCTCCCCTATCCGGGGGACACCCTGGCGCGCCTCGCCGAGTTGCTGACCGATCCGCTCTTCCTCGGTCAGGTGGTGCAGACCCTGTGGGCATGGGTCATCTCGATGCTCGTCGCCTCGGTGGTGGCCGTCCCGCTCGGCCTGGCGCTGGGATACTTCGCCACGCTGTACCGCCCCGCCTCGGCGGTGGTGCACGCGGCCAGGTCCGTCCCCTCGTCGGCGTTCCTGCCCGTCGCCATCCTGCTCTTCGGGCTGGGGACGCAGATGAAGGTCTCGTTGAGCGTCTACGCCGTCTTCTGGCCGATCCTGCTCAACGCGATGTACGGCGTGCGTGACGCGGAGCCGCTGATGCTCACCGCGGGACGGAGCATGGGCTGGGGGCAGCGAAGGCTGCTGACCAGGATCGTGCTGCCCTCGGCGGCTCCCGCCATCGCCACCGGCCTGCGCGTGGCGAGCTCGACCGCGCTCATCGTGGTGCTCTCCGCCGAGCTCCTCGGAGCCACCAGCGGGGTCGGCACGGTGATCACGACCTACCAGGAGGCGCAGCGCCCCGACTACGTCTACGCCGGGATCCTGATCGTCGGGATCCTCGGAATGCTGATCTACTACGGTTTCCATTTCGCCGAGCGGCTGCTCGTGCCCTGGGGCCACGCCCAGCGGGGGGAGGGACGATGAGCCGCGTTCGAGGTCTGCTGCGCGGTCTGGTCCGCGCGGCGCAGTGGCTCTGGCTGCTCGCGGTTCTGCTGGTGGTCTGGGAGGTGGTCGCCCGCCAGGCGGAGTCGCTGTTCATCCCGCCGTTCTCCCGGATCGTGGTCGCCTTCGTCGACAACTGGCTCTCCGGCGACCCGGCCTCGCTGTTCCTCAGTGACCAGTTCTGGGCCGACGTGCTGCCCAGCCTCGCCCGCCTGGCGGCCGGCTACGGCCTGGCATGCGCGATCGGCGTCGTCGTGGGCATCGTGTTGGGCGTGTGGCGCCAGGCGGGGGCGTTCCTCAACCCGCTGATCAGGCTCGGCATGTCGGTGCCGGTGACGATGCTGCTCCCCATCGCGATCGTCTTCTTCGGCATCACCAGCGGGATGAACGTCTCCCTGATCGCGCTGGGCTGCCTGTGGCCGATCCTCGTCAACACCTACGACGGCGTCCGGGGTCTGGACACCGTCGTGACCACCACCGCGCGGAGCATGCGGCTGTCCAGGCGGCGCTACTTCCTCAGTGTGCTGCTGCCCGGCGCCAGCCCCTCGATCATCGCGGGCATGCGCATCAGCATCGGCATCGCGCTGGTGCTCATGGTGATCTCGGAGCTGTACGCGGCCACCTCCGGCCTCGGCTTCTACATCGTCGAACAGCAGAAGCTGTTCCGCTTCCCCGAGCTGTGGTCGGCGATCCTGCTTGTCGCACTCCTCGGCGTCCTCTTCAACGCCGCCTTCGCGCTGCTGGAGAGGTCGGCACTGCGCTGGCACCGCGGTGCCAAAGCGGGCTCGGAGCGCGCCTCGTGACGACATCTGACACCGAAGGGACGTCTCCCGTGGGAGCCACCAAGACCAGCGGGGGACCCGGCCACGCCGCCGGGCTCGCCGAGCCGATCCTCGAAGCACACGGCGTGACCAAGTCGTACCGGTCGAGACAGGGTGACGTGCTCGCCGTCCGGAGCATCGACTTCTCCGTCTCGCGGGGGGAGTTCGTCTCCGTGGTGGGACCGTCCGGGTGCGGCAAGACGACGCTGATGATGTGCATCGCCGGACTGCTCCCGGTCACCGGCGGATCGCTGACCTTCCGTGGGCAGGCGATGACCGGCCCGCAGGAGGGCGTCGCGGTCGTCTTCCAGGACTACAGCCGCTCGCTGTTCCCCTGGCTGACCGTGGAGAAGAACGTCGCCCTGCCGCTCCGGGACCGCGGCATCCCGCGCGCCGACATCGAGCGGAGGGTCGAGCGCGCGCTGGAGATGGTCAACCTCGGCCACGCGGCAGGGCTGTATCCCTGGCAGCTGTCCGGTGGGATGCAGCAGAGGGTGGCGATCGCGCGTGGGCTGGCCGTGGAGCCGGAGATGCTCATCATGGACGAGCCGTTCGCCTCGGTGGACGCCCAGACCCGGGCGAACCTCGAGGACCTGCTCCTGGAGATCTGGGCGGAGACGGGGACGACCATCCTGTTCGTGACGCACGACATCGACGAGGCGGTGTACCTGTCGGACCGGGTCGTGGTGCTCTCCCAGGGGCCGTCCGTCGTGGTGGAGGACATCACCGTCAGGCTCGACCGCCCCCGCCACCAGATCGACACCAAGCAGGTCCCGCTCTTCGGCGAGCTGCGCGCCGAGGTCTTCGGGCTGGTCATGGCCTCCGACCGCCGTACCTCACTCTCCGGGGAGGAATCGTGAACCTGATCGCGACGCCGCAGGGCCTGGCACGTCTCGACGCCGACCTCGGCGGTGACGGCGCCGTCCTGCTGGACCTGCCCTTCGCCGACGTGGCGGAACTGCTCGCGGCAGGTGAGGGCTTCGCCCCCGCGCACGCCGCGCGGGAGCGGGGCCGGATCGAGCCGGGGGAACTCCTGGCCCCGCTGGGCAGCACCGGGGCCATCTGGGGGGTGGGGCTGAACTACCTGTCGAAGGCACACCTGACCGGGCGGGCGGCACCCTCAGAACCCATCCTCTTCCTCCGGTCGCCCTCGGCGGTGTCCGCACCGGGAGCGGAGGTGACGCTGCCGCGGGACCGCTCCAGCCAGGTGGACTACGAGGGCGAGGTCGCCTTCGTGATCGGGCGGCCGATGTACCGCACCCCGCCGGGTGAGGTGTGGAACCACATCGCCGGCATCACGGCGGCCAACGACATGACCGCGCGTGACGTCATGGTCGCCACCGCGACCCCCACCCTGGCCAAGAGCTTCCCGGGCTTCGGCGCGCTCGGTGCCTCGGTGCTCGAACTCTCGGCGGTCGACGACCCCGAGAGGATCACTGTCAGGACCGGCGTGAACGGCACGGTCCGGCAGGACTCCAGCACGGCGGAACTGATCTTCGCCGTGCCCGAGCTGATCTCCAGGATCTCCCACTTCGCCGCGCTGCGACCCGGCGACGTCGTGCTGACCGGTACCCCGGCGGGCACGGGCCAGGACCGGGGAGTCTTCCTGTGTCCCGGTGACGAGGTGGAGGTGTCCGTCGCCGGCGTGTTGCCGCTGCGCACCCGGTACCGCTGAGTTTCCCCCCTCCCAGAGCCTTCGCAGTTCCCTGAGATGAGAGATATGAGATGACCGAGATTTCGTTCGACCTTGTTCTGTCCGGCGGTACCGTTTTCGACCCCGTGGCGGGCACTCACGCGGTCACCGACGTGGCCGTGACCGACGGCCGCGTCGCACGCATCGCGCCCTCGCTCGCCGCGCAGGCCAGGGAGGTCGTCGACTGCGCGGGCAAGTGGGTCATGCCGGGCCTGGTCGAGGGGCACACCCATGTCTTCGAGAACGTCTCGAAGGTGGGGGCGCCGCCGGACGAGGCCCATCTGCGCCGGGGAGTGGTCGCCGCCGCCGACGCCGGTACGGTCGGTGCCTCGACCTTCGCCGCCTTCCGCGAGTTCGTGGTCCGGCCCGCCGAGATGCGCCTGGTCAACTTCCTCAACGTCTCGGTGCTCGGTCTGATCGACTTCCGTTTCGGCGAGCTGCTCAACCCGGACACGCTGGTCGCCGAGGACGCGCTGGCCGTGGCGCGGGACAACCCGGACGTGGTCCGTGGCTTCAAGATCCGTCTCTCCGAGGACGTGGTCGGCTCGGCCTGGCGCTCGCTGCTCAAGAGCTCCCTCGCGTTGGCCACCGACGCGGGCCTGCCCCTCATGGTCCACATCGGGGAGACCGAGGAGCCGCTGCCCGAGGTTCTGGGGATGCTCCGCCCGGGGGACATCGTCGCGCACTGCTACACCGGCAAGCCGCACGGCATCCTCGACGACGACAAGGTCATTCCCGCGGTGCTCGACGCGCGGGCTCGCGGGGTCCTCTTCGACAGCGCCCACGGCAAGAGCAACCTCAGCTTCGAGGTCGCCAGGAAGGCGATCGCCGAGGGCTTCCTGCCCGACCTGCTCACCTCCGACACCAGCGCCAGGAACTGGCGCGGGCCGGTCTTCGACCTGGTCACCAGCGCCGCCAAGCTGCGGGCGCTCGGCATGACCATGGACGAGATCGTGCCGCGGATGACCATCGCCCCCGCCCGGCGGCTCGGCCTGGACACCGAGGGGTACGGCACCCTCGTCGAGGGCGGTCCCGCCCACGTCACGGTGCTGGAGGACACCGAGGAGACGACCCTGCCCGACGCGGCGGGCAACTCGATCGTGGCACCCAGGCTGGAGCCGGCCCTTGTCCTGCACGGCGGGCAGCGCGTGGAGACGTCGCCCTGGCGCGGCCTGGACACCGCCCGGTGACGCCGGTCGGCGAGGCGAGACGGAGACTGCGGACCGCGCTGACCGGTGGAGGGCGGGTCGTCGGCACGTTCGTCAAGCTGCCCACCGTCGACTCCGTGGATCTCGCCCGGCAGGCCGGATTCGACTTCGTCGTCGTCGACCTGGAGCACTCCTCGCTGTCGGCGGAGACGGTGATCTCCCTGGTGCGGCATGCCGCCGCGACGGGCATCCCGGCCCTGGTCCGGGTGCCGGTCGTGGATCCGCCGCTGATCAACAGGGTGCTGGAGGCGGGCGCGGCGGGAGTGCAGCTCTCCACGCTGACCGCCGCCGCCGAGCGCGACGCCCTGGTCGCCGCGGCCCGCTACGCCCCCCACGGGCGGCGGAGCATCAGCCTCTCCCACCCGGCCGCCGGCTTCGGCGCGGTGGACCTGGCGGCCTACCTGGCGGCCGAGGCGGCGGACCCGCCGCTGCTCGTCGGGCAGGTCGAGACCGCCACCACCCGTGACCCGCTGCCGGAGCTGCTGGACGGCCTGGACGTGGCCTTCGTCGGTACCACCGACCTGGCCGTCAGCCTGGGCCTTCCCGGTGCGGAGGCGCTGCTCGCGCGGGTGGAGGAGATCGTCGACGCGGCCCGTGCCGCCGGGGTGGCATCGGGCGGCTGGCTCGCCCGCGCGGACGCCGAGTCGGCCGCCGGGAGCGGCCTCGGCGCCGCGCGTTACCTCATCGTCGGCTCGGACCTGCAACTCCTCGGTTCGGCCCTGCGCGAGGTGATGGACAAGTGGGATCGATGAAAGGAATGCCCGTGTTCAACCAGCGGCTGTACGCCACCGCCGTCAACTGGGACGACATCCCCGCGACCGAGATCCGGCCGGGTGTCCGGCGCAAGGTGTACTCCACTGACGAGACCATGCTCGCCTGGCACGAACTGGCCGTCGGCATGACGCTCAACCCGCACAAGCACGACGACTTCGATCAGCTCGTACTGATCCTGCAGGGCAGGTGCAACTACTACGTCGACGGCGTGCCGCACGAGATGTCCGCCGGTTCGATGATGCTGGTTCCCCGGGGAGCGGAGCACTACGTCGAGCCCACCGAGGGGCCGTGCGTCAACGTCGACGTGTTCAGTCCGCCGCGGGCGGACTTCGGCGACTCCGTCTGGCTGCCCGGGAGCTAGCATCCCGGGCGGCCCGGCGGCTACAGCCCGAAGTCGGCCTTCCTGATCAGGCAGTGCACCCCCTTGACCTGGTCGACGACCTGGCTGACCTCGAAGTCGGCCGCCGCGCTGAGGTAGGCGAGCGCCCTTGAGCGTTCCATGCCCTGGGTGAGTTCGAGGAACGTCACGGCTGCCCGTACGGCACGCCGCATGGCCTCGTTGAGGTCTGTGTGCAGGCCGACGGGGAGCCAGTGGGTCGAGGTCTCGGCGAACGGCTCACCGAGTGTGCCAAGGAGCGTTCCGGCCTCCCTGGCGGGGATCACCGACAGGCGCAGGGTGGCGCGCAGCGGTGCCTCGAGCGCGGTCAGGGCGACCTCGCCGTCGCCCTGGGCGTAGTGCGGGTCGCCCGCGTAGAACCCGGCTCCCGGAACCTGTACCGGCAGGTAGAGGCTGGACCCGACCCGCAGCTCGTTGATGTCGAGGTTTCCGCCGAAGGAGCCGGGCGGCACCGAGTGGACCTGGTCGCCGGTGTCGACCGTCACCCCCATCAGGCCCAGGAACGGCGCGAGCGGGAAGCGCGCCGCCCGCCCCCGGCCGAACGGGATGACGCCGTGCAGGCGCCCGGCCTCCTCGACCACCTCGGTGAAGACGCAGACGCTGTTGTACTCCCGCGCGCCGTCCGCGAGCGGGCCGGTGTCGGCGGCGGTCTCGGGGAACTCCCCGGGAAGCGCGCCGTAGCCGTGCCGGCTGCTGACGAACCCGTACGGCGCCCGGATCAGCAGGCTGAGCACGTCCACCCTGAGCACGTCGCCGGGTTGGGCCCCGGCGACGGAGATCGGCCCCGTCACCACGTGCGGGCCGTGGTTGTCGTAGTCGTGGGCGACGTCGGAGGCGGCCAGGTCGCGTGCGTCGGTGAGCACCTGGTCGGCGCCGACGCCGAACCCGGCGAGGTAGGAGACCGGATCACGACCCTGGTCCTCCAGGATTCCCTCGTGACTGAGAGTATCGATGGTGACGGTGTCGCCGGACTCGACGTGGAGCACGTGCCGGTGGTCGCGGTTGGGCAACAGGCCCCAGAGGCTGGTGTCCGGGCTGGTGGGGAGGTAGTGGGAACCATCGATGCGGCCGGTCTTCGGCTGGAGCATTGTCCCTCCACGGGGGATACGTCGCTGTCACCGGCTGAGAAAACTCGACAAGTGTTGCGTCGCCGTTAACAGGGAGTAACCGAAGATTTCGGCGTGAAGACTGGCACTTGACACCGCGATGGCGTGGTAGCAGCATCACATAGCGAGATGGCATCTCGAATTCTCGTTCAAAGTCCGTAGGAAGGCCAGGCGCCGCGATGACGCAGCTGACACAGGGATATCCGATCTCCTCCCTCGTGAAGGAGGATGGGGAGGCGTTGTCGTTCAAGGTGCACAGGTCCGCCTACCGGTCGGAAGAGGTCTTCCAGGCGGAGATCTCCAAGATCTGGGGGCACACCTGGCTCTACCTCGGTCACGAGACGGAGATCCCCAAGCCGGGCGACTTCAAGACGAGGACTCTCGGCGGGCGCCCGCTGATCTTCTGCCGCGACTCCTCCGGCGAGGTCCAGGTCTTCCTCAACGCCTGCACCCACCGAGGCACCGTGCTCTGCCGGCACAGCGAGGGCAACACGAAGTTCTTCCAGTGCTTCTACCACGCGTGGGTGTTCAGCAACTCGGGTGATCTCTCGGCGCTGCCCGGCGACGACGCGTACGTCGACGTGCCGGAGTTCCGCGAGGCGATGAAGCTGCGCTCGGTGCCCAGGATCCAGAGCCACGAGGGCTTCGTGTTCGTCGCCTTCGACCCGGACGTGCCCGACCTGATGACCCACCTCGGCAAGGCCGCCCACTACATGTCGCTGACCGCGAAGATCGGTCCCGCGGGCATGGAGACCGTGCCCGGGGTGCAGCTGTACTCGGTCAAGGGCAACTGGAAGCTCGCGGTCGAGAACGCGATGGACGGCTACCACTTCGCGCCCACCCACAACACCTTCGTGGGCTACCTGCGCGAGACCGGCTTCGCCGTCACCGACGACGACCAGTACGCCTACGACCTCGGCGGCGGCCACGGACTGCTCATCCTGACCGGCCACAACGGGCGGATCGGCATGGTCTGGGAGCCGAGGTTCGGCGAGGCGGAGAAGGAGCGGACGGCTCTCAAGCGCCAGGAGATGGAGGACCGGCTCGGCCCCGAGCTGGCCAGGGAGGTCGCCGACGCCAGTCGTATCCTCTTCGTCTTCCCCAACCTGCTCCTGTTCGACCTGGAGGCGCTGACCATCCGCCAGCTCGATCCGGTCTCCGCCGGCCAGACCAACGTGCGGGCCTGGCAGTTCGTCGAGGCGGACGAGCCCGCCGAGGTGCGGGCACTGCGGATCAAGACGATGGTCAGCTTCGTCGGCCCCGGCGGCCTCGCGACGCCGGACGACATCGAGGCGTACGAGGCGGTGCAGCGCGGGATCGAGGCGACCGCGAACGCGGCGGACCCCGCCTTCGACTGGAGTGACATGTCGCGCGGCATGGCCAACGAGCAAAAGGGCAACCAGGGCCGTTCCATCGACGAGGGCGCGATGCGCAGCTTCTGGCGTCACTGGGCCACCGTCGTGGGCCAGGACTGAGCGGGCCGGGACCGAGTCGATGGACGGTAAGAAGAGTAAGGAGAGCGCCGTGGGCGGCAGGACCATCACCCGGCACGAGGTGGAGGACTTCCTCTATCGCGAGGCGTCGCTGCTCGACGAGTGGCGCCTCGACGAGTGGTTCACCCTCTTCGAGGAGGGTGGGCGCATGGAGGTCGCCACCACCGACTGGAAGGGCTGGGACAGCTCCTCGGCCGGCTCCTTCATGTGCGACGACTACGACCTCATCAAGGCCAGGGTGAAGCGGCTCAAGAGCCGCAAGGCGCACGCGGAGAACCCGCACTCCAGGACCCATCGGATGATCTCCAATGTGCTCATCCTGGAGCAGGGCGACAAAACGGTCTGGGTGAGTGCCAACTTCATCATTCACCGCTACCGTGACGGCGGGACCTACAGCTACGTGGGCCGCTACGAGCATGTCCTGCTGATCGAGGACGAGGGGCTCCGCTTCAGGTTCCGCAGGTCGATTCCCGCCATGGAGGCCATGGACCCGGGCGCACGGCTGAGCTTCATCCTCTGATGATCAAGCACATGCTGGTCTTCCGCTTCAAGGAGGACGTGCCGGCCGAGACGGTGGCGGCGGTCCTGGCGGAGCTGGAGACGTTCCCGAGCAGGTATCCGGCCATGCGCGACTGGGCCTGCGGGCCCAACGTCAGCACGCGCGACACGAGCATGACGCACGGCTTCGTCGTCGGGTTCGACTCCGAGCAGGAACTGCTGGACTACCTGCACAGCTCCTCGCACGAGGAGTTCGTACGGCTGCGCTGGCGGCCGGTGATCGAGCGGCAGGCCATCGTCAGCCTCCACTGCTGACCGGCACCTCACGACGAGCACGTCACGAAGAACCAAGAAGGAATGAGGAAGGCACCATGACAGCTGACGCCCGTCCCCGGGCACCGTACGGGATGGAGTACGCCCGGATCGCGGTGCCGGACATGGCGGAGACCATTGAGTTCCTCCGGTATCACGTGGGTCTCCAGCTCGAACAGCACGACGACGAGTACGCCTACCTGCGCGCCGACATCGAGCACCACTGCGTGGAACTGCTCCACGAGCCCGGCAGGGAGACGTCGCACACGGTCGCGATCGGCTTCAGCGTGGAGTCCGACGAGGTCCTCGACGACCTGAGGGAGAGGGTGCTCGCGGCGGGGCTGGAGGTGCTGCCCCTGCAGGACAGGATGAAGGGCCTGTGCCAGCGCGGCTTCGGCGTGAGCGACCCGAACGGGCTGGTCGTGGAGCTGTTCACCGAGTTCCAGGAGTACGCCGAGGCGCCTGTCATCGAGCTGCGCCCGCTCGACCTCGTGCATCCCTTCATCGCCACCGACAAGTACGACGAGACGCTGGCCTTCTACACCGGGGTGCTCGGCTTCCTGCCCTCCGACTACGTCGGGGACGGCACCGTGTTCCTGCGGGCGGAGGACCGCTACCACCACAGCCTGGCCCTGCAGCGCAACAACGAGTACTACGTCGCTCACCTGTGCTTCATGATGAAGAGCCTCGACCACGTCATGCGTGGCAGGGCGCGCGCCCTGTACAAGGGGGTGCCGATCGCGTCCGACATGGTCAACCACTCCGCGTCGACCTCGATCGCCTTCTACATGTTCGAACCCAAGCACGGGCCCAGGTACGAGCTGTGCGACGGCCACCGGGTCTTCACCCCCGAGGAGCACGAGACGCACCGGCCCCGCAGGATGGCCGTCGACCCGCGCAACATCGACGTCTGGCGCGCCGCCGCCGACGACTGGGGCCGTTTCTGAGCGGCGTCCCCGAACGGAGAAGGCGAGGAGCCCCGGCCGGCGGTGAGGTGCCCCTTGACGCTGCCTGCGGCGTGCACGACCGCCCGCAGCCGTGGAGCCGCGGCCAGCACGTCCGCGTCGATCCTCGGACA